>CANJKA010000001.1 GCA_947474675.1 Flavobacteriales bacterium
AAACCTATATCTATTCCTTCATTTATCAACACATAAAATGAATGACCTTCATCATTTTGCTTACCAAGTGTTTCAAGATTATACATCCAATTCAACATATAATCAATTTGATCAGGAGAAAGAATCTCTTTAAAAGTATCTGGCCAAGTTAATTTTGCAATTTCTTGGACCCGCAACAACTCCTTTTTTTCTAACTTTTCAATTATCATTTGAATAAAGTAACAATGATGAATGTGTAAAATTGGAATTATTTTTTTGAAAAATAGTACTAATTGTATCTTTTTTTAAATCGATTCTCAAAATCCTTCTCCTTTATCCTCCTCCAAAGGAGGAAACTAAAAACAATTATTGCTTAACAAATGATACTTGAATCGATTTATCATCAATCATCAATCGAAGAAAATACATGCCAGGTTTCAAATTAGAAACGTTGATTGACTCATCCATTTCTTGAGTCAAAGTAGAGATTTTACCATCAACCGTAATTAATTCAACTTGCTGAATTGCATTTTTAGACGAATGTGAAATATGTAGCACCTCATTTGTTGGATTAGGATAAATGACCAAATCTACTGATTTAGCCACTTCATTCAAACTTAACCCTTGAGTAGTTAACGCTAATTGAACTGCAGCATAAGCATTCACTTTCCCCCAACCCCATCTATAACTTCCATCTACAGGAATAACACCTGTTTTACTATCTTCTCTGGCAGTTTCAATTAATATTTGTTTAACTTGAGCAGAAGTTAAGTTTGGATTCGCTTCTAGAATTAAAGTTACAACTCCAGTTGTCATTGGAGAAGACATAGATGTTCCAGAAAAACGAGCAAAAGGATAAGTTCGACTATTAAAAACAACTGATGTTAGTAATGTATAACTATTATCGGTATACGAATTAATAGAAGAGCCAATACTTGAACCTGGAGCTGAAACATCTGGTTTAACTCGTTCATCTAAAGTAGGTCCATAACTAGAAAAGGAAGTAATTGCTCCTCCCAACAAGGTCGTTCCTGAAGAGTTAAAATATTCAGATGCATGTGCAGCAACACTTATTACTTTTTCGGTACAAGCTGGTTCAGAAATCCCATAATTTACATCACCAGCGATATATCCAGTGCCTAAAGAGGTGAAATCCAACCCCCAATTTCCGACATCATTTGTCAATTCAACAACATTCCAATAATGAACAGTTCCTGAAGTGGCTGTTGATTTCAAAACAATTCTCAAACTTACATTGGTACATTTTACTCGCAATCTCATTTGAGGTCTCCCGTTTAATAGATGAACATCATCAGCTGAAATATTATAAAATATAGTATCAATACCTGTCACCATAAATGTATCTACATAATTTGGAGTTGAAGATGTAGAATACCAAGGAGTTTCATTTAATAAAACATTACCAGAACTCAATACTTTTAATCCTGAAGTAAAAGCATTTCCAACTTCGCCCCACATGGATAAACTTTGCCCCCACATTGTTGGATAACCTGCATAAGGATTAAAAGTAACACGGGATAGAATGGTATCGTTTGTAAATGACTTCTTAATATGAAAATTTACAGCTCCATTATTTCCTGCAGAACTACAAAAAACGACCCCTAAATCTGAATAATTATTCAAAGCTTGACTTAAAAGAGAGTTTCCGTCTAAAGTTCCAATGTGATGTAATCCCCAACTTTGATTAATGACCAAACGCTTACTCTCACTAATTGATTTTTGGTACATCCAAGAATAAGCATCTAAAACAGAAGCGTTATCTACTAAAAACGTTGTAAATAAATATTGAGCTTCATATCCTACACCTCTATAAACTGTACCAGCTCCTCCACCACCAGAAATTCCAGCTACGTGAGATCCATGAGTTGCATGACCATAAATATTTACTGTATCAGATTGTGCAGTAGCCAATTCAGCAGGAGTGTCATACTCTGTTCCATAAGCAAAACCAGTAGGAGTTGGACCAGAAGTTTTGTATTGATCCCAAGCTGCTAAAACTCTTGACGCGACCATTGCAGTATCGTAAAACATTGGATGAGAATAATCAAATCCCCAATCTGTAATACCTATTAAAACATTTTTGCCTGTATAACCTTGTGGGAAATTTATACCCAAATGAACAGAATCCGCCCGAACATCTTTTACTGCTTTGTCTAAATCAGGTCTCACTTTAGATGCTATTTCTAAATAGATAATTCCTGGAAAATTTAAAGCTGCATCTATATTACTAACCTGAATTTTTAATGAAACAATATCTTTAATTTGAGAACCAAAAAGAATACCGTTAACTTTTAAATTAGAAGAGTTAAAAGCTGGAACAACTTTACATAAAACAGAAAGATAATATTCACCTTGAATTTTGTAAATAGGATATTGCTTTTCTAGGTATTCATTGGGAACACCATTATTTTGTTTAAGGATTGATGTCAAAACAGACAAATCTCCCTTTGTATTGGCTGATAAAGAAGTTTGAGTAAAAGAGTAAAATGATCCAATAAAGATCACAAGTAGTAGTGTTTTTAACATTGTAGTATAGTTTTATAGGCGAAAGATACGAATTATTTATTGGATGATTTTATTAATGTTCCGTCAATAAATGATAATCTAATAAGTAATGACAATATCAATTAGCTAATTATAAGATTTCAAACAATAAATAATCAGGCTATTTTTTTAATTAAATTGATATTTAACTGAATTAGGTTAATTTTATTCAAAATAATTCAAAGAAATCTATTTTTGTTATGAACTCAATTTCAAAAAAAAAGAAATGTTATCCTATTTCTGATAATGTCAATAAATATTTGAATAAATACGGTCGAAAAGTGGATTTGCCTTTATCTTATGATTATTTATTACAATATACCGAGTCATTTCCTGTTGGGAAAACTCTTTGGATTTCTGTCATGTATTCTTCTGAAATTTTTCAAGAAATTAATAAAGGCTTATGTTATGTCTATTCTTTATTGAAAACGGATGGTGATATTTCTGTAATTGAACATTTAAGAGTGGACAGTGTTGATTTTTGTTTATTTGGGAATTCAAATCCTTTTCGAATAAAAATCATAAATAACTTTAATGACAATTACGATTATTTCTATGTCAAGAAAACTGATATTTCTCGAATTTTAGGATTAGAATTAGAAGATATTCTCTCACCTAATCGAATCAATTATTTTGTGGATGGAAATACATTAATAGAAGAGCATATTTCAGGAATTCCAGGAGATGATTTTATTTCTACTGAATTAAGTCATCCGAAAACAAATAAAACTCGATTAGCCAAAGAATTTATCAAATTCAATGAGCGTTGTTTTTATACTTTATTAGGGGATATGAGATCCTATAACTATGTCGTCGAAATAACGCATGATTTTGATGATGTACAATATCGAATCCGAGCTATTGATTTTGATCAACAATGCTATGAGGGAGCAAAACGTATTTATTTACCTCAATTTTACAAAGAAAATAATAAATTAGTAAAACTTGTTACTGATTTATTAAATCCTCAAACGATTAATCAATATCAAATTGAAGAGCGATCTAGAATTGCTAGAAGATTGAAACATTCGAGATATATTTTAAAAGATTTATTTGAAACTGTAGAAAGAGAAGAATTATCAACTTCTAAAAAAATAGACCAACTAAAAACAGCTTTATCAGCTCATCATAATGATCAACGATTTTTAAAATGTACGACGATGGCAAGAGTCTTGAAACTTCATTTAATCACCTTAAGAAAGGTTGTCGTGAAATGATAAACTTGGCTATTTTCTCGAAGAAAAAGAATACTTTTATTAGCTGTATAACTTTGTCCTAACAGACAATTAAAATAACGTTAAAATTTGAATGAAAATTCGCTTTAAAAAACAAAATTGTCCTATTTAAAATTAAATTAAAACACATAATAAACAACTAATAAACAAACAATTAAATCAATTTAAAAAACAATAAAACTTCAACTGAATTTTTCTAATTAGTCCCAAAATCATATTTCAAAGCTATGAATATTCCTACCTTTGTGGCAATAGTTATAGTTTATTAGTTAGGTACTTTATTTAGTAGTAAAGGTTAAAAAAGCTTTCCAATATACCGGAAAGCTTTTTTAATATAATATTGTCCCAAATCCAAACTTAAATTCTTATAATTATTCCTTCTTTTTAATCAAATAATCAAATTGATTGTCTAATTTTATACACAAAATAAACTCTACTAATTTTAGAAGAAAAAGTCGTTTTTAAATTTTATATTCTATTTAAACATTTTAATACAGTTGCAAAACCAATGAAAACAGAGCAAAAAATCAATCAAATCAACAAACTATTAGTTGCTAATAGAGGAGAAATCGCCATCAGAGTATTTAGAGCCGCCAGTGAATTAAAAATCAAAACTGTTGCAATTTACACTTATGAAGACAGGTATTCTCTTCATAGATACAAAGCAGATGAGAGTTTTGGAATTGGTGACGAAAGTGAAGCTTTAAAGCCTTATTTAGACATTGAGGAAATTATAGTTGTAGCTAAAAAAAACAATGTTGATGCGATTCACCCTGGTTATGGTTTTTTATCTGAAAACGTTGAGTTTGCTAAAAGATGTGATGAAGAAGGAATCATTTTCGTCGGACCTCGTCCTGATGTAATGGAAAAATTAGGAGATAAAGTTGCTGCTAAAATTCAAGCGAAATTGGTTGGTGTTCCTTTAATTCCTGATAGTCAAGTTTCTCTTACTTCTTCTGAAATTGCTTTATCTGAAGCAAAAAGAATTGGTTTTCCTGTAATGTTAAAAGCTGCTGCAGGCGGTGGTGGAAGAGGAATGCGTGTTGTTCGTGAAAAAAGCGAAGTTGTCAACGCTTACAATGAAGCAACCAATGAAGCACTAAAAGCTTTTGGCGATTCAACGATGTTTATTGAAAAATTCATTGAAAATCCTAAACACATTGAAGTTCAAATTTTAGGTGATAATTATGGCAACATCGTTCATTTATATGAAAGAGATTGTTCTGTTCAAAGAAGGTTTCAAAAAGTAATTGAAATTGCTCCCTCAATACTAAAACAAGAAACGAAAAATAAATTATATAATTACGCAGTAAGCTTGGCTAAAAACGTCGGCTATAACAATGCTGGTACAGTTGAATTTTTAGTCGATCAGGAAGAAAATATTTATTTCATTGAGGTAAATCCTAGAATTCAGGTTGAACATACTATTACAGAAGAAATTACTGGAATTGATTTAGTTCGTTCGCAAATAATTATTGCTGCTGGACATCCATTGTCTCACAGTCAGATTTTTATATTACAACAAGAAGATGTAAAATGTAACGGTTGGGCAATTCAATGTAGAATTACAACAGAAGATCCAGAGAATGATTTCAAACCAGATTTCGGGACAATTATCGCTTACAGAAATGCAGGTGGTTATGGAATTCGTTTAGATGAAGGAAGTTGTTATTCTGGTGTAAAAGTCTCTCCTTCGTTTGATTCAATGTTGGTGAAAGTTTCTGGGAGCGGAAGAACCTTAAAAGGAGCTGCTCAACGATTAAAAAGAACGTTGACTGAATTTAGAATTCGTGGCGTAAAAACCAACATTCCTTTCCTTATTAATGTAATGGGAAATGAAGAATTCCAATCAGGTGCAATGAATGTTGGATTTATTCCAAATAACCCTCAATTATTATCTCCTAAATTTGGGGTCGATAAAGACAGAGGGACAAAATTATTAAAATATTTAGGAGAAGTAAAAGTAAACGGTCATCCGGATGTTAAAATTTACGACGCTGAAAAAACATTCAGAAAACCAATTATACCGGCATACGACAAAGGTCTTATCTATCCAAAAGGAAGTAAAGACTTATTGGTTGAATTGGGAAGAGAAAAATTTATTCAATCCATTAAGGACGAGAAAAAAATATTATATACCGATACTACTTTAAGAGATGCACATCAATCCTTGTTTGCAACTCGATTGAGAAATAACGACATGTTAAAAGTGGTGGAAGGATATGCGAAAAATTTCCCTGAATTGTTTTCATTGGAAGTATGGGGAGGTGCTACATTTGATGTGTGTATGCGTTTCTTACATGAAGATCCATGGGAACGTTTGAGATTAATCCGAAAAGCGGCTCCAAATGTTCTACTTCAAATGTTATTCAGAGGAAGTAATGCGGTAGGTTATGCGGCTTATCCTGATAATGTATTAGAAAAATTCATCATTAAAAGTGCTGAAAACGGAATAGATGTTTTTAGAATTTTCGATTCTTTGAACTGGTTGGAAGGAATGACACACAGTATCAAAATTGTAAATGAAAAAACAAACTCGTTAGCTGAAGCGTGTATTTGTTACACAGGTGATATCATGAATCCTGAAAGACAAAAATTCAACCTTCAATATTATGTTGATTTAGCGAAACAATTGGAAGATGCTGGAGCACACATGTTGGGAATAAAAGACATGGCTGGTTTATTAAAACCATACGCAGCAGAATTATTAGTGACTGAATTAAAAAAACACATTAATATTCCAATTCATTTACATACGCACGACACTTCTTCAATTCAGTCTTCTACTTATATGAAAGCGATTGAAGCTGGAGTTGACGTTGTGGATGTTGCATTGGCCTCTATGAGTGGTTTAACTTCTCAACCAAATTTCAATTCAATTGTAGCAGCATTTCAAGGTCACGAAAGAGACAATCCGCTTAACTTAAAAAAGTTAAATGAATACTCAAATTATTTTGAAGTTGTTCGTGAATATTACTATCCATTTGAAAGTGAATTAAAAGCTGGTACGGCAGAAGTTTATAACCACGAAATTCCAGGTGGACAATATTCAAACTTATTACCACAAGCTAGAGGTTTAGGTTTAGAAGATAAATTTGAATTAATCAAGGAAAATTATGTTGTCGTTAACGAAATGTTTGGTGATATTGTAAAAGTAACTCCTTCATCAAAAGTGGTTGGTGATATGGCGATGTTCATGACATCTAATAATTATTCAGAAGCTGATGTGATGGAAAAAGGAGATACCATTTCATTTCCTGATTCTGTAAAACAATTATTCAAAGGAGATTTAGGTCAACCATTTGGTGGATTTCCTAAGGAACTTCAGAAAATCATTTTACAAGATATAAAACCGTATACAGAAAAACCAAATGCACATATTCAATCCATTGACTTTGACATTGAATTAACTAAATTCAGAGCAAAATACGATGAGAACGTAACTGAAGAAGATTTACTTTCTTACATTATGTATCCAAAGGTTTTTGATGAATTTTATAATTTCAAAAAACATTTTGGTTCAGTTGAATGTTTGCCTACTCCAGCTTTCTATTTTCCATTGAAACCGAACGAGGAAATAATGGTGAATTTGGAATCTGGAAAAAACTTGTTGATCCGTTTACGTTATATGGGAGAACCAAATGATGAAGGTATGAGAGAAGTTTTCTTCCAAATCAATGGTCAAACAAGAAATGTATTGATCAAAGATAATTCTGCTAAAATTCAAAAAATATCTAATGTAAAAGCTTCTGGACCAAATGAAGTTGGAGCACCACTTCAAGGGAAACTAGTTGAGATAAAAGTAAAAGAAGGAGATGTAATTAAGAAAGGTCAACCTTTATTTGTCATTGAGGCGATGAAAATGGAATCAACAATAAACTCAAATGTTGATGGAGTTGTTAAAAAGATTTATCTTAAACTAAATACAATGGTAGAACAAGATGACTGCTTGTTATCTATTTAAAAAATTGTAATTTAAAAAAGGGGTAATATTAGAAATGATATTACCCCTTTTTTACTCTCAAAATTTATAAGATATCAACAATCGAATCAGATATAAAATAAAATACATATATTAGAGGTAATTGATAAAAGAAAAATATGAATACTATCACAACTGAAGGAGTAAAGATTACTGTAACAACTCGTTTTCGAGCTGATTTATCTCAAGTAAATGAAAGTAGATTTTTTTTCAATTACCGCATTGAAATGGAAAATATGAAAGAAAGTCCTGTCCAATTAATTCACCGTGATTGGTATATTTTTGACTCTTTAAACGAGCCAAATACTGTTAGTGGTCAAGGAGTTATTGGAGAACAACCCATTTTAAAGCCAGGACAAACGTATGCATATACGAGTGGCTGTGAATTAACTTCTGAACTAGGTAGAATGAGAGGTTTTTATACATTTCAGAATCAAATATCAGGAGAAATGCTTCAAATTTTGATACCCACTTTTGATTTGGTTTATCCTGCTAAATTGAATTAAATTTTTTAGAAATTAGATTTATGGACAATAGATATTAGACTGATGAATATCTTTAAATTTGTCTATTGTCTAACTTCTAAAAATCTAGTGTCTTTAAAATAAATCAATCTTTTATATCTACATTTGCACCTCAAATGTATCGTATGAAATTTTTAACTTTCAGTTTAATCGCCCTAATTCTTTGCTCTTGTGGGGCAATTTTACCTGAAGCACCAGCAATCAATGTTCAATCTGCTCCAGTCATTGTTCAACCTGTTTCTACAGTTGTCGTTCCTATCAAAATAAATTTGACTCCTTATTTTAAGGATACAGACAAATCTATCCCTAAAAAATTTACAGGAAAAGAAGAAAATTGTGAAGATGTAAGTTTTTCTTATGTTTTTCAACGTGATCCAATCGTTTTTAAAGGAGAAGGGAATTCTATACTATTTGACGTGGATGGAAAATATTCATTGAACATAAATTATTGTGCAAAATGTTCAGATTTATTCAGTGATAAACCTCAATGTTTAACACCTAGACTTTATGTTAGTTGTGGAACGAATGGAGAAGCAATGCGAAAAGTTGAAGTTGGTTATACGACGAGTATTAAATTAACGCCAGATTTCAAATTGAAAGCTAATACAACTTTACGAAAATTTGAAACGATTGATCCGTGTAAAATAAGTGTCTTTAAATATAATGCGACAGAATTATTAAAAAAAGAAGTAACCAAAGTTTTAAAAGGGTTGGAAGACGATATTGACAAGCAAATTGGAGCAGTAGATCTTAAAAAAGAAGCTGAAAAAGCATGGAAAATATTAGCTGAACCAATTTCACTAGGAAGTTATGGCTATTTCAATGCAAATCCAACTAAAATTGGCTTTGATAATTTGAAATTTACAGGAACAACTGCAACGGCTGATTTGGCATTAATTTTAAACCCAAAACTGACAACCAATCTACAAGTTGCTAAACCATTAGCTCTTCCAAAATTGAGTGAAATACCAGAAATCAATGGTTTTAACATCACATTAGATGTTATCGCAACTTACGATTCCTTGAGTAAAATAATGACCAAAGAATTAAAAGGAAAAGAATTAGATTTAAAAGGAAAAAAAGTCATTTTTGAAACAATCGAAATCTTCGGAGCTTCTAATCAACAAGTAAGTTTAAAAATAGGATTTTCAGGAAGTAAAAAAGGAGTTATTTTTTTATTAGGAACACCAACGTTCGATCAAGAAAAACAAATGTTATCATTTCCTGACTTATCCTTTGACTTGAATACCAAAAGTGCTTTGTTAAAATCTGCTAAATGGTTGTTTAATGATAAAATAACAGATGCATTGAGAACAAGTTCAATCGTAGATTTAAAACCACATTTATTAACGTTAAAACAAATGGTTGAAAAGCAATTGAACACCGAAGTACAGCCAGGAATATTCTTAAAAGGAAATATAAAAGAATTAAAAATGAACGGTATTTATCCAAACAATGAAACATTGATTTTAAGAATTAATTCTATTGGAGGATTGTCTTTGGAGATGTAAAAAAATCTTTCTGAAAAACAGGTATTTATACTGTAGGAACTTCATTTAATTAGAACTAGTTTTGACGAGAATAAAATTCTTGAAGTGATGTATATTGCTTTTTGAGGTTTGTGTATAGGGCAATTGGTGTCTTTGTATGCGAAATAAAGTGAAAAATGATTCGCGTAGGGAATAGGTTGGGCCTCATTGTAAAAAGACAGAATAATTAATGAAAATAGTGACTTGGAATTGTAATGGTGCGTTAAGGAATAAGTTTGAACATCTTTCAGACCTTAATGCTGACCTTTATATTATCCAAGAATGTGAAAATCCAGAATTATCAAAACATCAACATTATATTTCTTGGGCGGGAAATTACCTTTGGAAAGGCGACAATAAAAATAAAGGCCTTGGGATCTTTACAAAAAACAAAACGACTATTGAATTAATTAACTGGAGTATTACCTACAAAGACCATGAAGTAAAGCACTTCTTGCCTTGTCTCGTGAATAATGATTTTCAATTATTGAGTATTTGGACAAGCCAAAACAAATCGCCAAACTTTGGCTACATAGGACAATTGTGGAAATATTTAGAAATAAACAAATCAAAATTTAAGAAAATAATTCTTGCTGGGGATTTTAATAGTAATACAAGTTGGGATGAATGGGGTAGATGGTGGAATCATTCGGACGTAGTAAATGATTTATCCAAAATGAACATAAATAGTTTATATCATTCCTATTTTAATGAGCGACAAGGAAAAGAAACAAAACCGACTTTTTTTCTCCAAAGAAATAAAGCAAAACCATATCACATTGATTATATTTTTGCATCAAGAGAAATTGAAAGCGGCATGACAAATTTTGAAGTAGCAGACATTGAAAAATGGATAAACTACAGTGATCATCTGCCTGTAATTTGTGAACTTAATAAATAATGAAATTCGGAAAGACAATAAAAATATTTCTCATTGACGGAGAACCAAACGGACGAATGAGTTGCGAACTTTCCAACTGGTCTGGAAAGGCTTATAAAATCCCACGAATTAAAATTAAAGACTGTTCAGACCGTGACGACTTAACAAGCACAGGAGTATATCTACTTTTCGGAAAAGATGATGCAGGGAAAGACCAAGTATATATTGGTGAAGCTGAATCAATTTTAAAAAGACTGAATCAACAGTTAACTCAAAAAGATTTTTGGAACGAAGCAATTGTTTTTATTAGCAAAGATGAAAACCTAAACAAGGCTCACATAAAATATTTAGAAAACCGCTTACATGATATTGCAAAATCTGCCAATCGTTACTCGGTTGACAATTCTATTATTCCGACTCAATCCTCAATCTCTGAGTCTGACAAAGCAGAAATGGAAGAATTTATTGAATACATTAAAATGCTTGTAAATACTCTCGGACATAAAGTATTTGATGAAAAAAGAGAATTCAAACCAAAACAAAAACAAGAATCATTTTTTATAAAAGCAGCTCGTGGTGCAGACGGACAAGGCGAACCGACATCTGACGGTTTTGTGGTTTTCAAAAACTCCAAAGCAGCAGCGAAAATTGTAAATTCAATGACTTCAAACTTTATTACTTACAGACAAAAACTAATTTACGAAGGAGTGCTTGTAGACAAAGGAGAATACTTTGAATTTTCAGATGACTATATTTTCAGTAGTCCATCGACAGCAGCAGTTATGGTTATGGGACGCAATGCAAATGGACTGACAGAATGGAAAAATAAAGACGGGAAGACATTGAAAGAATTTGAAACGAATGAAAAAACAACGAAGGCATAACAGCACCTAAAAGAAATTAGCGGTTCAGTGTTTAAATCAAGCTTTGTGCTGAGTATCAAGTTCAGTGCCGACAGACAGTTTAGTGTTACGAAATACTCTTCTTCGACAAGCCAAAACCATTGTGCATCATATTAAAGAAACCCGAAATGAACAAGAAATTGAAAATGATTAACATACTACTTATATTGACACTAAACTTTTCTTGCGTTGACAAGAAATCAACAGAAAAAGAACCTAACAAGGCTGAATTGGTAGTAACTTCAAAAACAGACACCTTAAAATTTACTTCTGGAATACGTATTATCTTTCAGGACAGTAAAGGCAATTATTGGCTTGGAAGTCATAATGAAGGCGTAAGTTTTTATAATGGAAAATCATTTGAATACTTTACAACTAATGAAGGTTTATCCGACAATCAAATCCGTTCAATACAAGAAGACAAGAATGGTAAAATTTGGCTTGGAACTGCAAAAGGAGCAAGTGTGTATGACAAAGGAGTGTTAACAAATTATTTGACAAAAAACAACGAACCAAAATATGAATGGAATCAAACCAATGGAGATTTATGGTTTTATGCGGGTGAAGAAGACGGAATAAATCGTTTTGACGGAATAAAAATGAACTATTTAATCTTCCCAAAACCCAAAAATGAAAATCCTGATAATACTTATGGCGTAACTGATATTTCAAAAGAGAAAGACGGTAATGTTTGGATTGGGACTTATGCAGCATTATTTAACTATGATGGTGAAATTGTAAATATCTTTGATAAAGAAAAATTAAACCTAAAAGATAATGAGCTTTTGCATATAAGAAGTGTTTTAGCAGATTCAAAAGGTCGAATTTGGATAGGAAATAATGGAATTGGCGTTTTGCTAATGGAAGGTAATTCAATAATTAATTTTTCTGAAAAGAATAATTTAATCCATCCCACAAGTGCAAGAAGAGGAGATAAATCAAAACCAGGTACACTTGAACACGTTTTTGCTATTGAAGAAGATTCAGAAGGCAATATTTGGTTTGGAGATAGAGATACAGGAGCTTGGAAATATGACGGCAAAACTCTTACAAACTATTCAATTAGTGATAAACTATCTGACACAATGATTTGGACTATTTATAAAGACAACAAAAACAATTTGCTTTTTGGAATGGCAAATGGAAATATATTTAAGTTTAACGGAAAGGTTTTTGAAAAGCAATTTTAAGAAATACGAACGCAAAAAAGCCGTTTTGCACAAAATTTGAAATTCTTACTTCGTGTCTGGGGGAAGTCGATAAATTTTAAATTTTTTACTTCGATTTAAGTTCAAAAAGAACAAACATTAATAAAAACAAAAAAATGAAATATCTTATCATAATAATTATCGTTTTCACTGAATTTAAATCTGCAGCTCAATACACTGAATTTAATTTAGATTTTGAATCCAAGAATAATTTAAACCTCCCAAATTGTTGGGGCAAAAATGAGTCAGGAATTGAATTTTATTTGGATAGTATTAATGTTTTTCATGGAAATTATTCGCTATCAACTGAAATTTCTGGAAAAGCATCTTATGCACAAATATTTCAATCAATTTCAAACAAAAACTTTCATTTTATAGAGTTTAATGGATATGTAAAAGGTGATGGTTATTTAGCAATTAATATAGATGGGAAAGTATTTAAATCAAAATCCACGGAAACCATTAACGGATTTAATTTCCATAAAATTGCAATTCCAGTAAACGAAAGGAGTAAAAAAATTTATATCCTTTGTATTTCAAAGTCAATAAGCACATTCGATAATTTAAATATAATGATTGATAACGTTGAATATGGTAAATCAGCTAATGAACTTTTGACTACGGATAAAGAGGTAATAAAGAACAATTCCATACCATTCACTATAAATGATTCTACTTTTGCAGAAATGACTGATTTAAAACCCATTAAATTATTTGGTATTGGTGAAGGCACACATGGTACAAAAGAGTTTAAACAATCACAATTTCAATTATCACAATACTTGATAGAAAAGCACACTATAAATAATATATTAATTGAATGCAACTACTTTGAAATTAAAGCACTTAATGAATACCTACTTATAGATTCTATTCAGGAAATCAAAATTGATGAACTGACATATTGGATATATAAGAACGAGGAATTTATACTGTTTTTAAAATGGATTAAACAGTATAACACTAATAATTTAAACAAGGTGCAATTAATCGGTTATGACATTATGATTCAAAATGATTCATCAAATCAAACTGTAAATTATTTCAAAAGTATAGGTCAATTTGAAGTCGCTGAGGAATTCAACGCCCTTATTCAAGAATTACCTGATATATCTGAAATTCAAAGTGGGAAAATAAAACGTACCACTAAATATTTGAAAAAACTTATTAAACTGGAAAAGAAGCTAAATTTAATAACATCTGATGAGATTAATCAAAACATTTGGATGCTTAAACAATACTGTCGAATCATAGCAAATCCATCTCCGAACACAAGGGCGAATTTACTTTTAGAAAACATTTCTTTTTTTGCAAAAGGAGGAAAGAAACAAATAGTTTTAGCTCATAATTCACATATATCTGAAATGAAAATAAAATTTCAAGGGGAAGCAATTACATTTTGTTCACTAGCAGGAAAAGGAAAATATATGGCTAAAGATGACAATAATAAATTAGTAGAATATAGTATGCAATTACCTTATGTTGGAACACTAGAATATTATTTGGATCGCGAAATTATTACACCAGTTATCATAGCCAACAATGCTGAAATAAGAAGAATTGCTGCTGAAATGTCTACTCGAAATATCGGTTCAGTAAAGCCAGAACATGAATTTATTTTAAATAGTGATAACTTAGGAATTAACGATTATTTAATTTATTTTCCAGAAACAACAGTGTGCAAGACATTTTAAAACTGTCTTCATTTAACCGCATCAACTAGTAATTAGCGAGAGTAAGTTAATATAAAGGTTTGTATCTTAAAAACTAAAAGTAAACTACCCGCAAACCCCACAAGACAATTGAAAATCTAAACTAAATAAAAGAAAACATAAAATAATTAAACTTTTATTTGTACAGACCGTTCTGTTTGAATATATTTGCACCGTCAATTAATCAAAGTTCAAAAATGAATATAAAACACGACAAAGAAAATGTATTAAAAACAGGACTTGGTATGTTTTGCAACAAAGGCTATAATAGTCTTGGTATTGACGAGATATGTAAAGTAACAAAAATGACCAAAGGGGCGTTTTATAACGCATTTAAAAGTAAAGAGCAATTTCTAATTGAAGCCATTTTGCTTTACGCGAAAAATAATGTGAGCAGAATAAAAACTCAACTTAAAACAAATTCTGAACAATCTGCTTATGAACGCTTACTCCAATTTTATATAACTATGCTTGACGTTCAGCCTAAAGTAAATTTTATGGGGTGTTTTATCAATAACATTATGTCGGAATTAGGTTCTGCAAATGATAAAGTTGGATTAGCTTCTTCACAAGCATTTGATGAATTCATAGATGCCATAGAGCCGACAGTTAAGGAAGCTCAACAAAATAATGAATTAAATTCTGAATGGAACGCAAGACAAATTACAGAACTTATTCATTCTACGTTTTACGGATCTCTTACCAGAGCCAAAAGCTCTAAAGATTATAAACAAAGCATTTGCACAATGAAACTTTTATTCAATAATTTAAAAACAAATAAATAAAAATGGGGAAAATAACCACAATTAAAAGAGAGATTGAAATCAATCAATCAAAGGACAAAGTTTGGGAAGCATTAGCAGACTTTGGCAACATTTGCCATGGACATCCTGCTGTAAGTAAATCATTTATTACTTCTTCACAAAAAGAAGGAGTTGGTGCAACTCGACATTGTGATTTTACAATGATGGGAGCAAGTGCTGAAGAAAAAGTAACGGAATGGAATGAAGGAAAAAATATCAAAATTGAAGTAGCCGAGCTTAAAAAAATGCCTGGAATTTATACAATGGCTTTGGACTTGATGATAAGACAAAATGGAGATAAAACAATATTATCTAGCACAATGGCTTATTCAATGAAAAACAGATTTTTCGATGTAATGAACAGTCTAATGATGAAAAACATGAATGCTAAATTATTAGACGGCATTATGGCAGGACACAAACTGTATATCGAAACAGGAACCATTGTAAATGAAAAAACAAAATTAGACACAACAATTGTAAAAAAAATAATATAATGACTAATAAAACATTTTTAATAGTAAATGCTGTTCCAAATGTAGATGATATGGTAAGTTTTCAATCGTATATTTCTCAAATTCTAGACGTCTTTACTAAGTTTGGTGGAAATGGAATACAACGTTGGAAAAAAAAAGAGCAAGTAATGGGACAAGGTGGTATAAAAGCAATTGCCGTTTTTGAATTTCCTACTGAACAATCTATAAAAGAAATGATTGCAAGTGAGGATTTTAATGCCTTGAACGAGCTTCGTAAAAAAGCATACATACAAGAAGTAGATTTAATGATTTGCGAAACCTTGTAAAAAATGACCGCAGCTAGGTAGCAAAAATGGAGCTTTAGTACTTAATTCAACATTGGGGATTATATTTGAAATTTATGCTGAATTGAGAATCCACCCTAGCTGCGATGAATGTGAATTTCTTCTCTTTGTACTTGATAACTGAGACAAATTTAGCGTAGATTTCTAATTAATCTTGAATAAAAATTTTCAAGTGCTAAATTGAAAAAATTAAATTTATTCAGAAAACTCCTCATCACTTTTTTTTATTATTAATGACAAATTAATCTTCAAGTAACTATATATTTATCCAATTAAAAAAATCAATACTTAAAGTGTCACTTCTAATTTTTCCTGTTTGTTTTGTAAAAAAATTATTTTCAGAATGATGGATTAAATACTTTCCATTAACTATTTTTAGATTCGATTTTTACAGTAACCACTTCAAATTGATACCTTTTGGGAAACTTGGCACTTTTTTTTTCCACATATATTTAATAATAATTGTCTTACATACATTTTTTTTTAAATTTTGTGATAATTTTCCCGTATTTTATTGGTAAATTACTAGTGAAAGTATTTTATTCACAACAGATAATATGCATTAAAGGCTATAATATTTAAACAAAGAACATTCATTAAACATTAAAAAATGAAAACAGTAAAAATCATATTCGTAATACTCTTAATAGCGTTTGTAGTCATACAACTCTATTTTATCAATGCTCAAAGAAATATTGAAACCTATCCTTACTTAGTCAAAAAAAAATATAACGGATTTGAAATCAGAAGTTATGAAGCTACTTTATTTACATCCGTAAAACTTCCCTCAAAAGGGTATAAAAATTCTTCAAGTAAAGGCTTCTCTATTTTAGCAGGATACATTTTTGGAAACAATGAAAGGAATGAAAAAATAGCTATGACCTCCCCTGTCTCAGTATCATTAGAGGATTCCACAACAATGATGTTTATGGTGCCTAAGAAATTAAATAAAGACATGCTTCCTAAGCCGAATCAATCAAGCATTGTATTTAAAGAAGAACCAGCAAAATTGATTGCTGCGATCAGTTTTAGCGGTTGGGCAAATGACACTAAAATAGAAAATTATAAAAAAGAATTAATAGCGGCCTTAGATGCTGAAGGTATTGCGTATACTAACAAATTTTATTTTTATGGTTACAATGCACCCTATGAAGTTTTTAATCGAAAAAATGAAGTGATTGTTGAATTGCAATAAAATGTGCTTGATGACTAATAACAAATTCAATCGATCAAAAGAACATGTAATAAATAAAATATGGACTTTAACACAACAAAGATTAATACCATGATAACAATTGACAACTATTTAGACAGCCATTATATTCACAGAAGTAACTGGTTAAGAGCTGCAGTTCTAGGTGCAAACGATGGAATAATCTCTATTTCTAGTCTTGCAATAGGAGTTGCTGCAGCAAGTACGACGAGAGAGCCTATTATTTTAGCAACCGTCGCAGGACTTGTTGCTGGTGCTTTATCAATGGCGGCAGGAGAATATGTTTCGGTAAGTTCCCAAACTGACACTGAAAAGGCAGACATAGAAAGAGAAATTTTAGAACTTAAAGAAATGCCCGAAGAAGAACTTAATATATTGGCTCAAATCTATGAAAAGCGTGGCTTAAAAAAAGAGACTGCGATGCAAGTAGCCATTGAATTCACAGAAAAAGATGCTTTGGGAGCACACATAAGAGATGAATTAGGTATCAACGAATTAAATCAAGCAAATCCAATACAAGCTGCAATTGCATCTGGAGCCTCTTTTACTGTTGGTGGATTATTACCACTTATTGTTGTCCTTTTTGCAACTCTCAAAGGAATGGAATATTGGTTATATGGCTTCACTATCATTTTTCTTATCATTTTAGGAATAACATCTGCAAAAACAGGTGGCTCTAGCATAAAAAAAGCGATCTTACGAATTACGATTTGGGGAACCATCGCAATGGTACTTTCTGCTTTGGTTGGATACCTTTTTGGAGTAAATATTTAATTTTAAAAAATACAATATTATGGGTGGTGAAATAAGACATACCGAAATCAGAAATGAAAGCAATGTACCTTCAACAGAAAAAGACATCGAATAAAATATTGAAAAACAAGAACTAAAAAATATAATTGATGGCAATTTACTTAATTATCGGTGCCTCTTCAGGGATAGGAAAAAAACTGGCTGACCAATTAGCCGAAGCAGGTCATACTATATTTGGTACTTTTTGTAAAAATGAAATACATTCTGATAATCTTAACATTCGATTTTATCCATTAAATGTGTTAGATGAAACCCTTGTATTTGATTTTTTACCCGAAACCTTAAGTGGAGTTATCTATTGTCCAGGAAGTATTAACCTGCGCACTTTCGAAAGAATTAAGCCGGCAGATTTCATGACTGATTTTCAATTGCAGGTTATCGGAGCAATAAAAACAATTCAGGCAGTGGTCCCAAAATTAAAAAGTAGTGAAAATGCATCTATTGTATTATTCTCTACAGTTGCTGTGCAATTGGGATTACCATTTCATTCACAAGTATCTGTATCAAAGGGTGCTATCGAAGGTTTAACAAAATCGTTAGCGGCTGAATTTGCTCCAAAAATCAGGATCAATTGTATTGCACCATCACTAACAGATACTCCTTTAGCTGCTTCATTAGTAAACAGTGATCAAAAAAGGGAGGCTAACGCACAAAGACATCCTTTAAAACGAATTGGAACAACTGAAGACATAGCCAACATGGCTGAATTTTTACTTTCTGAAAAGGCAAGTTGGATTACAGGACAAATAATGCATGTGGATGGAGGCATGTCTGCTGTAAAAATTTAAAAGCATTCTGGTATTTTATCGATTTATAAAAACAAAAAAAATCAGCATTCAGTAGGATTTATAAGTGCTATTTCGAATTCTTTGTGTAAACACAAGTACAGAAAATAAATATTTAAAAACAGAACAAATGCTTTAGAAAAGTGATTTAATAAATTTATTTTATGAAGATTTTACTCACGGGTGTAACAGGATATATTGCACAAAGATTATTGCCTGTATTATTGGATAATGGACATGAAGTTGTCTGTTGTGTAAGGGACAAAAACAGATTTCAGAAGAAAAATTACTCTTCACAAAAGCTCACTGTTATTGAGGCAGATTTTTTAAACAAAGAAAGTTTACAAGATATTCCAAATGATATTGATGTAGCGTATTATTTAATTCACTCCATGTCAACCCAAACGGGAGACTTTGAAAACATGGAAGAACAATGTGCAACTAATTTTAAAAATCGTATTGAACAAACCTCTGCTAAACAAGTTATTTATTTGAGTGGTATCAGTAATACCGAAGAATTATCAAAACATTTATCGTCACGCAAAAATGTGGAGACTGTTTTGATGAGTGCAAATTTTTCACTCACCACATTAAAAGCTGCCATCATTGTAGGTTCAGGAAGTGCATCCTTTGAAATTATTCGCGATTTGGTAGAAAAATTACCTTTTATGATCACGCCACGTTGGCTACAAACCAAATGTCAACCGATAGCTATTCGTAACGTTGTCGAATTTTTAATTGGAGTTGTAGGTCAATCCGAAACGTACAATAAGAGCTACGATATTGGTGGGCCAGATGTTTTAAGTTATAAGGAGATACTGCTAAGATTTGCAAAAATACGCGGTTTAAAAAGACGAATAGTTATTGTGCCAGTGATGACGCCAAAAATTTCTTCCTACTGGTTATATTTTGTTACTGCAACGTCCTATTCACTCGCTAAAAATTTGGTAAACAGTATGAAAATTGAAGTGACTTGCCAACCTAATAATTTAGCAAAACTTCTTGGCATAAAACTCATTGATTATGATTCTGCCATAAAAATGGCATTTGACAAAATAGAACAAAACCAAGTACTTTCGAGCTGGAAAGATGCACAAACAAGTACTTTATTAAACAAAGGACTTTCAAATTTTATTGAAGTACCGGTTAATGGATGCTTCAAAGATGTCAGAAAATTAAAGGTTGAAAACAGTACAGTTTCACTTGATAAAATATGGGCTATTGGAGGTAAAACAGGCTGGTATTATGGAAATTGGCTTTGGAAAATAAGGGGGTTTATGGACCAGCTTGCAGGTGGTGTTGGAATGAGAAGAGGACGAAGAAGTGATACAGAAATATCGCAGGGAGACGCACTTGATTTTTGGCGGGTTTTGTTAGCAGATAAAAATGAAAAGCGACTGCTACTTTTTGCCGAAATGAAATTGCCTGGTGAAGCGTGGTTAGAATTTAAAATTGATGATGACCAGATATTAACTCAAACTGCTACCTTTCGACCGCTAGGTGTTTTAGGAAGAATTTATTGGTATGCTGTGCTTCCCTTTCATGGGTTAATTTTTAAGGGGATGATAAATAAAATAGCTCAGGCACAAATTAACAAAAAATGAGACTAAAAAAAGAAGATATCGACCAGTTAGAACAAAGATATAGAGCTACTTTCATTAATTCATTAGCTGGTTTTAGACAAGCCGTTTTGGTGGGTACAAAATCAGTCTCTGGTAATACGAACTTGGCTATTTTTAATTCACTCATACACTTAGGAGCGAACCCAGCTTTATATGGATTGATAAGTAGACCTGATAGTGTAAATAGACATACTTTGCAAAATATTCTTGACACCCAAGAATATACTTTAAATTATACCACTTCAATACATTTCGAAAAGGCACATCAAACTTCGGCTAGATATGATAAAGACGTTTCAGAATTTGAAAAAGCTGGTTTCAAAGAATTATTTAATCCTCCTTACTATGCGCCATTTGTTGAAGATGCTGTCGTAAAAATAGCCATGAAATTTGAGGAGTGTATAGACATCAAATTGAATGGAACAATACTAATAATTGGAAGTATTATTGGTGTCGAAATAGCTGATACAATGGTTGGACCGGATGGATTTGTGTCTTTATCTGAGGAAGATATATTAATATGCCAAGGTACGGATGCTTATTTTGTTTCTGAATCGATCGGCCGCTTACTCTACGCTAAGCCATAACAGCACTACCCAAGCTCAATAGATTTAATCAAAGACGATAAAATAAATTAAACAACCCATGGACAAATATTTAAAACTAGCAGCTTGTATACTCTTAACACTTTCCATAGGTGCAATTTCAGGTATAGCGACTTCTTCAGGAATCAACAATTGGTTTATGGAATTGACCAAGCCATTTTTTAATCCACCAAATTATTTATTTGGACCCGTTTGGACATTACTTTATTTCCTGATGGGATTTTCTTTTTTTATGATTCTTCAATCACCAATAAAAGAGTTAAAAAGAAAAGCAATTAAGATTTTTGTTATTCAACTTTCATTAAACTTTTTGTGGAGCTTTCTGTTTTTCAAATTTCAATTGATAGGTTTAGCTTTTATTGAAATTATGTTGATTTGGATAAGCATTTTAGCTATGATTATTACCTTCAATAAAATTAATCGAATTGCAGCAGTATTGCAAATCCCATATTTGATTTGGGTAAGTTTTGCAACAATATTAAATGGAGCTATCTGTTGGCTAAATTAAATGATTCACCATAATTTATAGCTGCCCAAGCTGATATGAATTTGCAATTCTTCGCTTTTTAATTGATAACTAAAGATAATTTTGCTTGGTTTGTGTTCCATAAACTAAAAGCAAAACTCCTCATCATTTGTGCTTTTTTATTATTATTGACAAAGTAATCTTCAAGTAAGTCAATCCATATTCAACTAAATTTCAACAGTTAAAGTGTCACTTATAATTTCTCCGTTTTGTTTTGCATAAAAATTATTTTCCGAATGATGGATTAAATACTTTCCATTATTATTTTTTGCTTCGATTTTTACAGTAACCACTTCAAATTGATGTCCAATTAAAGTAGAAGTGTTTTGAATAAAAAAACGCACACTTGAAATATTTTGACTGAGACTTACATCTTTTACCCAAGGTAAACTTACATTACTTTCGTTCTGAAAAACTCCATTTTCGCCGCTATAATTAACAGTTAATTTTCCAGAATAACTACCTGATAATTGATAATGTACGGTTTTAATTTTATCTTTATTACAAGAACTTAGCATGATAAAAAAGCTGAGAATTAGAATTTTCTTTAAGACAACTGAACATGTAGTCATATTAGTTATATTTAATTGTTTAGGTAAAAATAGTGATTAATTAAACTCTAAAATATTAAATTACATTTAATTTGTTAGTTATATGTTAAATCATAATAAGATTAAAAAAATTCAACACATCAAACAAAAAAACTTATTCATGATTAAAGATAATAGAATTACAGATCAGAAAATAAATGAAATAAAATATGTACAAAAAGACGAATTCAAACTTGACTATTACATCGGCCTCAAAAGCATAAATTCTAAAAACTGAGCTTTCATTTAACAAACGAAAAGTAAAAATTCATTGCTCAATTAAATTAGATCCGAAAAAAAACGAAGCATTATATGTATATTTATAAAATGAAGGAAGAATTAAATAATAGAATATTTGGACTTGATATATTACGAAGTATTGCCATAATCATTGTTGTTATCGCACATAGTGACTTTAATTACATGGAAAAATTTCCATTTATCCCTCTTCCTGATGGGGTAGATATATTTTTTGTTCTAAGTGGTTATTTAGTCGGAACAATTATAATAAAAACGACCGAACAAAATAAAAAATTTGATTTACAAATTGCTCTTAACTTTATCCAAAGAAGGTGGTTTAGAACACTCCCTAATTATTTTTTATTTCTTTTAATAAATATTATCTTAGTTTATTTTGGTTTAATAAAAGGTATTCTAAATAAATATTTAGTAACTAATTTTGTGTTTTTTCAAAACTTTTATAAAAACTATGACTTTATATTTTGGGAATCTTGGAGTTTATCTATTGAAGAATGGTTCTATTTTATGTTTCCTTTAACATTGATATTGCTTTTTAAGTTTACAAAAAATAAAATGAAACCTAAAAACATTATCCTTATTGCGATAATACTATTTATAATTTCCCCCCTCGCCTATAGAATAATTCAATATCAAACAAATCCATCTTTAGATTTTGATTTGAATTTTAGAAAATTAGTAATAACAAGATTAGATACGATTGGATATGGACTTGCGGGTGCCTATATCCATTTTTATTACATTGGTTTTTGGAAAAAAAATAAAAATATATTTTTTATATTAGGACTTACACTACTAATCTTCTCGATTACAATTGATAGTAATAGTATATATTTTTTAAAAACATATTATTACAGTTTAATAGGTGTATCCATATTCCTTCTTCTACCTAAATTTGAGAGTTTTAAAAATGAAACCATTCCATTAAAACCATTTCAATTTATAAGTAAAATATCTTATTCGATGTATTTAATTCATGTGCCATTGTTACAAATAACAACTAAAATATTTGTTATTTCAAATAAATTGGAAGCAATATTAATTTATATATTTTTTTGGATAGTATTATTAGCAGTATCAAATTTTGTTTATAAATTGTACGAAAGACCATTGATGAACCTAAGAGACAATATACGTGTAAAAGCTATATTACAAAAAATTTCTTCAGTATTCAAAAATAAAAATTAACCTCTTTATTAGTCATTACTTTTAATCAATCACCTTCTAAGGTTTTCAAAACGATAGCTTAGAGCTTATAATGAAGCATTTAAAAAAAATATAAATCATGTGTTTTAATCAGAAAAGATCGCCTTATTTTGAAACAATAAGTCAACTCCTCTGCTAGTCCAAAAGGAAAGGGAAAGATTAAAAAGATTATTTTTTCTGTCCTCTAGTCTTTGGTTTCTTGTATTTTTTCTTAATTTCAATTTTGTAAGATCCTCCCAAATTAACTTTCGTATTTTTCTTTTTCTTTTCTTGGAATGCTCCACGAGAATCTTTGATAGTTGCTTCAGGAGAATAATTTACACCAGGAATAACTGGTTTTTCTTGTTCGATTAATATATCTGATATTTCAACTTCTTCAGGAAAAGCGACCATCGGAATTTTCATTTTCATCATATCTTCAATCTCAACTTGCAATTTTTCTTCCGCTTTGGTAATGAATGAAATAGCAATACCATCTTTATCAGCACGACCAGTTCTACCAATTCGATGAATATAATTTGATGAATCATCAGGCATATCGAAATTAATAACGTGAGTTACATCCGAAATATCTAGTCCTCTAGAAACTAAATCTGTTGCAATTAAACCTCTATTAGTTCCATCTTGAAATTGTCTCAAAGCACCAAATCTGAAATTTTGAGATTTATTAGAGTGAATTATTCCAAATGAATCCGGGAATCTTTCTGAAACTATTTCATGCACTAAATCTGCCAATCTTTTACTTCCTGTGAAAACAAGAACTTTGCTCATTTCAGGATGTTTTTCTATTAAATGCATTAATAGGTTCACTTTCGTATAGAAATTAGGAACACTATATCCTGATTGTATGATTTTTTCGAGAGGAGTTCCGTGAGGAGCCGCTTCAATTAATTGTGGATTATTAAAATAATTGTCAATAATTAAATCAACATCATCTTCCATTGTCGCTGAAAAAAGTAAATTTTGACGTTTTTCAGGCATTAATTCAAGTATATTTTTCAATTGAGTACGGAATCCTAAATTTAGCATTTCATCCATTTCATCAATCACCAATTTTTGAATTGCTTTCAATTTTAAAGTACCACTCAAAGACAAATCTAACATTCTTCCTGGAGTTGCTACTAGAATATCTAATCCCTCCATCAACATGTTTTTTTGCGTATTGATATTTGCACCACCGTATACACCGCCTACTCGAACACTCATGTAAGTTGTCAGTTTCTCAACCTCTTCAACAACCTGAATAACAAGCTCTCTAGTAGGAACAAGAATAATAACACGAGGTTCAATTTGATGAGAGAATTTAAGTAGATTTAAAATAGGTAAAAGAAAAGCCAATGTTTTTCCGGTACCCGTTTGAGCTAATCCAACAACATCTTTTCCAGACATGATCACAGAAAATGCTTTCGATTGAATCGTAGTTGGGCTTTCAAAACCTAAATCATTTACGGCTTTTAAAAGCTGTTTGCTCAAATTCAATTCACTAAAAGTCATGTTGTTGTTTTTTTAATATAGTGCAAAGGTACGGTCTATTTGTGGTTATGGCAAATTAGACTGTAAGATTCAAGACTTTTAAACTCCAAGATATAAGACTATATGGTTTAAAGACTGACGAATTAGCCAAAAATCCGGAATAACCATATTCTTTTTTTGAAAATTTGAAATAGATCTTAAAATCATAAATCTTGCCTTATTGAATCTTATCTTCTAAGATCAAACATTTTTTAAAATCTTTTTATTGTTAATATAAACTGATAATAACTTTACTTAATGATAACTTGAAAAATTAATTTGATAACATAGAATTTATACAATCCTTAAAAAGAAAAATCAAATTTGCAATAACTAAAAAAGATAGAAATGAAAAGAATTACAAGAAATTATTATTCCTCATTTATAAAAGGATTTTTTTTGATTTTTGCGTCTATGCAAACGCTTGAAGCACAAATAACACTTCAAAACGATTACACACTCAATAATCCTGCAAGCATTGGCACATTTCAAGGGATTAATTTTAAAGAAGGAGGATTCTCTGCTTTATATCCAATATTTGGTACAGATGGAAAAGAGTTCTGGACTATTTCAGATAGAGGAGTAAACGTTGATGCAGCAAATGCAAATACAGCTAGTTGTAGACCGACTTATGATAAAATATATGCATTTCCAAGTTATGTTCCTAAAATTCATAGAATCAGAATTGAAGGTAACACAATTAAAGTATTGCAAACAATTACAATGAAACGTCCAAGTGGAACTGGTGCAAGTGGAATTATAAATCCTACAGGTTTAGGAAGTACTTCAACAGAAGTGGCGTCGACAGATACAGTTTTAAATTGTGCCAATTTTGCATTAAAAACAACACCAAAAGATGTTTGGGGAATTGATTCTGAAGGATTAGCCGTAGACAAAGATGGAAACTTTTGGATTTGTGAAGAAGGTGGACCAACAATTTGGAAACTAAACAAAAATGGGGTTGTAATAAAAAGATATACTCCTTATGCAAATTTAGCTTCCCCTGAAATTCAAGATGTTGCGATTGATACAATATTCAAATATCGTAAAAACAATCGTGGATTTGAAGGATTAACAATAACTCCAAATGGTAAAATCTATGCAATTATACAAAGTCCGTTATTAAATCCATCAAAAACAATTGGAGAATCAAGTAGAATTCACCGTATTCTTGAAATTGATCCTACAAATGATCAATCAAAAATGTTTGTTTACATCAACGAAGGACCTGTTGGAACTGGAGCAAATGAAATTAGATATAGAGATTGGAAAATTGGTGACATGACAGCAATAAACAACTCAGAATTATTAGTAATAGAACAAGGTTTAAGAGGAAATACAGATCGAAAATATGTTTTTAAGATAAATATTAGCAATGCAACAGCTGTAACTTCAAGTTTATATTCAGGAGTATCGTTAGAAGCTTTAGTAGATGCAAATGGATTAATTGCGAATAGCATTGTTCCGGTTCAAAAAACATTATTCATGGATTTACTTGCTAATCATTGGCCGTCAGAATTAGAAAAAGCTGAAGGTATAGCTATTCTTAATGATAGTACAATTGCTTTTGTAAATGACAATGATTTTGGACAATACTCACCTTCAGAAAATGGTGTAGCAGTAGAAATAGAAATTTTATCTCACTTATTTGTTTATGGATTATCTGGTGCAAATAAATTATCAAATTACGAACAACCAAATTCGAACTATATTTATGGAAAAACTGGGCCTTCAACGTTAACAACTCCCTATCTTCAACCTTTAGGGGAAGATTCTAAATTCACTTCGATACTTTCTGCTGGAGAAGCTGTTGGATCATACACCATGGCTGGAATACCAGATGGTTTAGGTGCTTTCGATAATGGAGACAATACTTTTACACTTTTAATGAATCACGAATTTGGACCAACTTTAGGTGTTGCAAGAGCACATGGACAAAAAGGAGCATTTGTTTCAAAGTGGATTATAAACAAAGATGATTTATCAGTTGTGAGTGGAGCCGATTTAATTCAAAATGTGAAATTATGGAATGGTTCAGGTTACACAAATTACAGTGCTACGAACACTTCATCTCTTACAGCATTTGGTCGTTTTTGTGCTGCTGATCTACCTGTAACATCTGCATTTTACAATTCAGCAACTGGACTTGGAACTCAAGCAAAAATATTCATGAATGGAGAAGAAAATGGAGATGAAGGGCGAGCATTTGCTAACATTGCTTCAGGAATAGACGCTGGAACAACTTATGAACTTCCTAGATTAGGTAAATATTCTTATGAGAATGCTGTTGCATGTCCATCTTCAGGAGACAAAACAGTGGTAATAGGACTTGATGATTCAACTCCTGGACAAGTTTATGTTTATATTGGAAACAAAACAAATACTGGAACGGAAGTAGATAAAGCTGGTTTAACAAATGGAGCATTATATGGTATTAAGGTCAACGGAATGACAGCTGAATCTAGTTTAAGTATACCTTCAGCAAACACACTTTTTACGCTGGAAAGTTTAGGAAACACAGAAGCCATGACAGGTGCAACATTAAATACTACAAGTAGCACTGCTGGTATTACTGAATTTTTACGTCCAGAAGATGGTGCTTGGGATCCTTCAAATGTTCAAGATTTCTATTTTGCAACAACAAATTCTATAACAAGCCCAAGTCGTTTATGGAAACTACATTTTACAGACATAAGCAACCCATTATTAGGAGGAGAAATCACTGCTGTTTTAGATGGAACTGAAGGTCAAAAAATGTTAGATAACTTAACAATCGATAATGCTGGTCACATTTTACTTTTAGAAGATGTTGGAAACAATGTTCATGTAGGAAAAACTTGGCAGTACAATACACAAACTGATGCGTTAACATTAATTTCAACTCATGATGAAAGCAGATTTTTAATTGGTGGAGCAAATTATTTAACAACTCAAGACGAAGAAGCATCAGGTATTATTGATGTTCAAGAAATTTTAGGAAGCGGAATGTTTATCTTAGTAGACCAAGCTCATTATACAATATCTGGTCAAGTAGTTCAAGGAGGACAAATTTTAGCATTATATAATCCTTCAACTGCCGATTCTTTATCTATCATTTCATCAAATCCAATAAATCAAACAGTTTGCGAAAATAGTGCTGTTCAATTTAACATTACTGCTGAGCATGCATCAGTTTATCAATGGCAAATTTTCAATGGAACAGAATATGAAAACGTACAAGATGGTCTAATCTATTCAGGAGTGACGAGTACTACATTGAATATAACAAATGCAAATCTAGGATTAAATGGTAAAATGTACAGATGTTTGGCAAGTCGATTAACAGGAATAAAAGTAGCGTCAGATATTTCAACATTAACTATTACCCCGAAAACAATTCCAACATTCGCAACTGTTGAACCTATTTGTAATGGTGATATTACTCCATTGTTAGCAACAAGTTCAGTTAATTTAATTTCTGGAACATGGTCACCATCAACTGTAGACAATCAAACAACTGCAACGTACACTTTTACACCAAGTCTAGGAGAATGTGCAGCAGAATCAACATTAGAAATTGTTGTAAACCAAAAAGTGACACCTTTATTTACTGCAATTGAACCAATATGTCAAGATGCATCGTTGCCTTTATTAGTTGAAACTTCAATAAATTCAGTAACTGGAACTTGGAGTCCAGAATCAATTAATAATCAACAAACAACAACTTATACATTTACACCTAACACTTCAGAATGTGCTGTTTCTGCAACTGTCGAAGTAATTGTAAAAGTAAAAACATCTTCAACAACACAACTAAGTGTTTGTAGTACAGACCTTCCTCTTAATTGGAACGGAACGAACTATTTCAATCAAGGAACATTTACTAAAACGTTGATGGGAGAAAATGGTTGTGACAGTATTGCAACACTTGAACTTGAAATAAATCAATTCAATAATGAAATTGAATACAACTTAGGAATGTTAAGTTCATTGCAACCAAACGCGACATACCAGTGGATAAATTGCACAAATAATCAAGCAATAGTTGGAGCGAATCAAAAAAATTACACTCCATCAGAAAACGGAAATTATGCGGTGATTGTAACAAAAGGAGATTGCAGCGATACAACAGAATGTTTCTCAATACAAGATGCAAGTCTGATTTCACAAACTAATTCATCATTAAACATTTCAGTTTATCCAAATCCAACAGAAGCGAGTGCCTTTCTTAAAATTAATTCAGATCAAAATCAAGAAATAAAATTAAGAGTAAATGATGCATCAGGAAGAGAAGTGATGGTTGAAAAAACAATTACAACTGAAATTGGTGCAAACATCATTGTAATTCCTTCAAACGAATGGACAAATGGAATATATTTCATTTCAATAAAAGAATTAAATAACACAAAAATAATTCGATTGGTTGTCAAAAACTAACCAACTATTTAAAGCTTAAAAATGAGGGTATGATTTAATTCATATCCTCATTTTTTTTTGAACATGATGTAATTTATTTTCGTTTTAACCTCTAATTAGAATAGAATATCCTATCAACAATTCAAGGAGTATAAGTATCAAAAAAACTTCATAAAAACAAACTATATCAACTTACTTTTGTAGTAATATAAAATGACGTAAAACAAAGATGAACGAAAAGCTCATTAAAAATTTAGAAAATCAATTAAAAATAAAAGATTTTAAGCTAAATTCTTTGTTAGAGATTACGAATGCAATTAATACAAACCAACCAATTGATCAATTAAGTAGAATATTTGAATTTATTATAAAAGAACAATTAGGGTTCGATAAATTTCTTTTGTTTAATAAACAAGATGAATGGAATTGCATGCTAAAAGTTGGTTTCAAAGGAAAAATAAAAGATATAGATGTTCAAAGAGATTTATTTCGTTTCAAAGATATTACAGTTATTGAATCTTCTCCTTCCAACATCATCAATGAGTTTGACATAATTGTCCCAATTATACATAAAGAAATACCTCTCGCCTATTTGCTCATAGCTGGACTTGAACACAAAAAATTAAAAGTTTCGGAGACCATGTCGAATATGAGTTTTATTCAAACATTAGCCAATATTATTGTGGTTGCGAATGAAAACAAGCGTATGGCGAAAGCAAGTATCAAACAAGAGCGACTAAAAAAAGAACTAGAAATAGCTTCTGCGATGCAAAAATTACTATTCCCTACAGATTTACCGTCCAATAAAAGAATGGATATTTCTGCTAAACACAAACCTAGGCATGAAGTTGGAGGCGATTATTACGATTTCATCCCCTTAGGAGAAGAAGAGTATATACTTTGTATGGCTGACGTTTCTGGAAAAGGAATTAGTGCTGCATTGTTAATGGCCAATTTTCAAGCAACGATTCGAACCATATTCCATTATCAAAGATTTGATATGGAATTTCTAATGGAAGAATTGAATAAAAAAGTGATGAAAAGTGCAAAAGGAGAAAAATTCATCACTTTCTTTATCGCACATTACAATGCAGATACACGTATTTTAAAGTATGTAAATGCAGGGCATAATCATCCTTTTATTACCAATGGAAAAAAAGTAGAAATGCTAAATCTAGGAAGTATTGGATTAGGGATGATGGATGAATTACCATTTATAAATGTGGGAGAAATAGAATTAAAACCAAACACTACATTAATTCTTTATACAGATGGTGTAGTCGAATTAGAAGATTTAAATGAAAACTACTTTGGATTAGACCGATTAGTGAAAATGGTTCACAGTTATTATCCTTTAAAAATGGAAGATTTAAATAACTTAATTTTCTCAAAATTGGACGAATGGAGAGGTCCTTTAAAATTGGTGGATGATACAGCTATTTTTAGCTGCCGCTTTTTTTAGATCACAACTTATTTAATTCTTCTTCGATTAATTTAGTATAAACTAAAGCAGCATCTTTATTTAAATGAAGTACATCACTCCAGCAATGAATATTTTTAAATTGAGTTGTCTTTTTGGTATTAAAATCTAAATAGGAAATTCTATTTTTTTTACAAAAACCTTGCATAATTAATGAGGCAGACTCATGCCTTTTAAGATAAACATAATGTGGCCCGTATAAAATGACTAACTTAATTTTATCTCTTTTACAAAGTGTATCAATAGATTTTAAAATCTCAAAAAAATGAGAATTCACCTCTTTTGATTTTAATTTATTATTTTCTTTAATTGCATTAATCACTTTTGAACTATCTGATTTCGTTGGTTTCAATAATTGATAGCTGTTATGATTGTCATCACAAATATGTTGAAACTGATTTGTGAATAGCAAAAAATTTTCTCCATTAAATTTATAACTAGACATTAAAAACTTGTATTTTTCAAAAGGACTTTTAGAATCAATTACATTTTTAACAAACGCATTTTTATCGTAGTAATATTTTAAGTAAAAAACCTCATTAATTAATTCTGACTCACATTCTTTATATATATCCTCTGCTTCTAAATTAAGGACAATCATTTTTTTTGGTAATTTATTATATTGTTCTAAAAGATGAATTACGGAAGCTTGGTAATAAAAATGTTTTCCATTTGCTGTAATATTCAAAACGTTTTTACCAATAACATCACTAATAATCATTGTTTTTACCCTTGAAGAGCCTATAAACAAAGTATCCGCTTTTTGAAATTTTAAGTAATAATTTAAACCACCTCCACTATTTGCACAATAATTATTTTGATATAAAGAATCCATCTTAAAAGCAATCCCCCTATCAATTATGAATATCGATAAAGTAAAACATAAAAAAAGTATTACACGTTTTCTCATCTCTAAAATTGAAAATATATAAATTGTGCTCCTTCAGACCTCCCTGTCAAAATAATGAGAAAAAATAATAAAATACAAAAAGGTAAAAATATAAAATTTGAAGCTTTTGTTAATTTCAATAATGATTTTTTCTTTAGATACAACTCTACTACAACAAGAATTCCTATTCCGATAAAAACATAATTATAGCGATTATCAGCAAACCAAAAAAGTAAATCTCTCCATTCTAAAGTGAAAATATTTTCATACGTTAAGAATAATTCACGTACATCCTTAATCCTAAAAGAAACGAATATAAGAGAAACAATAGAAAAAGTAAATACAGTTTTTAAGATTCGAACAACTGTATATTGAGTTGGAATATTTAATTTAAAAATTCTTTCAAGCACCATCATTGCACCATGCAAAAATCCCCAAATGATAAAATTGAAAGAGGCTCCATGCCAAAGTCCAACAATTAAAAAAGAAATAAATAAATTCGTATAAGTTCTTAATTTACCAATTCTATTTCCACCTAAAGGAATATAAATATAATCTCTTACCCAATTGGACAAAGAAACATGCCATCTTTTCCAAAATTCAGTAATAGATTCAGAAAGAAAAGGTGATTTAAAATTTGACATCAATTGAATATCAAATAGTTTTGAAATACCAATTGCCATAAAAGAATAACCGGCAAAATCAGTATAGATCTGAAATGTAAAAACAAAAGACGCGTATGCCAATTTCCCTCCACTATTATTTGAAATGTCTGAATAAATAGAATCGACAATTAAGGCCGCATTATCTGCAATTACACTTTTCAAAAACAAACCCCATAAAATATAAAACAATCCAATTTTAATGTGATCAGGAGTTAATTTAAAATGTTTATTTTTTAGTTGAGGTAACAAATCTTGAGTTCTTTCAATCGGTCCTGCTACTAATTGAGGAAAATAAGTTATATACAAAGAAAATAAGAAGAAATTTGTTTCTGGTTTAATCTTTTTCCTATAAACATCTATAGCATAACTAATTGATTGAAAAGTATAAAAACTAATTCCCATAGGTAGTATAAAACTCACTTCTGGAATATCATAACCAACCCCGAAAAATTTAAATAATTCTTTAGAAATTTCTAGAAAAAAACCAATATACTTAAATGAAAAAAGAATGGTTAAACTTAAAAACAGACTTAACATCAATCCCTTTTTACTTTTGTTAGGATTGATAGAACTTGTAAGATGGAGTGAAATATAAAAATCTAAAAAAGTTGTAAAAAGTAAAAGCAGAATATAAATCGGATTCCAATACATGTAAAACACATAACTTGAAACTAATAATAAAATCCACTTTTTACTATTAGGCAATGACCAGAACAATGAAAAGACGAAAATTAAAAAAACTAGGAAATCAAAGCTATTAAATAACATCTACTTTAATAATTAGCGCATTATATACATTTTACCGAAATCCTTCGTAAAATGAGAATCAGCACCAGAATCGCGATGTTTAATTTCTTCATTATTAATTCTACTTTTAACTCTATATAGATAAACACCATTCGCTAATGGATCACCAAATTCATCTGTTCCATTCCAGTCATATTCAGAAATATTTCTTCCTATATAAATAGGCCCTAACTCGGATTCAGTAATTTCTCTTACCACTTTACCAGTTACAGTCATAATCTGAATAATCATATCTTGCGGCACTTCAGATCCAGTCAATGTAAAAACAAAACGTGTACTCGTACTAAAAGGGTTCGGATAATTCATTAAATAGGTAATCGATGATTCTTTAATTATTTCAAACGAAATCTTATATTGAATATCTCCTGAAATATTTCCAGATCTATCCGTACCTTGAACTAATAAATTATAAATTCCATCCTTATCAAAACTTGCTGGAAATATTATTTTAAATCTTCGATTTTGTGCATCAGCAGGAATCCATTGCATGATTTCATTTCCAGCACCATCTATGAAAGGTATTCTTTTTTGAACACCATCTGGTCCTGTCAAATAGATTCCAAATCTAGTAGTATCAGAAACACTGTCCATTATTAATAAAGGATTTTCATCTTTTAATGTAATAAATATCTCACTTTTTGGAGCGATAATATCTCCATTTAAAATATGACGACCATCAAAAGTTACATCAAGAATAGGATTAATCTTATCACCTACAACATAAAAAGGAACTTGAAGTAAATTATTGAAATGTTCCTGTTCGGGTTGATCAGTTACATAAAAACTTCCATTTACATAAGGATTTACTTCCATCCATAATGAATTTATTCCAACAAGACCAATTGTCGAAAATTCAATTGTATCCCTAAAAGTCTCATTAACTAATAAAGAATCCTGTCTTAAATAAACTAAATGGTGTAAATTATGAGAATTATCTTCAATCCAATATTTAACAAGTAATGAATCCATATCAAGATCATAAATGTTTTTTATATCAATTGCAAACTTAACCATTTCACCTTCATTCAAAGAATCTTTAGAAGGCAACCAAGTATATCCTCCTGTTCCGTCAATGGCAGCTTCAGGCAATGGATCATACAAAACATGCCAACGATCTATTTGAGCAGGCGTCGGATACGTCAACGTAGAATCGTAATACATGGCTTCTAATTTTATAAAAGGATACAAATTAGCATCTACAATTGAATTTAAATTAAGAATTGAATCATTTTTGGTAAAAACAGTATCTATCTCGTATTGAAAAGATTCATTTGAGTCGTATACTTTAATTTTTAAAATTGTACTGTCCTTAGAAGCAAGTTCTAATGAATCTTGTTTCCAATAGACATTATTCCAGTTTGATGAAGGACCTATCAATGGAGATGTTTCTATTCCAACAATTGATGTATTCAATAAAGGAACATTGTAATCAATTACATCTGTAGCTGTATAAGCAAATTTTTGAATAACACTGCTTGGATCACCTTTTTTAAAGAAAATAGAAAAAGGAAGATTTGCTCGACCAGGAAATATACTATCACAGCCTAAACTTTGAAAAGTAGAATACATACTAGGAGAATAAGTATCCCATTGAGTATAATTTGCACCCATTGTTGTATATATTACAACGTAACATCCGTCAGGTATTACATCCAAGAGCATAATTTGTAAAGAATCTAATGATGCTGTTGAATTTGAGGGAAATGTAAAGTCATTCATTGGTCTAGCAGCACATGAACCGTTATCATTAGAATTCCCAAAATCATTATTTAAATTTTGTCCAGTCGGAACATATCTAGTTTTCCATGGCAAGTGAGTAATAGGATCAATTACATCAACATGTATAATTGGTATTAAAGCACAATAAGCATTTTCTAATTTCTGCCCATTTACATAAGTCGCACAAGTACCATAAGCATTATGCACAAATGACCGTAAAGTGTCTGGCGGACTATTATCAAACTCACGTTCTCGAATCGTTCTATTGTAATTTACATTTAAAAAATTATTTTTCTTAAATTGAAAAAAATGATCTTGCCCCCAACCTTTTTTACCTATTATATATTGAAAAGATCTTTCTCTCCATTCAAAAACAGAACTATCAATAGCAACTCTCCAAAAATAGACCGTACTATCCGTACAAGTAAGTTTAGAAATTTGATTATTAGAAACTAATCTCCATTCTGAAGGGTTTACAGATTTAACTCCTCCTAATCCAGATTTTAAAGCATAACGACATTCAGGACTATTAAATAAATCGGTTGTATCAATCTCAAAACGATAAGTATTATAGTCTGCTAAAGGATTAATCGTAGATCCAATAACAGTAACACTGTCAACAGGAATTACAGCAAAATCATGAGGAATAACCGGTAAAATACCTTCAACATCAATAAATAAAGTTGTTGAAATTTTATTATTAGTTATTTCATCATATTGTTCCGGAATAAAAGAAGGTATATCAACTGAAATTGTCATATTATTTATACCAACACCAATATTAGGTTGAAGAAGCATTTTGAAATAGAAAGTATCAATATAATCCAATCTTGAAACTTTAAAATTATAAATTGAATCAACATTTAACATTGGAAAATCTCTTATTACTTCGATGTTAAAAGTATCAACAATCGATTTTCCTAGATTTTTAAGGATAATCGTTATTCCAATTGAATCTACAGTTAAATCAAGATTTTCAGGAGTGAAAGAAACCTTGTCAACAGTCAATTCAATTTCAGGTTTAGCATGCCAATTCAATCTTAACATTGGATCTCCTAATAAATTCATCTGCATAGCGGTAGCCTCATACATCAACACTGAATTATAAGTACCTTCCATATACACAACCGAGTTTTTTAATTGTTCACTTAATGTTTTTCCGTATGAAGAATGACTAAATTGAGAATATAATTCAATTGAATAAACAGCTGACGGAAGATCTAAAGCATCAGAAGAAGCTCCGATAAAAGCAATAGCACCAGATTGAGGAATATTGACAAATCTTTCAGATACTGAAGGTGTGGAAGTATTAACAAACATGTTCCCCACCCAACATGAATTTCCTAATATAATTGGATATTTTCCAATATTATTCCAAGTTGATGGGACATCAATATTAATATCAAAACCTGATCCAACTGAAGGTGAAGCATGTCCGAAAAATGTCATTAACGAAATACCTTCTTGGATACGATTTGTAACTTCAGTTAATAAACCTGGATTAATCGGAGCTGAAGAAGTTTTATAGTAGCTAGTAACTTCTCCACCATAAAGAGAATCTTCTATCAAAACCTCCATATTCTCTAGATAATCTCGAAAAGTTGACTGTTGCCCAGCATTTGCTCCTCCACCAAAATGTAAAATATGCTTTTGCCAATCTTTTTGATCCGAATTATAAACTGAATTAGGATTTTGCTCTAATTCAAACTCTTTTACTTTAATCAAATAATCATTTAATTCTTGATCCGTTTTCATCGAAACCCTTCCTACAGGAATCAAAGGAACCCATTTATTTCCTTCTAAATAAGATGTTATAGCAATATCACTTGCAGGTTCACCAAAAGTTGGAATTAAATTAAGAGCATAACTAACAGTATTAGTCCTTGATCCATTTGAACCATAAGGCCATCCACTATTTGCAAGTGATACACTTTTTCCAATTAAAAACAAACCTACTGGTTTTACAACTGAATGATTGTACATAAAATGAGTAAACCTTCTCACTGAATTGATATGCTTATTTATTCCACCCCCAAACTGAAGGTATAACTCATCAATATTTGCCATTACGGTTACAAATCCACCCCCTTCTACAGACTTTCTATAAGTCTCATACGCAGTTGAAGAAAGAATTAAAGACTTGTGATAAATCATTAATAAAGCTGAATCTCCATTTACTAAAGAAAAATCAGTAAATAATCCCGGAGTTAAACCAGAATTATTAACAGGTTTAAGGATTAAAACAGAAGCTACAGTAGATAAATCTTGAATAACAACCTGCTGATCAACATTATTCGAGCTATTATTAATTAAAGTACTATAACCTCCATTATAAGAAGTTAAATTAGCTTTAACAGGTAAACTTCCAGTTACAAAAACAATAGGATTAGTAACAACAGTATTTGTAAAATCTAATCTAATTTTAGATTGAAGAACGTTATTTTTCACCTTGAATTTACCTGAAGATGTTCCGTCAAGAGTAGGTTGTTTTGGATATATAATGGACCAATAATTCAAAGATTGATAATCAGTTAAGGCAGTTTGATCGGCAATTATAGACCATTTTAAAGAAGTTATACCTGACCCTAAAACAGAGCTTGAGAAAGTTTGATCTGCAAAATCAACATCGTAATCATTGTAAAGTCTATCCCATAACACTAAATCAGAGGCACCAACTTTCCAATTAACATGATGATCAAAAAAGCCCTCAATATCCCCTTCAGAATGAGAAGAAGAGATACCTTTGAACTGAACTAAAGGTGCATCTATACCAACATAAGGAGAATTTGTAATAACACTTAAGTTTAAAGTATAGCCACCATTTAAAACCCCATTAACAGGAGCTAATCCAAATCCTTCTCCACTCGCATAAAAAGAAGTTGAAGAATAATGCTCTCTTTGATTAGGAACTCCAACAGTAGTTGAAATTGCACCTGCCAAATTATAAAAAGTTCCATAACTAGATTCAACTTTTTGAAGAATAAAATTAGAGGGCGTATAAGAAGGAAAATCAATTGATGTTTCAACTGAATATCTTAAATTAGTACTTAAACTATTCCATGTAAAAAAATAATTAATCGTATCATTTACCAAACTATAAGAAGGATTTCCAACAGTTGTAGGATCTAAAAACAAAGTAGAATCTAACCAACTATCATTTTTCTCTGCATAAAAAAGAATATAATCACCTGGATCAATATTTGAGTCTCCACCATCTTCAATGTGTAAAGCTACCTCTTTTTCTCTTCCGAAAATTTGAATATTTTGAGAAGTAAAAGTTGATAAAGGTATTCCTGAAGCAGTTAAAGTAGAATAATCCAATTTATAAATTCCAGAATTCACAATTGGGAAAGTGTAATATTTTTGATCATAAGAAATCCATTCATTACCATATGTTTGAGAAAAAACAGTATGAGCAGAAATCAAAAAAAGTAATAGTAATTTAAATAGTCTTTTATCCATAACTATCTTGGCTTATTTAATTTTAATCTTAATGAAATAACATGAGAATATAGAGCTACAGATGCGTCACCTATATCTGTAAAAGCATAATCTAAATAAAAGTTTTTAATATTTAATCCAACCCCTATATTTGGTTGAAAATTCAATTTCTCGGAGTCATCATAATTTTTGACATATTGAAAATTTGAGATCCCACCTCGAATTGCGAAATAAGTTTTAAACCCAAACTCAATCCCCATGTGTGGATCAAAAGAAAATAAATTTGTTTGTAAAACAGTATTTCTTCTTCCGTCAGAGGTCATGTCTAAATTAATTTCCGTTGCACAATACACACCTTGTTGACCTAATTTAAATTTACCATAAGTCGCAAATATAAATCTAGGAAGTGTAATTTCTAGTCCATTTTTAGGGATTTCATTACCTGTTTTTACAAACACTTCTTTCATTTGAGAATCTAAATTAAAAACCCAAGCATTAAAAGTCGAAGTTACATCCCTAGCCATGATACCAAATTTAAGATTCTTAACAAAATATTGAGCTCCCCCATCTAAACCAAAACCAAAAGATTTTGCAAAATCACCAACTTTTCTATTAATTATTTTAAAATTTCCACCGACACTTAATCCTTTAATTCTTAATTTTCGAGCATAGGAAAACAAAAAGGCATAATCAGCTGCAGTAAAAGTTGTTATTTTCGTGTAATCAATATTTCCTTGTTGATCGATTAATTGAGTCGTGTTAGGTATATCATCAACAGCAAATCGAACAGCTGAAAACCCAACCGTACTAACCTTATCAATCGCATGAGTCAATCCTAAATAATCAAATTTAGCAATTCCTGCAAAATATTCAGAGTGCATCACACCAACTTCTAGCCATTTATTAACCTGAGTTAATCCTGCTGGATTCCAATAACCGGATGTTACATTTCCAGTTTGAGCAACAACTGAATTACCTAAACCTAAAGCATCAGCTCCTATACCAATAGCCAAAAACTCATTTGAATACTTTGGAGCAACCTTATCTGTTTGCGAAAAACTGTAAAAAGGAAATATTAATAATGTAAAAGCAATATAAGATCTAATAAAACGCATAAACTATTTTTTTTTCAAAGCATTAACTCAATTTTAAAGAAAAAATTGTGTTCTTTGTCATATCCAATTAATGTAAAGACGTAAAAATAAGATTTAAAGTTGGTACTTTTTAATAAAAACTAATATTTCAAGCTAAAGAATGTTTAATATACCCAATTTATTTACCGCAGCAAATTTAATCTCCGGTATTTTAGCAATTATTTGTTCGTTAATGGGAAGAATTGATCTTGCCCCTTTTTTTATATTCCTAGGAGCAATGTGCGATTTTCTTGATGGTTTTTTAGCTAGAAAGCTAAATCAAATGGGGGAATTAGGAAAACAACTAGATTCATTAGCTGATATGATAACTTTTGGGTTAGCTCCAGGTATTTTTATGATGGTTGTAATGATCATTTCTTTAACAGATTTAAATACAGAATTAATGAGTCCAAACTTTAACACACATGTTAATCATTTAATAGATGAATGGAAAAAGGCAGTGTTCTATGACTTTCAAAACGAAATGGACACACCTCTAAAATACACTCCTTTTTTCGCATTATTCATTCCTTTTATGTCGATGTTTAGGCTCGGGAAATTTAATATAGACACAAGGCAATCAGATTCATTTATTGGACTAAACACACCAGCTAACACAATTTTTTTCACAACATTTCCACTCGTCTTAATGATGGAATACAATCCTTCTGGATATCAAAACCATTTTTTAACATCGATATACCAACCAGGATTTTTCATCGTACTCATTGGTTGTATGTCACTTTTATTAATATCTGAAATTCCTATGTTTTCGTTTAAGTTTAAGCACTTTAAATGGAAAGGGAATCAAATTAGATATTACTTCTTAATAACTTGTGGATTATTAATCTCGTTTTTATTAGTATGGTCTATTCCATTAATTGTACTTTTGTATATAGTTCTATCAATTATTGATAATAAATTAAATAAAAAACAAACACATGAAATTCAAAGCTGAAATTGACGTGATGCCATTAGATGCATTATTAGATCCACAAGGAAAGGCAGTATCAAACAGTATGCAAAATATCGGCCTTCCTGAAATAAGCGGAGTTCGTATCGGAAGACATATTCGTTTATTTATTGATGCTTCTACAAAAGCTGAAGCAGAACAAAAAACGGAAGATGCTTGTAAAAAATTGCTTTCTAATCAAATAATGGAAAGTTATGTTTATACTGTTACTGAAGGTTAACAATTAACATTTAAATTATTTTATCAATTACTAACGAAATATTATATTAAATATTATCGTTTGTAATTTTGTGTTTTAAATTGTAATTAAATTAATTATGGAAAATTCAGAAGAACCTAAAAAAAACAACGGAGCTTTTATTCTTATAATCCTCTTATTATTAATTGGTTTAGGTGTAACTACCTATATGATCGCTAATAAAAAAGCAGATTTAAACAAGTGTAATAACGAAAACTTGGCTTTAAAGGCAGATATGGATGGGATGAATGAAATGATGAAAGAATTCGGATTTAACGCCGAAGAAATGTCAGATGATTTAACCAAAAATTTTAGCGAAATGCTAAAAACATACGATCAATTAATTGAAAAAGACGCTTCAAAAGCTGACAGTCTAAACATTCAAAAAGATAAAATTTTAGGCTTGATGAAAGACCTAGAAAATTCTAAGAAAAACGGAAGATTAAACGCTCGTAAAATAGCTCAAATGACTCGTGAAAACACAACTTTGAGAAGTATTATGAAAGGATACGTTGTTCAAATAGATTCTTTAAACACATTGAATTTAAAACTAGGATCTGACTTACAAGAAACGACAACAAAACTAAACACAACTACAACTGAAAGAGATACTTACAAAGAAAATGCTGCTGCAAGTGATGCTAAAGTCAAAAAAGCAGAAATTCTAAAAGCAGTAAGTGTAAATTCGGTCGGAATGCGAATGAAATTAAATAATACAACAGAAGAAACTGACAAAGCAAAAAGTTGTATCCAAATTCGTTCAAGCTTTACGATTCTTGACAACCCATTAGCGTCAGCTGGTTCAAAATTAATTTATTTACAAATTATTGATCCTGATGGCAAAGTATTACAATCGAAATCAAGTAATAGCTTTCAGACTGAGCAAGGATCAATGGCATTTTCAGATAGAAAAGAAATTAATTACAACAATCTAAGTACAGATGTTTCAATTTACTACGACTTAAAAAACAAAGAAGCAGTAAAAGGAAATTATAAAGTCAAAATTTATTGCGATGGATCAGTCATCGGTAATGATACTTTTACTTTAAAATAAATTAACAGAATTACCTAAAAAAGGAATTAATCATAGGGAAACCTTGTTAATTCCTTTTTTTTTGAAATAAATATTGATTCTTAAATTTCTTTACTTTAAATTTGCAATAGATAGGTTTTTATTAAAAGAAATTTTAGGTTAGATGGTTAATTTATTTATTGCAAATCTCGATTGGGATATAACATCAGAAGATTTACAGTCCACATTTTCTGCATTCGGTCCTGTAACATACGCTCATGTAGTTTACGACAATGCATCAAAAAGATCAAAAGGATTTGGCTACATTGAAATGGAAGATACAGATCACGGTATCAATGCTATAAACGCATTAAATGGAATGGATATTAATGGTAGAAAATTAGATGTAAAAATCGCCTCTCCAAAAGGAAATCGTCCTCCAAAAAGCATTCAAAAACCAGTAGCTAAAAAAGTTGAAAAGAAACCTTTTCAAAAATTTGACAACAACAATCGTCAAAAATCAAATAATGCAAAAGTAAAAGTGGTTCTCAAACCAAATCCAGTTCAAAGAGATAGTGAAGGGAAAGTAATTCGTAAAGAGAATTAAAATCATTTAAATCAAAATTATTTATGTCTGAAGCAATCGAACAAGGTCATGTTCATTCAACAATAAGTGAAGTAGGAATAGCAACTATTGAATTTGGTCATCCATTGAGCAATTCATTACCTGGTAAAATTCTTCAAAAACTAGCTGATACTATCAATATTTTAGGAGAAAATACTGACGTAAAAGTAATCATCCTTCGATCTTCAGGCTCAAAAGCGTTTTGTGCTGGAGCAAGTTTTGATGAATTAATTTCTATAACCGAACTAAAAGTAGGAAAAGTATTTTTCTCTGGATTTGCTAACGTAATTAATGCGTGTAGAAAAAGTCCAAAATTGATTATCGGTAGGGTTCAAGGTAAAGCAGTAGGAGGAGGAGTTGGAATAGCATCAGCCGTAGATTATTGTTTTGCCACAAAACATGCCGAAGTTAAACTTTCTGAATTAGCAGTCGGAATTGGACCATTTGTAGTCGGACCAGTTATCGAACGTAAAATTGGGTTATCAGCAATGAGTCAATTAGCAATAAATGCGACAGATTGGCGTTCGGCAGACTGGGCATTTAAACGAGGATTGTATGCTGATATTTTCGACACAGAAGAAGAAATGGATATTGAAATTGGAAAACTTGCAAAACAATTATCAACTTCAAATCCAGAAGCAATGTCAAAATTAAAATCAATTTTTTGGCAAGGAACAGATCATTGGGATTCATTACTTTCTGAGAGAGCAGAAATTAGTGGAACTTTAGTTTTATCTGAATTTACAATAAATGCAATAAATTCATTTAAAAATAAATAAATGAGCGATTTTAGTGAAAAGTAAGCCTTTTATACCAATAAATTGAATATATTTTAAGAATCGTTTGTTAATAAACTCTAGAAGTTATATCTTTGCACCCCCAAATTGGGGATATTGTCTTATTTAATTAATAAATTTATTGTGGATACATTAAGTTACAAAACCATCTCTGGAAACGTAGCAACTGCAAATAAGCAGTGGTTTGTAGTAGATGCTGAGGGCCAAACAGTAGGTCGCTTAGCGAGTAAGGTTGCGAAATTGATCCGTGGGAAACACAAGGTCAACTTCACTCCTCACGCTGATTGTGGTGATAACGTTATCATCATCAACGCTGAAAAAGTATCTTTTTCAGGTACAAAACTTGTTAACAAAGAATACGTTCGTTACACTGGATACCCAGGTGGACAACGTTTCACGTCAGCTGCTGAGATGTTGCAAAAACACCCAGAAAGATTGATCGAAAAAGCTGTTAAAGGTATGTTGCCAAAGAACAAGCTTGGAAGCCGATTATTCACTAATTTAAAAGTGTATGTAGGTGCTAAGCATGATCAAGAAGCTCAAAAACCGCAAGTATTTAACCTTGATACATTCAAATAACATGGAAGTAATAAACGCATTAGGAAGAAGAAAAACGTCTGTTGCTCGTGTTTACCTATCAAAAGGTACAGGTGCAGTGACTGTAAATAAAAAAGATTATAAGGTAGCATTCCCTATAACTGTTCTTCAAGCAAAAATTGAACGTCCTTTTCAATTAACAGAAACTGTTGGTCAATATGACGTATCGGTAAATGTTTTTGGAGGAGGAATCAATGGTCAAGCAGAAGCTATCCGTTTGGGTATTGCTCGTGCTTTGGTTAAAGTTGCTGAAGAAAATAAAACGTTGTTGAAAGCTGAAGGCTTGATGACACGTGATCCAAGAATGGTTGAACGTAAAAAACCAGGACAACCGAAAGCTCGTAAGAAATTTCAGTTCTCTAAACGTTAATACTTTATTTTGGCGATTGTTTAGTACCCAAGCCTCAGAGTACCCGCTATATGCCCCTCTGTTGTTGACATACTAAAGGAACGTAAACAATTAAAACACATTAAAATGTCAAAAATAACTTTTGAAAAATTATTAGAAGCAGGTGCTCATTTTGGTCACCAGAAAAGAAAATGGAACCCGGCAATGGCGCCGTATATCTTTGAAGAAAAAAAAGGTATACATATCATTGATTTAAATAAGACAATAGCACATCTTGATCAAGCTTGTGCGGCAATGAAACAAATTGCTAAGTCGGGTAAAAAGATTCTTTTCGTTGCTACAAAAAAACAAGCAAAAAACATTATCACTGATAGTGTAAAAGACTTAAACATGCCTTACGTTACTGAACGTTGGTCAGGTGGAATGTTAACAAACTTCCAAACTACTCGTAAATCTATTCGTAAAATGTCAATCATTGACAAAATGAAAACAGATGGTACTTGGGAAACTTTGAACAAACGTGAACGTCTTTTCAAACAACGTCAACGTGATAAATTAGAGAAAAACTTTGGTTCTATCGTTGATATGACTCGTCAACCAGCTGCGATTTTCATCGTAGATATCTTGAAAGAGCATATTGCTTTAGCTGAAGCTAAACGTTTGAATATCCCTACTTTTGCAATGGTTGATACGAATTCAAATCCTCGTTTAGTAGATTTCCCAATTCCTGCAAATGATGATGCTACTAAATCAATTTCTATTATTATGGATGCGATTTGTGGTGCAATTAGAGAAGGTTTAGAAGATCGTAAAAACTCTAAAGACAAAGCAGACGAAGAAGAAGCTGCTTCTGCTAAAGAAGTTTCTGCTCCTAAAGCTGAAGTTGTTGCTGAAGTAGTTGCTGAAGCTCCTGCAGCTGAAGAAACTGAAAAAGAAGATTAATTTAACTTTTTAAATATGGAAACTATGGCAATTACAGCGTCAGAAGTTAATAAATTACGTCAACAAACAGGTGCAGGAATGATGGACTGCAAAAACGCTCTTGTTGAAGCAAATGGAGATTTTGAAGTAGCTACAGATTTACTTCGTAAAAAAGGTCAAAAAATAGCTGCAAAAAGAGGTGATAACGATGCAAACGAAGGATTTATTTTAGCTCAAACATCTACTGATGGAAAAACTGGAATAATCATGACACTTAACTGTGAAACAGATTTCGTTGCTAAAACTTCTAGTTTTGTTGCATTCGTTCAATCTTTAATGGATATTGCTTTAGATAAATTACCAGCTACAACTGAAGAATTAAATGCATTAGCATTTGATGATAAATTGACAGTTGAGCAAAAAATTGTTGAGCATGTTGGTGTAATTGGAGAAAAATTAGTACTTGCAAATTATTCTAAAGTATCAGCTGATAAAGTTGTTGCTTACAATCACCCTGGAAATCAATTAGCTACTATCGTGGCTTTAAATAGCGGTACTGAAGTTGCTGAAGATGCAGGGAAACAAGTAGCAATGCAAGTTGCAGCAATGAATCCTTTAGCTTTAAACAAAGATGGTATTGATGCTTCAACAATCGCTCGTGAATTAGAGGTTGGTAAAGAATTAGCTATTCAAGAAGGTAAACCAGCTGAAATGGCAGATAAAATTGCTCAAGGACGTTTAAATAAATTCTTCCAAGAAAGCACTTTACTAAGTCAACCATTTGTTAGAGATAACAAAGTTTCAGTTGAACAATTCTTAAGTTCTACTGAAAAAGGATTAACTGTTACAGATTTCAAACGTTTTTCTTTGAGTTAATCAAAAGAAACAAAAATATAAAAGCCGTTCTGAACAATGTTTAGAACGGCTTTTTTTTTATAAAAATTGAAATTGGTAGCGTCCAAAAAAATAAAACTGAAAAATCAAACCTCCAACATCAAAAATCATAAATCAAATTCTTATATTTGCACAACCTCAAAGAAAAAAAAATGAAATACAAACGCATACTCCTTAAACTTAGTGGAGAATCACTAATGGGTGATAAACAATTCGGGATTGACAATAATCGTTTAAGCTCTTATGCTCACGAAATTAAAGAAATTCACGATTTAGGAGTAGAGATTGCAATTGTTATAGGAGGTGGAAACATTTTTAGAGGTGTTCAAGCTGAAGAAGGTGGTATGGACAGAACTCATGGTGACTATATGGGAATGTTAGCTACAATGATTAATAGTATGGCACTTCAAGCTGCACTAGAATCTGCCGGGGTTAGTACTCGCCTTCAATCTGCTATTGAAATGAAAGAAATTTCAGAACCTTTTGTTAGAAGAAGAGCTGTTCGTCATTTAGAAAAAGGAAGAGTTGTTATTTTTGGAGCTGGAACAGGAAATCCATTTTTCACAACAGATTCAGCAGCTTCTTTGAGAGCCATAGAAATAAATGCTGAAGTTATTTTAAAAGGAACAAGAGTAGATGGAATCTATACAGCTGATCCAGAAAAAGATAAAACAGCAACAAAATATGATTTCATTACTTTTGATGATGTATATAGTAAAGGGTTAAATGTAATGGACATGACGGCATTTACTCTTTGTAAAGAAAATGATTTACCAATAATTGTTTTTGACATGGACACTCCTGGTAACTTTAAAAAATTAATGGAAGGAAATCAAGTGGGTACAATTGTAAGAAATTAAGCAATTTTTGAAAAAAAGATTAAGATGACAGAAGACATTCAAATGATATATGATGATTTTAAAAGTTCTGGTAAAAAAACCTTAGAACATTTAGAAACAGAACTTCAAAAAATTCGTGCAAGTAAAGCAACGCCATCAATGCTTCAAAGTGTTATGGTTGACTATTATGGAGTACCAACTCCACTATCAAAAGTAGCAAACGTAAACACAATGGATGCTAGAACATTAACGGTTCAAGCATGGGAAAGAACTATATTAAATGATATTGTTAAAGCGATCATAAATGCAAACCTTGGTTTTGCTCCTCAGAACAACGGAGAAATGATTATCATAAATGTTCCTGCACTGACTGAAGAACGTCGTAAAGAACTCGTTAAAAGAGGTAAAGCGGAAGGAGAAAACGGGAAAGTGGTAATTAGAAATCATCGTAAAGATGCTATTGATATGGTGAAAGATTTAAAAAATGATGGTTTATCTGAAGATATGGCAAAAGATGCTGAAACAGAAATTCAAAACATCACCAATCATTACATCAGAAAAATCGATGAATTAATTGAATCGAAAGAAAAAGATATTATGACTATTTGATATTAGGTATTAGGTATTAGGTATTAGGTATTAGGTAAAATTAAAAAATCGATTCTAATGAATCGATTTTTTTTTTGATTTAAATTATGAAAATAGTTTAATAATTATCATTATAGCACTTTGATCTCTACCCTCCTATTCATTTGCTCTTCGTAAGATAATTTAGGTTTTGGGTAAATTGGCTTTGTGTTTCCAAACCCAATAGTGGTCATGCGATCTTTGTTAATCCCATTATCTACAAGATAGTTAAAAACTCTTTTAGCTCTAGCTTCTGATAATCGTTGACCTAAAAAAGAATTATCTTCTAAAGAAAAAACATGTCCTTGTATTTCAATTTTAACTTCAGAATTTAATGCCATAAAATCTTTTAACCGTTTCAACTTTGCTTCTGAAGTTGGAGTAAAATCACTTGTGCCAGGATGAAATTCAATCTCTTCAATTTGTAAGCTTTTACCTTGCTGAACAGGTTCTAACCAAATTGTGAATTCACTTTCAATATTAGCTGTAACGTTTTCAATTCTATCAGCGAAAAAATAACCTTTTGCATCACATTTAATAGTTAATTTACAATTTCTTATGATTACAAAATAAAATTCACTTCCCATATATAAAGCTGAACTATTCTTTATTCCTAAAACTGTTAAATTTGCAACTACTGGGTATCCAGTTGATGCATCACGAACTACAACATGAAATGAGGGTGAATACTCATCCTCCCTTAAGTCAACAATTTTTGTCTCACCTTTAGATTTTAAATCCCCTGTATTTAGTGGTGTAAAATCAAAAACTAATTTTAATTTCTCTTTACTTTTTTCAACTGTATTAAAAAGTATAGAAATTTTTTGACCTTCTTTTAATTCTAAAGAATATAATTGATCGGCATTTGGTGTGTTATTCAAACCGATTTCTGATGATTTTAATGCAGTAATAAGACGTTTAATGTCTGCAACCCCTCTATGAATTTCATCACAAACATCACCTTCCCCCTGCTCAAAAATAACCATCTGAATAGATCCAATAGGAATTGATGCTTTTAACTTAACAACACCTGCAAAAGGGGCTATAAAAGTACACCAAATTGAATTTTTTTCTGATACAGAAACTAACGAAGGGTATTCCAAAATATCTTTAATCAAACCTCCTTGACCAGTAAATTGAATTGAAAATGTTCCAGGTTCAATTATATTCATACCTCCATCACAATCTGAAATAACATCAGACACAAAATTTTCCTGAGAAAAAATGAAATTTTCGCAAAAGAAAAAAATAAGTAATGTAAGTAAAACCTTATTCATAAATAAAATAATGATCATTGAAAAAAAATCAAAAATCAATCCTAAAGTTAAGTAAAATAAACAATATTAAAAACTAAAGTATTTAACGGTAAATTTTTTATTTAGTTACAACCTATTTAAAATCAATTGAACTTAATTAAATCCAAGATGTATATAATCAAAAAATAAAAAATTATGAAAAAAATAAAAACCATTTTAATGTATTTCATTTTAATTAACCTAGAATTAAACGCACAAACAAAAACAATTGCCTACAAAAGTCATAGTGGAAATAACTGTTTTAATAAATGTGAAAATTTAGATAATTATGGAGTAATTGAAAATCATTTTGAACCTCAAATGAAAATAGATCTCAAGATTGATAGTATCAAAAAAGTATCTGACACAAGTTATCAAGAATTTTCAAATAATGGTGTCCAAACTATTTTTACATCTAAAGTAAATCTTAAAAAAAAGAATTTACCCCTATTAAATGAAAAATATCAAGATGACGTGAAAAAAATTGGATTTCAAAAAAAAAATGGAATTAAAATCAAAAAAAAGAAAGTCAGTAAACAAAATAGTATCGATTGGTTATTTGGTTTTATAATTCTTTTTGGATTAACTATTTCAACTATTCAATTAAGAAAAAGAAAACGAAATTTTGACTTATAAAATTAAAATTATGATTAAATCTTTTTTCATACGCTTTAAGGGGATATCATTTTTGATATTCCTTATTGCAATACTTCCAGATTTTATTAATAATTCAAAACTTAATTTTTGTTTACAATTATTAGCAAAGCCAATATATAAAATATTAAACACTAAAACTATTGGATCAGATTCAAAAGAAATGTATCAATTAATATTTTTATCTGCTATAATATCATTCATTATCTCGTTAATTTGGATACTAAAACTCAAAAACAAGACTTATAAAAATGAAGAAATGAGCAATTGGTTGACTTCTATATACTCATATACTTTATCTTTTTTTTTATTTGTTTATGGATTCAATAAACTATTCAAACTTCAATTTTTCATTCCTGAACCAAATACTCTTTATACTCCAGTTGGACTTTTATCAAAAGACATTTTATTCTGGACCAGTATGGGCTCATCATATAGCTACAATGTTTTTATGGGGATTATTGAAGTTGTTCCTGCATGTTTATTATTATTTAGAAGAACTCGAAAATTAGGTGGATTAATTTCATTAGCCGTTTTAATCAATGTTTTAATGATAAATATTGGATTTGATATCTCAGTTAAAATTTTATCATTATTCCTTATTTGTTTATCATTATTCGTTTTAAAACCATATTCTTCTGATTTAATTTCATTCTTTTTCATTGAAAAAAAATTAAACTCAAATCATTCAATACCTCTAGTTAAATCGACCAAACAAATTATATTTAAAAATAGTATTATTTGTTTAATATTTTTTGAAACGCTCTCCCCCTATTTTATTTCAAACAATTTTAATGATGACCTTCAAAAAAGATCACTTATTTATGGGGCTTATGAGGTCATTCAATCAATAAAAGAGAACCAAATTTCAATTATAGGAAATTCGAAAGATATTAAACGACTATTTATTCATCGAAGAAATTATTTTATTATTCAATACCAAGATGATACTATGAAAGATTATTTAATAAAAAATGATTCAGCAAAAAATAAATTAACAATAATCACTGAAAAAGGAAATTGTGAATTAAAAATAAGTCAAAATAATATCCTAATAATTGACAAAAACAAAATCACTCTTCTAACAACAAAAAAGTTAAATATAGGAGAGCTACCTCTATTAAAAAAAAGTTTTCACTTAATCTCAGAAATTTAATAATTTAATAAATCTTCTATTCCTTTTCTCACTTTTTCACTATTAGTCAAAAGTGTCGCTTCTAAGATTGAATTTAAAGGAATAGCAGGTGTATCCATTGAACCAACAATTGAAACTGGAGCGTCTAAATATTTAAAATTATCTCGTTGAATTCTACCCGCTAATCCTAAAGTAAATGAAGCTTCAACAGATTCTTCGGTTACCAAAATAACTTTTCCATGTCTTTTTGAAACCAAATTAATCATATCAAAATCTAGAGGATTCAAAGTTCTTAAATCAATTATTTCTACTTTTCCTTCAAATGCTTTTGACGCTTCTAAAGTCCAGTAAACACCTCTTCCGTAAGTTATTACAACACAACTATCTCCAGAAGAAATAAACGCTTCGCTTGCTTCTTGAACAACTCTTGCTTTCCCGAAAGGAATGACGTAATCTTCGTCAGGTTCAATTGACATTGCTCCTTCTGTACCAGGAATTTTTGACCAATACAGCCCTTTATGTTCCAACATTACAACAGGATTTGGATCATAATATGCAGCTTTCATCAAACCTTTTAAATCAGCACCAGTAGAAGGATAAGCAACTTTAATTCCTCTTATATTTGTCAAAATAGATTCAACACTTGAAGAATGATAAGGTCCACCAGAACCATAAGCACCAATTGGAACACGTATCACACAACTTACGGGCCATTTTCCATTCGATAAATAATACGAACGACTCACTTCAGTAAATAATTGATTCAATCCTGGCCAAATATAATCCGCAAATTGAACTTCAACAATCGGCTTTAAACCTACTGCAGACATTCCAACAGTACTTCCAATAATAAATGCTTCTTGGATCGCAGTATTAAAAACTCTATCATCTCCAAAAGTTTGAGCTAAAGTTGCAGCTTCACGAAAAACTCCACCAATTCTAGCCCCCACATCTTGACCGTATAATAAAGATTCAGGATGTTTACTCATTATTTCACGAACAGCGAACAAAGCACTATCCACCATTACCGTTTTCTTTTTGCCTACAGGTGACCTTTCACCTTTCTCTTCAGTAATTGGAGTCGGGGCAAAAATATGATCTAAAACTGAATCAGGAGAAGGATCTTCAGCATTTAAAGCTTTATCATATTCTTCATCAACAAATTTGTGTATTTCAGTTTCAATTGTAATGATTTCAGCATCATCAACACCAATTTCATTTAATATTTTTTTCAATTTTGGATATGGATCATCCAAAATTGCAGTTTCTAAATCATCTCTGTACCATTCTTTTCTAACACCTGAAGTATGGTGACCTAATAATGGAACTTTAGCATGAACAATAAATGGTCTTCTCTCTTTTCTTACAGTCGAAAAAACTTCTTTAATTGTTTGAAAAGATTCATCAAAATTACTTCCATCGATTGTTCTAACTTCAATACCATTAAATCCTTCCGCGTATTTAGACATATCTTGAGCTCGAGTTTCAGCAGCACTTGCAGAAATATCCCAACCATTATCTTGCACTAAAAACACGATAGGAAATTGTTTTAAAGCAGCCATTTGAAGAGCTTCTGACACTTCACCTTCTGTACAAGAAGCATCCCCTAAAGAACAAACTACGATTGGATTTTCCCCAGAATAATCTAATGAAATTCCCGTTTTTTCTTTATATTGGATCCCCATCGCGATCCCAGTTGTAGGAATAGCTTGCATTCCCGTTGCAGAAGATTGATGAATTATTTTAGGCATATCCTCTCTATTTAAAGAAGGATGAGAATAATAAGTTCTACCTCCTGAAAATGGATCATCTTTTTTCGCAAAAACCTGAAGCATTAATTCATATGGGGACATTCCGATACTCAAAAGAATACTGTCATCACGGTAATAAGGAGAAACCCAATCTTGCGGATTCAATTGTAAACCAACAGCAATTTGTATCGCTTCATGTCCACGAGAAGTAGCATGAACATATTTTGCTGTAACTTCTTTGTTTGCCTCGTATTTTTCTGTCAATGTTTTGGCTGTACACATTAAACGAAAAGCTTCGATTAATTTTGTTTTAGCTGTTTTAACTGAACTTTTTTTAGATTTTAAAATTGTTTCCGCCATCTTATGAATTACGCTTATTTTGCTCAAAGATAATGAAATCAACATTAATATTCGCTTTAAATAATAGGACAAATGTTAATTTTTGAAATAAGTAAAATGAAAGTCAAAAAAAATGTTCAAATAAAAAAGCTATTAAATTGAAAAAGACACGTATATGTTAAATTATATCAGCAAGAAATTTGTTCATAATCTTTATTTAAAATTGAATTAAAACAGCCCTTTTTTCTTATTTCATCAGTATATTTGTTTCTCTAAAAAAATATTAAAATGAAACTTCAAGATACTATTAAAGCTGTAGAGATATTTCACGATGCTTTTGGAATTCCAAATAATTATACTCCAACTTCTCAGCTTTCAGATAACGATATAGAATTACGTCATCGTTTAATGGCTGAAGAAAATGAAGAATATTTAGAAGCTGCAAAAAATGGAGACCTTTTAGAAATTGCCGATGCATTGGGTGATCAATTATACATATTGTGTGGGACAATTTTAAAACATGGTTTACAAGATAAAATTATAGAAGTTTTTGAAGAGATTCAACGATCAAACATGAGTAAATTAGATGCGAATGGAAAAGCAATTTATAGAGAAGATGGAAAAATCATGAAATCTGAATTGTATTTTAGACCAGATATTAAAGCAATACTAGAAAAATAAATATTTAACCACAGAGTTTAATACGAGTTAATTCACAGATTCACACAGAGTTTTTTTTCCACTATTTCGAATCAAAAAGAACTTTGAGGAACTCTGCGTCGAACTTCCTTTAACTCTGTGGTAAAAAACAACGAATGAAATCCTTCAATCTTAGAGTATACGGTTTATTAATAAACGACAAAAATGAAATTCTTATTTCTGATGAGAGAAGGAATGGAGTTTCATTTACAAAATTTCCTGGAGGAGGATTAGAATTTGGAGAAGGATTAGCAGAAGGATTAAAACGTGAATTTCAAGAAGAAATAGGAATTGAAGTCGAAGTTAAAGAATTATTTTATGTCAACGATTTTCTTCAAGTTTCTGCTTTTAATGAAAAACATCAATTAATAAGCTTTTATTACTTTGTAAAATATAAAGATTGTGATTCTATTGGAAATGAAATTTATCTTTCGCCTCTGAAAGAAGATGGTGAAAAACAAAGATGGATTTCAATTTCAGAACTTTCAGAAGATCTTTTTACTTTTCCTATTGATAAGGTTGTCTGTCAACATTATATTGACCAAAAAAAATAAAACACTTTATATATAAATCTTAAAAGAACTATTTCAAACTTCCTGAAATCCATTGTAACGAATAAATTGATTTGTAATACTTTGTTTGCAATTCAATTAATTTTTCTTTTACTTCAAGTGCTTTAATTTCTCTAGAATTAATCAAAAACAAAGAACTTTCTCCATTTTCAAAACGCTTTTCTTCTGCATAAACCAATTCGACATAATTCAGATATATCTTTTTTTGCAATTCAATTTGACTTTTCAAATTTTCATATTCGTTAAAATAAGCTTTGATTTTTAATGAATTATAGATGTTTTTTTGTGTTTGATCAATTCGTGTATCTTCAATTTTTAATTTTGAAATTTTATATTCTGACCTACCTTTCATTATTAATAAAGGCATTTCAACCTTTACACCATAAAGATAATTATTCTCAATAAATGAATGATTAGCAATATTTTTATTAAAATCATAGCCTTTTCCTAAACTGTTGTATTTAAGATCAATTTTTGGAAGCAACTCTTGAAATTTTAATTTTTGTTCGATTTCTAAACTGTTTAATTTATATGAATACAATTGAATGTTGGGATTATTAACTGAAGAAAAAGATAATAATTCATCTAAATTTAAATTCAAAGAATCCATGTTCACTTCCTTTTCCCATTCAATTTGAGGAACAACAGACTCAGGCAATAAAAAAGGCTCATTTTCATTAATCCATAAGAAAGAAGACAAGTTTAAACTACTGTTTTTAAATTCCAACTTTTTATTCATCAATAAAGCTTCAAAACTTTGAAATTGCACATAAGCTTCTAAAGTATCAATCGCTGGACGTTCGCCGTTTAAAAAAGACTTCTGAACTAAATCTAAACGATTTTTGCTAATTATTAAATTGTTTTGTAAAACTAGATATACCTGATACGTTTTTACCCAATTATAATATGACTCGATTGATTGCATTAAAAGATCATTCACAACAGCTTTCTTTTCAATTTCAGCCATTGCACTGTACAATTTTGATTGTTTCAATATTGCCCTTCTTTTATCCATCAAAAGATTTTTAGCTAGAGGAACAGTAATTCCTAAATAATTTGAAGAGCCAATCGTCTCTGTAGGATCAAATTTATTACCTGATAAATTTTCAATCCCACCCGCTAATTCAATTCCAAACCACGTAGGTATCTTAATTTCAGTAGCATTGTAATTGTAATAATTTAAATTATTAACTGTTTTTTGTCCTGAATTATTACTCAAAATCGGGTCAAAAGAACTTTTTGCCAATAATAATTCAGCAATAGATTTTTCGATACGTAAATCAGATTGCTTCACAATAGGATGAAAAGAACGAACAATATTCATCAGTTGATTAACATTCAAAGTCTTAAGTGTATCTTGTGAAAAACAATTAAAACAAAAAAATAAAATAATAAAAGAAATTTTAAAGTTCATTATTTCTTCTTTTTAGATGAATATTCAGATTTTTCTTTCTTGTAATAATCTTGGGGAAAACCGTTGATATTTCGCCACAATTCATACCAAATAGGTACATCTTTTAGTAAAGTTATTCCCTGAGCCCCACTTCCAATTTTCAACTGAGAAGGCCAAGATCTATCATTTTTGTCTTCTGAAACTAACACTCGAAACATTCCGTTATCACTAATTGTATTTTCAAACGCAACTATTTTCCCTCCAAATGTCCCATAACTGTTATTGGGCCAACCACTAAAAACAATTGAAGGAAAACCATCAAAAATAAATCTAACTTTTTGACCTACATCTATCAATGGTAAATCAACTGGTCTCACATACATTTCTACAGCATAGTTAACTTTTTTAGGAACGATAACAACTATCGATTCTCCATCTTTTATCATTTCGCCAATTCCTGATTTTTTAGCTTGAACTACTTGACCATCTTGAGGAGCTAAAATTATATACATCCCATTTCTAATTGTATAATTTGCAACAGAATTTTCCAACTTAGCAACCTCTCCTTCGCTTAATGAAATTTGACTTAAGCTTTGAAATCTTTCCCCTTCTGCTTTGCTAATTTTCTCTGTATACTCTTGTTCAAAACTATTTTTTTCAATTCTGTTATTCAATATTTCTTGCTTGGTTTGCGCCACTTTATTTTCCACCATTATTTTCTTTGAAAGAGAATTTTGAAAAGAAATATTACGTTGTTGCAATTGAGTTTGAGAAACTAAACCTTCTTTGAACATTTTTTCTTGTCGTTCATATTGATCTTTAAACAATTCAAATTCATTTTTAACCGCTTCAAATTCAGCCTGATCACCTAATAACTTATTTTTTAATTGGCTTAATTTATTATCTAATTGTTCAGACTTTAATTTTTTCGATAATGAAAGTGCTTCTATTTGAGAATTTGCAGCAATTATTTTACTTTTATAAAAACTTACACTTCCTTTTTTAGCATCAACCTGTTGTTGTGTCCGAGCAACCAAATTTGGATCTAAATACTCTCCTTTAACTTCAGCCAATTGCAATAATGTATCTCCTTTCTGAACAAAATCACCTTCTTTTACCCACCACTTAATAATTTTACCAGGTATCGGTGAATTCAATTCTTGAGGTCTTTGTTCTTGGTATAACGTAGTTATCTGCCCTTTTGATTTAATATTTTGTGTCCACGGTAAAAATAAAAAAAGTAAAAGCAACCCAATCATTCCCCAAAACCAAAATTTAATTTTACTCGGCATTCCATTTCGATATATTTTATCAAAAGATTGTAAAGGAATTCTGTATTTATTTTCCATGACTACAAATTTTGAATTAGGTTAATTTTTTTGTCCTCAATTTTAAGATGCACTGAAGCCATATTTTTAAGCTTTAAATTTTTTGAAACAATTATTATGGTTGTATTTTTTAGACTTAACAAATGATCCACTATTCGCACTTGATCATCATCATCAAATCCTTTCAAAGGCTCATCTAATAAAAGTAAATTTGTTGAACCTATTAAGGATCTCAGCAATAAAACCTTTTGAATAGTTGTAGATGATAGTTTTTGACCTAAAGGATCTAAAACTGTTTCAAATCCACTTTTAAATGAATTAGCAAAATTCGAAAACCCTAGTTTAGAAGCTAATTCGACAATCGTATCAGGCAAAATATTTTTTCTACCCATACTTATATTTTCAAGAAGTGTACCCGAAAAAATCTCATTTTGGTTCAAATATATTCCCGTACACTTCCTAAAAGAAATTAAATTATAATTAGAAATAGGTAAACCATTAATTAAAACACCTCCATCATTATTTAAATAATTTCCACAAAACAAATTCAGAAGCGTAGTCTTTCCAGCCCCCTCTCCTCCTGAGATAAGGACAAAACTATTGGAAGGTATACTAAAATTTGATTTTTCAAAAAGCGAAATTCCATTTGGAAATGTAAAATCAAAATCAATCATTTCTACTCTTGCACCATTCTCTGAATTAACGTATCTAACTTTTCCATTTGTTTCATTTTCTAATTCAGAAACAGAAGCTAATTTCTCTAAACCAGTAATAACATCATATACATTATCAAGATTTCCAATTAATTTTTCTACAGCTGAAATTATGGATAGAATAACAATCTCAGCCGCAATAAATTCCCCTACATTTAATATTTGATGAAGTAAAAGATACGTACCAACCACCAACATCGTTAACGTAATTAAGACTTTCAATAAAACCAAAGTTCGGTATTGAATCAGCAAAACACGAAAATGAGAAGTTCTAGCAGTTAAATAACCAACCACATTATCATCCGTTTTTTGCAAATTCATGTGTGTCCCATGACGAAACTTAAATGACTTAATCATTCTCGACATTTCTCCAAACCAAGCTACAACTGCATATTTATTATTACTCTCTTCAATACTTGTAGTCCATCCTTTTTTACTCGTCAACCTCAAAATCACCAACAAAGTCGAAATTAATAGTAACCCAAAAACACTGAAAATTGGATGATAGAATGTTAACAGCAATAACCCAAAAACAATTTGAATACTTGCTATAGGAATATCTAATAATATTTTTGAAATTCCTTTTTGAACACTAACAACATCAAAAAATCTATTTACTTTTTCCGGTAAATAATAACTATTCGATTTTAAAAGATCAATTTGAGGGATTTTATCTGAAAATTCAAAAGCATATCTAGTAAATATTCTTTGTTGGATTTTTTCAATAATTTTCATCTGATTGATTTGTAAAACACCAACCAAAATAACACCTAAAACCACAACAAAAATTAAAACATAAATAGATGTCACCATTGAGGCTCCTAAAACAAAACTAATTATTGCCTGAACACCTAACGGAACGCTTAATTGAACAAGTCCACTTAAAATAGCATAAAAATAAATCGACATTATCTCCTTTCTATCAAGAATAACAAGATTTAACAAACGTTTTAAAGGATTGATTTTTTCCATTTAGTATTGATTTTTTGACAAATATATAAATAATAGTATTACTATCATTAAAAGTAGTAAATAATTTATTTTTATTAACATTACTATTATATTAATAAAAAAAATTATCTTTGATAAAAAATTAAAAAATGAAATTTCAAGTTTCTTTTAATGTGAATGAAAAATTATTTCTAAGAAACCCTGAATCTAGTGTTCTTGGAAAAAAAATCATAAAATATAGTATCGAACTAATTCACGAAATAGGATTTGAGAATTTTACTTTTAAAAAATTATCCATTCAAATACAAACAACTGAAGCTTCGATTTATCGGTATTTTGAAAATAAACATAGATTGTTGTTATATATATTAAACTGGTATTGGTGTTATATGAATTTTTTAGTAAACACTTCTATTGAAAATATTTCTGAACCTAAAATTAAGTTAAAAATTATAATTGAACTTTTAGCAAATGATTTAAAAACAAAATCTGGTACTTTAGACTATAACATTGAAGCTATTAATCAAATAGTTATTTCAGAAAGCAGTAAAGCATACTTGGTTAAAGATATTAAAAACATTAATAAAGATCATGTATTCCAACCTTTTAAAGATTTGTGTACTAAAATAGCATCCATAATTAATGAATACAATCCATCATTTAAATTCGCTAGATCTCTGAGTAGCACAATAATAGAAACATCTCATACGCAACAATATTTTGCGAAAAACCTACCAAAACTAACAGATCTTCAATCGGGAAAACCAGAAGATTTTACCTTAAAATTTCTTGAAAATATAGTTTTCAAATTATTGGATTGAAAGCCAAAAAATTAGTTTTTTTTGACTAAAAAATGTTAATAGAATGATTCTAAATAGTAATAAGTAAAATAAAAAAAATGAATAAAAAATACAATCAAATAACTTTTGTTATACTATTATCATCATTTTTAATATCCAAAACAATCTATGCCCAAAAAAATGATACTTTAAAAATTGATACATTAAAATTAAAAGAAATAATAATTTTAGAAAATAAATCCCTTGGAACGGATCGAATGTCAGACTTAAAAGAAAATACAATTTACGCAGGTAAAAAGACAGAAGTGATTCAGCTTGACAAAATAAATGCAGATTTAAGTTCTAGTAATACAAGACAAGTGTTTGCGAAAATTCCTGGTATTAGCATTTGGGAAAATGATGCTTCTGTCTTCAAGTTGGTATTGCAGCAAGAGGATTAAGTCCAAATAGATCCTGGGAATTTAATGTAAGACAAAATGGATACGATGTAAGTTCAGAATCTTTCGGTTATCCTGAAGCATATTATGCCCCACCAATGGAAGCTGTAGAAAAAATTGAAGTAACAAGAGGAGCTGCATCTTTACAATTTGGGCCACAATTCGGGGGGCTTATAAACTATCAAATTAAACAAGGAAATCAAAGTAAACCATTTGGTTTTGAGCATGTTCAGACATATGGCTCTTACGGGTTTTACAATGTATTTAATTCAATTGGTGGCACTTACAAAAAATTAAACTACTATTCCTATCTTCATAAAAGAGAGGCAGATGGTTGGAGAGAAAATAGTTACTTTTCTTCATTGGCAGCCTATATTGGGATAAAATATCAATTAACTAATAAAATTGAAATTAAAGCTGATTATTCAAAATCAGATTATAAAAATCAACAATCAGGAGGATTAACTGACAAACAATTTGAAGAAAATCATAGAGCATCTAACAGAAATAGAAATTGGTTCGGTGCTCCTTGGAATATTGCATCTCTTACAATCAATTACAAAGTGAACTCAAAATTAAATTTTCAAATAAAATCATTCGGAATTATCGCTGAAAGAAACAGTGTTGGATATCTTAAAGCTATGACTTTAAATGATTCAATAAATCCAGTAACACTTGCTTACAATAATAGACAAATTGATAGAGATAATTATGCAAATTTAGGTGCAGAATTTAGAATGTCATATTTCTATTCATTATTTAATGAAAATTCTACATTTGCTGGTGGGCTAAGAGTTTACGAGGGAATTACGAAAAGAAATCAAATTGGAATAGGTTCTACAGGAACTGATTTCGATTTAACTTTAACGACTAATAGTTATGGGAAAAATTATGACTTCGCAACTAAAAACTTAGCTTTTTTCGCTGAAAACATTTTCAAATTAGGTAAAAAATTCAAAATAATTCCTGGTATAAGATATGAAAACTTAGAAAACTCAATAAAAGGATTTTCAACATCAACCGGAAATATAGATTTACAAAAAAGAAAAAGAAATTTTCTATTATATGGAATTGGAAGTGAAGTATTACTAACTAAAAACATAAAATGGTATGCAAATTATTCAAAAGCATATAGACCAATAACATTTTCTGAACTTACACCAAGTGCGACAACAGAAAAAATTGATGAGAACTTAAAAGATGCAAGTGGTTTCAATTTCGACACGGGAATTAAAGGAAACATTAAAAATTACGTCAATTTTGATATAGGTGTATTTTACCTAGACTATGCTAATAGGATTGGCGTAATTACTGTTGATGACGGAACTTTAAAAACAAACATTGGTAAATCTGTAAGTAAAGGTCTTGAATCTTACATTGAACTAGATGTATTTAAAATTATTTTTAATAACAAAAACTACGGAAGTTTAACACTATTTAGTTCAAATACATTCATAAAAGCAGAATACACTGAATGGAATAATGATTTAATAAAAAATGACCCAGCTAAATCAATTGAAAATAAAAATGTAGAAAATGCACCAGAATTTATACATCGCTTTGGCTCAACTTACAGTTTCAGAGGACTCTCTTTAACACTACAATACAATAAGACAGGAAGTGTTTTCACAGATGCTCAAAATACACTAATTCCAAATTCGACAGGAACTACTGGTAAAATTGAAGGTTATGAAGTTGTTGACTTAACTATCATGTATCAATTTTTAAAACGATATAAAATAAAAGTTGGAGCTAATAATTTAATGAATGAAAAATACGCAACTAGAAGAGCAACAGGCTATCCAGGTCCCGGGTTAATTTCTGGTAATGCTCGAAACGTTTTCATAAGTTTAGGTATTAATTTCTAATATCAGACATATTGCTCGAACCATTTAAACTTTTCTCTTATAATTTTTTCTTTATTAGATTTTACATACTCTAAAAAAGCAAAAGCTACAGGAGAAAAGTTTTTTTGTTTTTGCCATATTAAATTCCAATTTGTGACAATTGGAAAATCTTTTACTTTGATGATATGTAATTCTTTGTTTTGAAGTTCGTTTTTAATCCCAATTAATGGCATAATAGAAACTCCAAATCCTGCAATTACAGCTTGTTTGATAGCTTCATTCGATGTTAATTCCATTTTCTTTAAAATTTTCATCCCTTTGTTTTCAAAATACTTTTCCATCGTATACCGGGTTCCAGAACCATTTTCTCTAAAAAGTAATGGAAACTCTTCAAAAATAGTGGTATCGTAAACTTTTTCTTCCGGAAATTCTTCTGCTCCACCTACAAAATAAAGTTTGTTTTGCAACAATTGAAGACTATCGATATTCAAATGTGATGGCAAAACGGAAACTAAAGAAAAATCAACTTCATTATTTTCAATACTATCCAAAACTTTAGCTTTATTCGTCACATCTAAAATCAATTCAATTCCAGGGTTTAATTTTAGAAAATCAACCAAAAAATAAGGCATAATGTACTTACCGGTAGATACAACGGAAATTTTCAATCTTCCTGATAACTTTCCTTTAAACGTGAGAGTTTTATAATTAATAGCATATACCTGATTAATAATGTTTTCAGCAGCAATTGCAATTTCTTTTCCAAAATCGGTGACATAAAGCTGTCGACCAATTACTTCAGTTAATGGTATATCAAATTGATTTTGAAAATTTTTTAATTGTATGGAAACAGCAGGCTGAGTAAGATACAATTCTTCGGAAGCTTTAGTAATACTTTTTGTTTGTGTAACCTTTAAAAAAATCTGTAATTGATTCAATGTGTAATTCATAAAAATATTTTATGTGTTTCATTACAAATATAAATAAAAACTAATGGATTAAAGATGTAATCTTTGTACACGATTAAAAAAAAATGAATATTTCAATACAATTAATGCAAACGAACAACTAAACTAAAAATGAATTTAAATTTATTATTTGACAATTTAACAAACCCTGCCCTGCTTTTTTTTGTATTAGGTATAATATCAGTAAAATTAAAAAGTGATTTAGAAATCCCTCCCAATTCATCAAAATTCATTTCACTTTACTTACTATTTTCCATTGGATTTAAAGGCGGTCAAGAATTAGCCCATAGCCATTTCACCTCAGAAATACTTTGGACCATCGTATTCGGAATTTCAATCGCTGCTTTAATACCACTTTATACTTTTTTTATTCTAAAAAGAAAATTAAATACTGATGATGCTGGAGCAATTGCAGCAGCATATGGTTCAGTTAGTGCCGTTACATTTGTAACTGGAATTGCCTTTTTAGAAATACAAAACATCAAATCAAGTGGTCACATGGTTGCTATTATGGCATTAATGGAAGCTCCTTCAATAATTATTGGAGTAATACTAATCAGAAAATTTAGCGGAAAAGATACTGTAAAAACCAAAATGAGTTCTTTAATCAGTCATTCATTTACAAATGGAAGTGTACTTCTAATTCTAGGAAGTCTAGTAATCGGTTTATTAGCAAGCAATCAACAAGCAGAAGGAATAAAGCCATTTACAACTGATTTATTTAAAGGTTTTCTAGCAATTTTCTTATTAGACATGGGAATAGTGAGTGGAAGAAAATTAGGTGATTTTTTTAAAAATGGATGGTTTACAGCATTGTTCGCAATCGTTATTCCCTTGTTAAACGGATGTATTGTGGCTTCTTTAAGCGGAATAGTGACACACGAAATCGGTAATAGATTTATGCTATCAGTATTAGCAGCAAGTGCCTCATATATTGCTGTACCCGCTGCAATGAAAATTGCTGTACCAAATGCAAATCCGGGCCTATATTTACCGATGGCTTTAGCAATAACATTTCCTTTTAATATCACGATTGGAATGCCAATATATCTTGGAATAATTATGTTTTAAAAATATAAACTATGGTAAATGTTATAATTTATTTAGAAAAAACAGTAGATCCACTAATAGTTGTAAATCAACTTTTAAAGGAGAAATTAATATCAAATGCATCAATTGACATCGAAAATGAAAACTATAAACTAGTTGATAATAAATTAACTAAAACCATAAACACGGTAATTACTTGCCAAACAAAATCCTTGCTTTTTACTAAAATAGTACAGCTAATTGCATCAGAATATGGAGATAATGTTCCAATATACAGTATTCCTGTAACACAATCTAATGAATCATTTGATCTATTTATAAGAAATAACACCGTGAAAATTTAAGTTATGGATTTGTTCTTAAACAGGAAATTAATTATAGCAACTAAACATAAAAAGGAAACTGTAATTGCACCTTTACTTGAAAAAAGTTTGGGAATAATTTCTTTTATCGATGAAGAATTTGACACAGATCAACTGGGAACATTTTCAGGTGAAATAGAACGAGAATTTGGACCAATAGAAACACTTCGGAAAAAATGTCTTCTAGCAATGGAAAAAAATAAGTGTGATTTAGGAGTTGCTAGCGAAGGATCTTTTGGAGCGCATCCGTCTTACTTTTTTTTAAACGCTGATGATGAATTTCTAATATTTATTGACAAAATAAACAATCTTGAGATCATTGTAAGAGAATTAAGCACAGATACAAATATTGCAGGGCAAGAAATTTCAACAATGCTTCATTTGATTGATTTTGCAAAACAAGTTCAATTTCCTTCACATGGTCTCATTATTAAAAAATCTAAAGAAGATTATTCAAAAATTGAAAAAGGAATTGATAAATGGGAAGATTTAAAAAAAATATTTAATACCTTTTTAAAAGATGATGAATCTGTTTATGTAGAAACAGATATGAGAGCGAATTTCAATCCAACTAGAATGAAAGTGATTGAAAAGGCAACAACAAAACTGGTTGAAAAAATATTATCCGAATGTCCCAACTGTTTCACGCCTGGCTTTGGAATAACGGATGTAAAAACTGGACTTCCATGTCATCAGTGTAAATTCCCTACAAAATCTACGTTTGCATTTATCTATAAATGTGAAAAATGTTCTTTTCAAAAGGAAGAAAAATATCCCCATGATAAAAAAACAGAAGATCCAATGTATTGCGATATATGTAATCCCTAAAAACGAAAACAGATGCATAAAATAACAAACCCATTAAAAAAACAATTATGAAAAAAATTTTTATATCAGGTATAGGAACTGACATTGGAAAAACTGTAGTTTCTGCAATTTTAACAGAAGCTTTAAAAGCTGACTACTGGAAACCAATTCAATCGGGAGATTTAGAAAATTCTGACACTTTAAAAGTGAAAGAATTGGTTACAAACACATGTTCAGTGTTTCATAAAGAAGCTTATACATTTCAAAATCCGCTATCTCCTCATGCTGCTGCAAAATTGGAAAATTGCTCTATTAAACTATCGAAAATCAAATTACCAAAAACAAAAAACACATTAGTAATTGAAGGAGCTGGTGGCGTTTTAGTCCCGCTAAATAAAAATAAACTAATTATCGATCTAATCAGTCAACTTGACGCAAGTGTAATAGTCGTAAGTAGAAATTATTTAGGAAGTATAAATCATACTTTACTAACTATTCAAGAACTAAGAAGGAGGAAAATTAAAATAATTGGTGTCATTTTCAACGGAGATCACACTCCTGAATCGGAAGAATATATTACAAAATTTACAAAAATTAAAACATTATTAAGAATAGAAAATGAAACGATCATTGATAAGAAAACAATTGAAAAATATTCAAAAAAAATAAACTTTAAATTTTAATTAATACAACTCAAAATGGAAAATACAAACAAAGAAATTGGGCTAATAAATGGAACTTTTTCCCCAAATGAAGCAAAAGAATTGTTACTAAACTTATACACCTATAAAATAAATTTTCATGAATTAAAAAACTTTAGTTCAAATGAAAGATTGAATAAAGATGATGAATTGATATTCGAAAAGATTAGTAAATTAAAGCAAAGTAAACAAATTGTAATGGATATTATACAAGAAGCAATTGACAAAAATCAAGAATTGATTATCACATCAACTATTAGTATCGAATTCAAAAATAGTTAATTTACCCCCCACTTTTAGTATATGTCCACCCTATTTATTAAAAGAGGGGGTAAAAATCTCTGCCATCATACAACGAGCGCTTCCTCCACCAATCATCTCAATAATATCTAATGGAACATCAATAATTTTATTTTCAAAAGAATGAATTTTTTCAATTTGATTTCTTGTCAAACTATTTTTAGCTTTTGAAGACATAACTAGAAATTTTTCTCCTAAATTGTTCTGCAATTGAAGCATGTTTCCTCCGAAGTTTTCGTAAACTTGCTCATTTGTAAGTAGAATAATTTCTTTATTTAATTTCTCTAGTTCTAAGACTACTCTTTTTTGGTCCTCTAAAGCGATTGTTTCAAGTCCAAGAAGAGCGAATTCATCTGCAATACAAAGCATTACATTCGTATGATAAATCTCTTCATCTTTTGGGCCAAATGCCTTAAATGAAATGTTTTTTTTACCCGTTATTGCTGAATAAGCTTCAAGAACTTCAACATTTGTTCTTGGCGATATTGCAGTAAAAGTAGTATCCGAAGCATGATCAATCAATAAACTTCCAGTACCTTCTAAAAACTTATTTTGACTTTCAAATGTTACCAAACTAGAATTTAATTCATAGCCATAACTATCTCTAAGTTTTTCAATAATATCAGACCTTCTTTCCAATGATCTATTTTTAGTCGCCATTGGATAAGTAAGTAATAATCTATTTGAATCAGAACTGAACCAATTGTTAGGAAAAATAGAATCAGGTGTAAATGGAGTTAAAGTATCATCAAAAACAATTACTTCAATACCATTTTGTTCTAATATTTGAACAAAATGATTGAATTCATTCAATGCTTTTTCTTGCAATTGCTCCGATGTATACGTATCAGATCTATTTTGAAAAGCATTAGAATCAGCCGTTTCTTCATTAAAACCAAAACGAATTGGTCGTATCATTAAAACTTTTGAAGCAATATTTTTATTTAACACCAAAATACAATACTATTAAATTCTACTCTGATACGTAAACAATTCGTAATAACGTCCTTGTTTTTCAATTAGTTCATCGTGGTTTCCTTGTTCTGCAATTTTACCATTTTCAATAACTAATATTTGATCAGCTTGACGAATTGTACTTAATCTATGTGCAATTACAAAAGTTGTTCGGTCTTTTATCAATTCAGATAAACTTTGTTGAATCAATGATTCACTTTCAGTATCCAAATTAGAAGTCGCTTCATCCAAAATAAAAATACTTGGATTCGCTAAAATAGCTCTTGCAATTGTGATTCTCTGACGTTGACCTCCAGAAAGCTTCACTCCTCTTTCACCAATTACTGTATCCAAACCTTCATCGAAACGATCAGTAAATTCATTCACATAAGCCGATTTAACAGCAAAATCTAATTCTTTTTGAGTTGAATTTGGTCGTGGAAAAAGAATGTTTTCACGAATCGTTCCTTGAAATAAGAAATCATCTTGCAATACAACACCTAAATGATTTCTATAACTCGAAAGACTTACTTTCGATAAATCTTTACCATCAATTGTTATTTTACCAGAGCTCGGATTTAAGAATGTTGCTACTAATCCCGCAATAGTTGACTTTCCAGAACCCGATGAACCTACTAATGCAGTAACAGAGCCTGGTTTCGCAGTAAAACTAATACCGTGCAACACCTCTTTTTCTTCTCCATAGCTAAATGAAACATTATCGAAAATTATTTCTCCGTCAATCTTATCTACTTTATTAGGTCTTTCAAGAGCATCATCCTCTGATTTCATGTTCATAATTTCTTGTGTCCGATCAAGTCCTGCAAACGCTTCAGTAATTTGGCTACCAATGTTACTCATTTGGACAATTGGAGCAATCATAAATCCTAAAAGCAATGTGAAAAAGATAAATTCTCCATTTGACATTTGATTATTCATTATAAAATAACCACCTATCCCCATAATACCTGCAGAAGCATATCCTAATAACAATGTTCCAGCACTTGTCACTAAAGAAGTTGCTGTCAAACTTGATTTTACATTTTGAAATAATTCATCTGCCCCTCTCTCGAAAATTTTATTTTCCTGATCTTCGGCATTAAATCCTTTAATAACTCTAACACCGTTTAGCGTTTCAGTTAATCTACCCGTCACTTCAGCATTTAGCTTCCCTCTATTTTTAAATATTGGTCTAATTTTCCCAAAAGCCTTCATAGCCACAAAAGCAAAAATTCCAATTGGAATAATAGTAGAAGCGGTCATGATTGGATTAATTTTAATTAACCAAATAAGAGCAATAACAGCAGTTATTGTACCTCCAACAAGTTGAACTAAACCTGTACCAATTAAATTTCTAACTCCTTCAACATCCGACATTATTCTAGAAACTAATGCTCCGCTTTTATTATTATCAAAATAATTTATAGGCAGCGACAATATTTTTTTCTGAACTTGAACTCTTAATTGTGATATCAAATTTTGAGCTTCAACGCTAAGTAATTTAGTTAAGACAAAAGAAGTTACAGATTGAATAGTAATTGCTGCAACAACTTGAATAATTAATTGCATTAATCCATCAAAATCTTTATTTGGCACAATATCATCTAATAATTGTTTACTAGCAAAAGGCAGGTACAAACCTGACAATCGACTAATTACAATTAAAATCAATCCTATACCTAAAATCTTTCTTCTCGGCCACATTATCGTTTTAAAAACAGATGACATTGTCACCGTTTTTTGTGTTTTTGCTTTTGTCGAATCTTCTTTCATGTGATGCATACCCTAAATATTATTCCAAAAAAAATGAATGTCAATAAGTCCGATTTTACTCCTCTTCGTCTGAAATAATTTCTTCAACTTTTTCTTCAACAACAAAAGTAGAAGGAAAAGACATGAATAATTCAGAAGCATTTTTCATACGTTCTGTTAATTTGTCATTCATCATGATGTACTGACATTTTTTTATACTTTCTGTCAAACGTAAAATATCTGTTTGAGAACCTGCTTTTAAAATCGCTTCAGCATCATCAATAATAATCATTTTTACTTTGGCAAGATTTAAACCATTGTAAATATACATTTCGTATAATCTTTTTGCTGTTCCAATAACGATATCAGCACCTGTATATAGAGCGTTTCTTTGTTGAACTTTATGGCCTTTATCGTGAATTATTTCAGTAATTAAATCCATTCTTCTACCCAGTTTAGCAAAAACGGCTTCCATTTCTAAAGTTTTCTCTTTGTCTGTAACAATAATAACCGCTCTCGGCGCGTCATCTTCAGATTGTTTTTCCAAACGTTGTAAAACACCAGTTACGATTGAAGTCGATTTACCACTTCCATTCGGTCCAATACCAATAAAATCTTTACCTTCTTTAATTTTTGAAATACTTATTTTTTGAAATTCAGTTTGATTTTCAAAACCAGCATCAATCATAGCCGTTTGAAGAACTTTATTGTATTTTTTGAGAGACATTTTTTATATGTTTTGTGTTTAAAATAAAATTATTTTAAACTTGATTTTATTTAATTCGATTACAAAGATACTATTTTCTAAAATAGAACTTTATATCTCTTTTAATTTAGGGTTAGACATATGACGATCAGCATCTCTAATTGCTTTTTTTTTCATATTATTAATTAATGCACTTTCCAAATCAACACCTGTCTGGTTAGCCAAACACATTAAAACAAAAAGCACATCAGCCATTTCTTCTCCAAGATCTTTGTTTTTATCGCTTTCTTTTTCACTTTGCTCACCGTATCGTCGAGCCATTATTCGAGCGACTTCACCAACTTCCTCCATTAAAAGGGCCATGTTTGTCATTTCATTAAAATAACGAACACCGTATTTTTTTATCCAAGTATCGACAACTGTTTGTGCTTCTTTAATTTCCATATTATTTATTCTCTATTTTTCGAATCAATTGAAATGGTAACGGGACCATCATTAATCAACGAGACTTTCATGTCAGCCCCAAATATCCCCGTCTCAACTTTTAAACGAGTATGTTTTTTTAATTCTTCAGTAAAATAATTGTAAAGAGGAATAGCAACTTCTGGTCTAGCAGCTTGAATATAACTAGGTCGATTACCTTTTTTAGTAGACGCAAAAAGAGTAAATTGCGAAATGAGAAGAATTGATCCATTAACATCTTGAATAGAATGATTCATTTTCCCTTCTTGATCTGTAAACACTCTTAGTCCATTTATTTTTTGAATTAACCAATCTACATCATTCTTTTCATCTTGATGTTCTATACCTACCAAAATTAAAAAACCATGATCAATCTGACCATGAACTTCATTTTCAATTCTAACAGAAGCTTCACTAACACGTTGTAAAATAATTCTCACGAATGCTCTACTTTTTTTCGATGAATTTCATTTTCATCTTCGGTCATTAATTGGTAATATGTTGTGTATCTACTTTCAGAAATTTCACCAGATTCCATTGCTGCTTTTACAGCACATTTAGGCTCATTCAAATGTAAACAATTGTTGTATTTACAATCATTTAAAAGTGCTCTCATTTCAGGAAAGTAATGTGAAATAACATCTTTATCCAAATTAACTATTCCAAAAGCACGAATTCCAGGAGTATCGACAATATAACCACCTGATTCCAATTTAAACATTTCTGCAAAAGTAGTTGTATGTTTCCCTTGCATATTCGCTTGAGAGATTTCTCCAATTCTTAAATTTAAAGTAGAATCTAACGCATTAACTAATGTACTTTTACCAACACCACTATGCCCGGATATCATCACTTGATTCCCATTAATCTCTTCTTTTAAAAAATCAATATTTTCTTTTTTATCTGCTGAAATTTTAAAACATCTATATCCTATTTTCTCATACATATAACACAACGCATCAATATATTCAAGTTCATACGGAGTATAAGTATCAATTTTATTAAAAAGTAAAGTGGTAGGAATTCTAAAAGATTCAGCTGAAACCAAAAAACGATCGATAAAAGCTAAATGTGTAACAGGAGCCATCGTTGTAACAAGAAGGTATGCTCTATCAACATTCGCCGCTAAAATTTGCATTTGTTTACTTAAGTTGGTAGATTTCCGAACAATATAATTCGACCTTTCATCGTAATCTAAAATAATACGATTTCCTTCTTCATCTCCCTCTTCAGAAATGGTAACTTGATCGCCTACTGCAATTGGGTTTGTCGTCCTTAAATTACTTAAACGCATCTTTCCTCGAATACGACAATTTACAATCGATCCGTCTTCCAACTCAACGATATACCACTTACCTGTAGACTTTAAAACTTTTCCTTTAATTACCATAGACTGTAAAGATAATTAAAATAGATATAAAGATGTAAAGACAAAAGATTAAAAGACCTAACACTTAATTTTAAATACTTTTTAATAAACAAATCTAAGTCTTTAAATCTTTTATCTTTTAGTCTTGAGTCTTTTTTTCTATCTTCGCAATTCAAATTTCTGAGTATGTCAATTGAAGTAACAAATCTTACAAAATTTTACGGAGAACAAGCAGCTGTTCGCGATATATCTTTTTCAGTAGCAAAAGGAGAAATCGTTGGATTTCTAGGGCCAAATGGTGCTGGTAAATCAACTACTATGAAAATAATAACAGGATTTATACCTTCTTCTTCAGGAGAAATTAAAGTATGTGGACTTCCAGTTGATGTTGATTCTTTGAATACTAGAAAATTGATTGGCTATTTACCTGAACACAATCCATTGTATTTGGATATGTATGTGAAAGAATATTTAGAATTTGTAGCGAAAATTTACAAAATGACAAATGTACGTGATCGTGTATCTGACATGATAAAATCGGTTGGTTTAGAAGTAGAGCAAAATAAAAAAATTGGTGCCTTGTCAAAAGGATATAGACAAAGAGTTGGATTAGCACAAGCAATTATTCATGATCCTCAGGTATTAATTTTAGACGAACCTACATCTGGATTAGATCCAAATCAATTGGCAGAAATACGCGAATTAATAAAAAATATTGGAAAAGAAAAAACAGTAATGCTTTCAACTCATATTATGCAAGAAGTTGAAGCGATTTGTGATAGAGTAGTAATTATTAACAAAGGACAAATTGTTGCTGATGATAAAGCATCATTTTTACAAATTGATGCACTGCATCAAACTGTTTATGTTGAATTTGAAGGACAAGTTAATAAAAGTATTTTAAGTAAAATTAAACAAGTTCAAAAGATCGAAGCTTTTGGTAATGGTTGGCTTATTGAAAGTAATGGAAGTGAAGATCTAAGAAAGATAATAGCTCAATTTGCACAAATGAATAATATTTTAATCTTAACGCTTAGAGCAGAAGAAAAAACATTAGAAGAAGTTTTCAAAGAATTAACGAAATAATTTCAATACTTCTTTTCTTTCAATTATTAAAATCTGAGCAAATTTTTCTTTGTCCTAATTTGAATGTGATCATTAATCCTGAAAAAACGTACCAATCATTTGTAGTGGAAGTCCCTCTTTTTCCAAAAGCTGATCTATCAATGCTTTTATTTGCCATTGAAGCAGCTAAAGGCCCATTTTCAGCACTTAATAAGATCGGATCGATATAAGAGTCAGAATGAACATCATCTAAATAATCTGTAAACGTTTTCCTTAAACCTAATTCAAAATTAATTGATGTCCATTTACCAATTGAAATTCTTGCTCCAACACCAAGAGGAACGCACAATTGAGTTAAGCTATAATTATTTTTTGATGATAAACTAGAACCTTGACCTTCTGTGCCTAAAGGTTGTAATTCAATATTTTCGCCATTAAATGTTGACATTGGATTCATTTTAAATAAACCAATCTCAGCTAACATGTATGCTGTACCTTTGAAGCGACTGTTACCAATTTCAAAAGGAAAATAATTTAATTCAATTCCACCTGCTAGTTCAAAAATAGATGAAGTAAAATTTAAATTTCGATTTTTAAACAAATCAGAAGTAGATTGAGAATCATCACCTTTCACATTTCCATACATAAAATTTCCTCGTAGTCCAACTCTAGGATTAACTTGATAACGATATAATAAACCACCCGCAAGTTGCATGTTTGTAAAATTATTAAAACGATTTAAATCCCCGATGTAATAAGTTCCTCCAAATAAAAATCCAACTTCAGATCTTGAGAAAAAAGTAGCATGTTGGCATATTCCTTGAAAGCTCAAAAAACAAAACAATAAAAAAGAAAAAAAATGCTTCAACATGTTATCAATTTACTATACAATTATGAAACGCTAAAAATAAGAATAAATTGCAATCAAATCAATACTTATACAACTAGAAGTAAAATCCCTCTATGTGAAAATTCACATAGAGGGAATAATAGTTTAAATTTATTAAAAATTTAGACAACTAATCATCTTAAATTTTTGAACACTAATATTTATATCCTTTAGGTATTTTACTGTATAAGCTAATTCAGTAATAAAAGTTTCACTTGGTAAGATTAAAACTTCACAAACAGTTTCACCTGTTAAATCATCTTTTACAGCTTTTGAAATATTATCTACTGTTACAATTATATCACTACTCGATGAAATTGGAATTTGATCGTAAATATTTATTTTAATAGGAGCCGATCTGTTGTTTCTCACTGAAATTTCATACGCATAAGAATCTTTATTGAATTTCCAGAAATACGTTTTATACTCATTCCTTTTTTTAACTATCTTAGTACTTCAACTTTATTATCTCTACCAAAAGAAAGAGAAAGGCAAAATGGAGAATAATAATTTCCATTTTTTCATAATTTATTTTTATTTTACAATACAAATATAGCCGCACTAAGTTCAAAACAGGTATTAACAAAATTAAAATAAATAACAATAAATTAATATTATAACATAAAATTAAATATATAACACTACATTTGTAGTATTAAAATAGATAAAAATGAAAATAAACCCATTGATTGAAGTTGCCAGAGAATTCGAAACTCCTTCGTACGTTTACGATGCAGAGATAATTCAGCGACAATATAAAACATTGAAAAATGCTTTTGATGGTATTGATGTCAAATTACATTATGCACTAAAAGCACTAAATAATATAAATGTTTTACGTGTATTAAAAAAAGAAGGAGCTGGATTAGATGCTGTTTCTATTCAAGAAATCCATTTGGGGTTAAGAGCTGGATATTTACCAAATCAAATAATGTTTACACCTAATTGTGTGGATTTTTCAGAAATTACAGAAGCTGTTGAAATCGGAGTTCATATCAATATAGATAATCTAGCAATTTTAGAAAATTTCGGAAATATATATGGATCGAAAATTCCTGTTTGTATTAGAATTAATCCACACATTATGGCTGGTGGTCATTCAAATATTTCAGTAGGACATATCGATTCAAAATTCGGAATTTCTATACACCAAGTTAAACATATAGCAAGAGTTGCAAAAAATTACGGTATTGTAATAAATGGATTGCACATGCATACAGGAAGTGATATTTTGGATGCCGATGTATTTATTAGAGGTGCCGAATTATTATACGAAGCGGCACAAGAATTTCCAGATTTAACATTTTTAGATTTTGGTAGCGGATTTAAAGTTGCCTATAAAGAACATGACATAATAACACCTATTGATAAAATAGGAAAAAAAATTGCAGATTCATTTCGAAATTTTTGCAAAGAATACGGAAGAGATTTAGAACTATGGTTTGAACCAGGTAAATTTATAGTCAGTGAAAGTGGAAAATTACTTGTTACAGTTACAACTGTTAAACAAACAACTTCTACTGTTTTTGTAGGAGTAAATAGTGGGCAAAATCACTTAATCAGACCCATGTTTTACAATGCACATCATCATATTGAAAACATAAGCAATCCAACTGGAGTTTTAAAGTTATACTCAGTCGTTGGATATATTTGTGAAAGTGACACATTAGGATACGATAGAATGATCTCTGAAGTAAGAGAAGGAGATATTTTAGCAATTCACAATGCAGGCGCCTACGGCTTCTCTATGAGTAATCAATACAACGCAAGATTAAGACCAGCAGAAGTATTAATTATGAATAAAAAAGCACAATTAATTCGCAAAAGAGAAACGCTAGAAGATATCTATCGAAATGAAGTTGAATTAAAAGAACTAACGTAATAGACTATCTAAATTTATAGAATTTGATAAAAGACTTAAAAACATTAGCTCAACAAAAAAATGCTACCTAAATTGGGTAGCATTTTTTTGTTAGAAATAATTTCTAAAATTATTTTAATTTAATATTTGATAAAAATCTTTCAAGATTTGGATTTTCTAATAAATGATCAGAACCAACAACAAGTATTTTCTTGCAATTGTTTCTTTCTAACCAAAAAGTAAAGTTTGAAATTCCGACAACCAAAGTTCCATTGATATCAATTTTTTGAATTGGTCTTTGCTTTAAATCAAATAAATCTCTTAATTCAGCAGCTTCTCTTTCGATAGTTTGGTTCTCAGTAAAAATAAGCAATCCATCAGTTTGATCAATTTGTTCAAGGTTTACATCATGGAAATCAATAACTTCCACATCTAATTCTTGAGCCCAAATCGCTAAAGATTTAGCAAATTTTGTTTGAGTTTGTAAGAAAAATTTATCTATTTTCATTTTAATTTGTCGTAGTTCTTTGTACTATTCTCTATAACGAAGTGCGAAGTTAGTCATTTAAACTGAGTTCAGGCATTATAAATAAACAAAATCTTAGATTTAATTAATATCCTAATATTTTTAAATAATCTGTAGCCGTTTGTTCTTCAGAAAACTTCTCTGTTTTCAGTTTCCCATTTTCGTCTCTCTTGATTAAAATATGTTTTGGTTCAGGAATTAAGCAATGTTTCAAACCTCCAAAACCACCAATTGTCTCTTGATAAGCACCTGTATTAAAGAAACCTAAATAAAGAGGTTTGTTTTTATCAAACTTAGGTAAATAAATAGCATTAGAATGCTGCTCTGAATTATAATAATCGTCACTATCACATGTCAAACCACCTAATAAAACTCGTTCATAATCATCATTCCAACGATTAATTGGCAAGAGTATAAAACGTTGATTAATAGCCCAAGTATCAGGAAGATTTGTCATAAAAGAAGAATCAATCATATTCCATTTCTCTCTATCATTTTGTTGTTTTTGATGAAGAATACTAAAGATTGCTCCCCCACTCTCTCCAACAGTAAATGATCCAAATTCAGTAAAAATATCTGGATCAGGAATATCATTATCCTGACAAACACGTTTCACTTGTGTCAAAATCTCACGAACCATGTAAGCATAATCGAAATCAAAAGCCAATGATTTTTTAATAGGAAATCCACCACCAATATTTAATGAATCTAAAGAAGGGCAAACCTTTTTTAAATCACAATAAATTCTCAGCAACTTAGTTAGTTCGTTCCAATAGTATGCAGTGTCATTAATACCCGTATTAATGAAAAAATGTAACATTTTAACTTTAACTCTCGGATTATCTTGAAGCATTGCTTTGTAAAAAGGAACTATTTCTCGGTATCTAATTCCTAAACGAGAAGTATAAAATTCGAATTTCGGTTCTTCTTCAGATGCTATACGTATTCCAATATTAATATCTTTATCAGTTGAATCAAGAAGATCTTGTAATTCTTGAATATTATCAACTACTGGAATTACATTTAAATTCCCATCTTCGATTAGACCTGCAATATTTTTAATATAAGTTTCAGTTTTAAAACCATTACAAATAATATATTGTCCAGCTGCTAATTTCCCAGAATCGTATAGATTTCTAACTATATCAATATCAAAAGCAGAAGATGTTTCAATGTGTACATTGTTTTTTAAAACCTCATCTAAAACAAAAGAAAAGTGAGAACTTTTTGTACAATAAGAATAATGATAATTACCACCATATCCTAAATTGTGCATTGCTTCTCTAAACCAACCTTTCGCCCTTTGAATATTATTTGAAATCTGAGGTAAATAATTAAATTTCAATGGTGTACCATACTCCTCAACCAAACGCATTAAATCAATCCCATGAAAAGAAAGACATTCATCTCTCAAATTAAATTCATCTTGTGGGAAATCAAAAGTTTGATCTATTAAATCAATATATTTCGTTCTCATTCTTAAATAAATATTCTGTGTACAAAGGTCATGGAAATATTTGTTTTATAAAAGGAATAAATTAAAAAACATTCAACATTTATCAAATTTTTAGTGATTATTTTAAAAATATTCAAATAAATTAAATATTTAATCTATAAATTAATTAATTTGAATACCTCTAGAAGAAAATAAAGTATTAACATCTAAATCACTTTCATCTAAAGTAAAGGAAAAAGTACTCCCTAAGCCAACCGTACTTCTAACAGTAATATTTTGACCATGAGACTCAATTATATGCTTCACAATAGCTAAACCTAAACCAGAACCACCTTCATTTCTATTTCTACTCTTCTCGACCCTATAAAAACGTTCAAAAAGACGAGGAATGTATTGATCTTCAATTCCAGGTCCATTATCCGAGATTTCTATTGTTACAATATTATCTACATTGTAAAACCGAACAACTGTCTCCCCTCCAACATTTCCATAGAAAATTGAATTTCCAATAAGATTCGTTAAAACTTGAGCTATCTTACTTCTATCTGCTAAAACAACTATTTCATTAGAATAATCTTTAGAAAATTTAAGTTTTAAATTCTTTTCATTTGCAATTATTTCAAACGAATCGTATACTTCTTGAGCCAATTCAACAATGTCGAAAGGCCTTAATTCTAATTTAAGGTCCTCCACTTCTAATTGAGTTATTTGATCTAAATCTTCTAAAATACTAGCCATTCTATCAGTTGCTTTAGATGCCCTTTCTAAAAAAGTTCTATTTACTGCTTCGTCTTCAAGAGCACCATCTAACAATGTCAAAATATAACCTTGAATAGAGAACACAGGGGTTTTTAATTCATGTGCCAAATTCCCTAAAAACTCTCTCCTAAACTCTTCTTGTTCTTTTAACTTTGAAATTTCTTGATTTTTATCTTTAGACCAAATGAATGATTCATTCTCAATATTTGAAATAACATCATCCGTCAATTTAACTCCTATCGTATTTTCTTTAGTAATCTTTCCTTTCCGAATAGAGCGATAAATTAATTTTAAGCGTTCATTTAAAAAAACAGTTATAAAATAATAAAAAGTAAGATATGTGGTAAAAAAAATAAATAAGGGAAAAATTATAATAGCAAATAATGGAATTTTAGTAATAAAAAAATGAATCCCAAGCAGAATTAAAAGTGATAAAACACAAACAATTGCACTTCCACTTACTAACAGAAATATGGGTTTTTTATTTTTCAATCTTCGCTAAATGTATAACCAACACCTTTAATTGTACGAATATAATCATTTCCTAACTTTTCTCTTAATTTCCTTATATGAACATCAATGGTTCTTTCACCAACAATTGATTCATTTCCCCAAACCAAATTCAATATTTGATCTCTTGAATAAACAGTCCCTGGTCGTTTAGCTAACAACTCGAGCAATTCAAACTCTTTTTTAGGAAGAATTAACTTTTTATTATTTATTTCTACAATAAATTTATCTCTATTGATTTTCAACAAAGAAGTGCCTATTTCAGAAAGATCTTTATTTACTATAACCCTTCTCAATAAAGATTCAACTTTACTAATTAACAAACGAGGTCTTATCGGTTTTGTAATATAATCATCCGCTCCAGCTTCAAATCCAGCCACTTGAGAATAATCTTCAGAACGAGAAGTTAAGAAAACAATTAGTGGTTGAATAATTTGAACATCTTTTCTAATAACTTGACAGGTTTCAATCCCATCCATCACTGGCATCATTATATCTAAAATAACCAAGGAAGGATTCAATTGTTTCACCAATTTAACCCCTTCTTCTCCATTTAAAGCAGTATAAACTTTATAGCCTTCTTTTGTTAAATTGTAAGATAAAAATTCTAAAATATCCTTTTCATCATCAACAAGTAATATTGTATGTTCTTTTGTGCCTGAATTCATATATTTATTTTATATTATCTTTCTACAAAACTACCATGTTTTAAAGCCATATTTACATATTTATACTTTACCATTATGTTATGATTTCTAGCTGAATGTTAACATAATATTAAATAAAATATCGATAAATTCAATAGAAACAAAAAGGGCTGTCATAGAAGAATAAAAAAATTCAACAGAATTATATTTATAAAAAAAATAGAAGGAAAACGAAAAAAAATTGACAAAAAAAAGAGGCTGTATCAAATATAGATACAGCCTCTCTTGAAGATTCAATGTTATTGTTTATTTAATAACATTCATTTTAATCGTTTTAATAGAAGTTCCTGTACTAATTCTAGTGTAATACATTCCATTCTCTAATTCATTTGTATTTATTTTAATTTCATTTCTACCTGAAGAAATTTGTCCATTAAAAACTGATGAAACTATTTTTCCTGACATATCAAAGATCAAAACTTCAACATTAGCATTGTCATTTAATTCCAAGATTAAATGAGCTTCATCTTGAACTGGATTAGGATATAAACTAATGTTTTCAAATAAATTCATTTCATCTAAACCAACACTGATAGATACAGTAAAAGTATATTCATCTGTACAAGTACCACTAATAGCAGTTAAAACAACTGTATAAGATCCATTTCCTGCATATGCGTGAACAGGAGCAGTTTGTGATGAATTAGTTCCATCTCCAAAATCCCATGAATACGATGTAGCTCCAGTAGAACCAGTAGTTAAGAATGTTGAAATATTTCCAGAAGTTGTTTGAGTCCCCATTGCAGTTGGTGAAGCATTTACAACAACAACTGAATTAGTAGAAGTTCCAACACCTAAACAAGCATCTGTATTTGTTGTAGTTACGTTATAAGTACCTGCATCAAAAACAATTAAAGTATCATTAATAGAAGCATCACTCCATAAATATGAATCTGCTGGTGTAGAAACAAGAATTACAGAATCACCTGAACAAAAGCTCAAAGAACCTGAAGCAGAAACTGAAGGAATTGGTGCTGAACTAACGTTTACAGAAAGAGGTAAAGAAGTAGAAAAACAACCATTAAGATCTGTATAAGTAACTGAATAATTTGCAGTCGTTCCAACAGTAATCATTGCAGTTGTACTAGCTAAAGTATTATTCCAAACATTTCCTGTAACTTGATCTGAAGTCAATGTAATTGTTGAACCTGTACAAAATGAAGTAGCTCCAGAAGGCGTAATAACAGGTGCAGTAGGATTTGCATTAACTGTAACAACAATTGCCGTTCTTGGTCCTTCAATACCTTGAATACCCGCTTGAGAAACATAATAAGTAAATACTCCAGCAGTTAACGTTGAAGGAGTTGGAACAGTTGAAGATGTTCCACCAGTTGCAACAGTATACCATTTTAAAGTATTTCCAGTAAGTGCTGTAGCAGAAAGTGGTAAAGCTGTTTCATTCACACAATATTCAACTGCAATTGTAGCTGCTGGAGCAAACAAAACATTTGAAGTAATTCCTGCATCTATAAAAGAAATATTTGACAACGCTAAAGAACCACTAATTGGTCTGTAATCTGGAGCGTAAAAATCATATGGAGTTGTTAAAATACCTGCTGAAGAAACTACAGAATCATTCATTCCAGCACCGTACCAAGCAGACATGTTGTAAGTACTTGTAGAATTTCTTTCAGTATTTTTACCTGTATTATTTCCAGCAGTGATATTATTATTGAATTTCAATGCTCCACTTGTAGCGTTAGCTTCACATAATAAACCATCAATATAGACACCAGTTAAGTGATCCATAAAAATACTATTGTATATTTTTAAATTTGAATCTCTTCTAATACGCGCACCTCTTTTATAACCACTTGCGATAGTACTTCCAGGAACTCCTCTTAATGGTCCTACTAAGGTAATATTTGAAAAAATAGCACTTGTTAACGGTGTAGATGTTGAACCAGCAGCATCATTATCAGATTCAAAACCCTCTGATGTAGAAACAGATGGATTATCAGCTATATTAGGATCTCTCACAGACAAAGCAAATTGTACTTTTCCAGAATATCCATTATCTGTATCAAAATCATCATCTAAATTTCTATAAGAAACTAAATAACGACAATTAACTGTACCTCCAAACCATTCGTAAGCATCATCATTTGAAAATGAAACTTGAATATGGTCAATAGTTGTCCCAGAACCAACCGCTCCTAAAGTCAAACCATTAATTTCTTTATTTACTGCATAAATATATCCAGCAAATTCAATTCTAACATATTGTAAAATTCCTGAATTATCTGCATCATTTGGACTTGTTCCACCACCAAACTGTGTGTCAGCTGAAGCTAAAATACCTTCGATATTTGCAATACCACCAGCATTGTTATTAGATCCTCTTCCCATTAAGATAACTCCTCCCCAATCTCCAGCTGAACGAAGTCCAGCAACTTGATTAGAAGTAAAAACTATTGGAAGATCTTTTGTCCCAACTGCATTTAATTTAGAACCTTGTGTTATAAATAAACCAGCACCAACTGCAGCTTTATCTCCCAAAATTTTTGTTCCTGGCTCGATAGTTAATGTTGCACCATTCTTAACATAAATTTGTCCAGATAAAAGGTACACATTGTTTGCTGTCCAAGTCGTGTTATTTGTAATACTAGTTGTCACTGGCACAGTAGAAGCTGGATAAACAGTATTTTGTGGATCCCAGTTTGTCCATGTGTCTGTCCAAGGTGTTTCTGGAGCAGGAGCAAAAGCACCACGATAAGTCGTAGGCACAAAATACCCTTGACTAAAAACCAAATTGCATAAAAATGCAACCATCATAGTTAAATAAATTTTTTTCATTTTTTTCATTTTTAACTTTATTGTGTAATTAATTTAAACAGTACAAAGTTCCGTAATCAATGTAATTGTAGAGTTAAGTTGAAGCTAACAATGTAAAATCAAATTGTTAACTCAATATTAATTTTCATTATTATTTCTTAATATTAAAAACATAATGAGGCTATTTAGAGAGTACACCTTCACTTAGAAATGAGTTTAATTGTCTTATATAAAATCATAATTATTAGATCATTCTAAATAGATACAGCGTTTATAAAAAACAATCATCAATTTGATAAGATGAAAAGCATACTTCAACAAATCAAATAAAAAATAATCCAATGAAAAAAGGCAAGACTTCAAAACATCATCCCT
>CANJKA010000002.1 GCA_947474675.1 Flavobacteriales bacterium
TCGGGTAAAATGATGATTACCAAAGTTACAGATAAGAAATTTGTAGGAAAAGGAATTGTACATGCTGATGTTTGGAAAAAAGGAGATAAAAGAACCATTTACCATTTAATTTATCAAGATGGTTTAGGTGGGGCAGCAATGATGAAACGCTTCTTTGTTAACAGTATTACTAGAGATACCGAATACGATTTATCAAAAGGTACGAAAGGTTCAAAAATGCTTTACTTCTCTGTTCATCCGAATGGTGAACGTGAAGTTGTTACCATAATGCTTCGTCCTCGTCCTCATTTAAAGCGTTTACGTTTTGATATTGATATGGGAGACATGTTAATTAAAGCAAGAAGTTCAGCTGGGAATAGAGTTACGAAAGAAATCATTCAAAAAATCACACAAAAAGAAGTTGGTGGTTCCACATTAGCAGCATGTAAAATTTGGTATGACCCAATTGTAAGTAGACTAAACGATGATAATAGAGGAACATTCTTAGGTTCATTTAAAGGTGCCGATAAAATCTTAACTTTATATAAAACTGGAGAATATCGTCTGACAAATTTTGACATATCTAATCATTTTGATGAAGACATGATTCACATCGAAAAATGGCATCCTGACAGAGCAATATCAGCAGTCTATTACGACAGTGAAAAAGAAATGCATTATGTTAAACGATTCTTATGTGAAATCACGACCGATAAAAAAGTATCCTTTATTAGTGAAGGAGAAGGCTCATTTTTACACGTTGTTTCAACAGCATACAGACCTGTGGCAAGAATTGTATACAACAAATTATTGAAAGAGACTAAAAACTTACCTGATAATATTCTTCAAATAGCAGACATTATTGAAACCAAAGGATTGAAAGCCCAAGGAAATCAGGTGTCAAAATTAAAGGTAAAAGAAATTGTACTTGAACACCCAATAGAAGGAGTGGAACCTTGGCCAGAAGATGAAATTGCGATTACAGAAGAAGGTGATTCAATTGATGAAACAGACGATGACAATGATAATACAATTGAATGGGATATGACGGAGGATGATCAGCCGAAATTGTTTTAAAACAGTGTGTTTTAACAAAAACAAGTATTTTTGTTAAATAATAAAAATAAATGACTAAAAATTTAGAAATCGATATTAACTTCCTTATATTTGTAAAATAATGGATGATTTCTGTCCTATTGAACAAGGAAAGGATTTATAACTCTCCGTGAAGAGTTAGTAAAAAAATGAACAGAATTTATGAATTTAACAATGGAAAAACTGACATCAACTGATTTAATTGAATTAGAAGACAAACATGGAGCTCACAACTACCACCCACTTCCAGTAGTCCTTGCAAAAGGTGAAGGTGTATATGTTTGGGATGTAGAAGGAAAACGTTATTTTGATTTTTTATCTGCCTATTCAGCGGTTAACCAAGGTCATTGTCATTCAAAAATTATTGGAGCAATGATTGAGCAAGCTAAAACGCTTACATTAACTTCAAGAGCATTTTATAATGACACCTTAGGAGAATACGAAAAATTCGTTACAGAATATTTTGGATTTGATAAAGTTCTTCCAATGAACACAGGTGCAGAAGCTGTAGAAACAGCAATAAAATTATGCCGTAAATGGGCGTATGAGAAAAAAGGTATTGCAGAAAACCAAGCTGTAATAGTTGTTTGTGAAGGAAACTTTCATGGTAGAACAACTACTATAGTATCTTTTTCAAACGATGAAGATGCACGAAAAAGTTTTGGACCGTTTACACCTGGCTTTGTTTCAATTCCTTATAATGATATAGATGCTTTAGAAAAAGTATTAGAAAATAAAAATGTTGTTGGATTTTTAGTAGAGCCAATTCAAGGTGAAGCTGGAGTTTATGTCCCAACAGAAGGATATTTAAAAAACGCATTTGATCTTTGTAAAAAGAACAATGTACTTTTCATTGCTGACGAAGTTCAAACAGGAATCGCAAGAACTGGTGAATTATTAGCTGTTCATCATGAAAACGTTCAACCAGATATTTTAATTTTAGGAAAAGCAATTTCTGGAGGAGTTTATCCAGTATCAGCAGTTCTTGCAAACGATGATATCATGATGGTTATTAAGCCAGGTCAACATGGTTCAACTTTTGGCGGTAATCCAATTGCTTCAAAAGTTGCAATTGCTGCATTAGAAGTTGTTAGAGATGAAAAATTAGCAGAAAATGCACAAAGATTAGGTGTAATTTTCAGAAAAGAAATGCAAAGAGTTATAGACAACACTGATTTAGTTGTTTCAGTTCGAGGAAAAGGATTGTTAAATGCTATCATAATTAATGATACAGAGCAAAGCAAAACTGCCTGGAATCTTTGTGTACAATTAAAAGAAAATGGTTTATTAGCAAAACCAACTCACGGAAATATCATTCGATTTGCACCACCATTAGTAATGACAGAAGATGAATTAATGGAATGTGTTTCAATCATTGAAAAAACAATTACAGAATTTAAGAAATAAATTTATTTCGTTAATTTTCAAAATAATCATACAAAAGACTTCTTAGTAAATAAGAAGTCTTTTGTATTTAATCATATTTCATTATATTTACACCACTAAAAAAAACAAATTGGCAAATAAAATTAAATTCGGAACTGACGGTTGGAGAGCAATTATTGCAGATGACTTCACAGTAGAAAATGTGGCTAGAGTTGCTCTTGCTACAAGTGTATGGGTAAAAGAAAATTTCGAAAAACCGAGTATTGTCATTGGACATGATTGTCGATTTGCAGGTGAACTTTTTGTTGATACCGCTACAAAAGTATTTATCAGTCAAGGAATTAAAGTGAAATTGGCAAGAGGGTTTATTTCAACACCAATGATCTCTCTAGCTTGTGTTCAATTAGAATGTTCTTTAGGAGTTGTATTGACAGCAAGTCATAATCCTCCAGATTATAATGGATATAAATTAAAAGCACATTATGGAGGTCCATTATCTCCTGAAAAGGTTCAAGAAATAGAAGATATTATTCCAGAAATTTCAAGTATTCAATTAGATTCAATTTCTATCGATGATGCTATTAAGACTGGTCAAATTGAAATCGTTGATCTTGAAACTAGATATGTTGATCATGTAAAAGCAAATTTTGATTTAGAAGCAATTCAAAAGTCAGGTTTACGTTTTGCGTATGATGCAATGTATGGTGCTGGTCAAAATGTAATGAGAAGAATTCTTCCTGAAACACATTTTATACATTGTGAATACAATCCATCATTTTACGGTCAGGCTCCTGAACCTATTGAAAAAAACTTAAAGGAATTAGAAGCATTTATAAAATCTGATGGTAAAATTGACTGTGCATTAGCAACAGATGGAGATGCTGATAGAATTGGGTTATACAATTCCAGAGGTGAGTTTGTTGATTCTCACCATATCATTCTTTTATTAATGCACTATTTAGTGAAATATAAAGGAATGACAGGAAAAGTTGTCACTGCATTTAGCACAACTCCAAGAGTCAAAAAATTAGCTGATCACTACAACTTAGATAGTGAAGTTGTAAAAATTGGATTCAAATACATCGCCAGTATGATGGTTGAAGAAGATGTTTTAATCGGAGGTGAAGAATCTGGAGGAATAGCTGTTAAAGGCCATATTCCTGAAAGAGATGGGATTTGGATGGGATTAATTGTCTGGGAATTCATGGCGAAATCAGGTAGAACCTTAGATGATTTAATTGATGAAGTATACGAAATAGTAGGTGGATTTAAATTCGAAAGAAGTGATTTGCATATTACGGAAGAATTGAAACAAAAAATCATCGCTAAATGCAAAGAAAATTCGTATGATTCTTTTGGTTCGTATAAAGTTGGTGAAGTAAAGACTATTGACGGATTCAAATATTTCTTTGATGAAAATCGTTGGATGATGATTCGCCCTTCTGGAACAGAGCCTGTTCTAAGAACTTATGCTGAAGCACCAACAATGGCTGAAGTAAGAGAAATATTAAGAATGACAGAAGAAACAATTTGTCATTAAACATTATTATAATGACCGTGTATCCAAAACTAAACTGAGGATATACGGTCATATTTTTAAAAATCATTTATTAATACTTCATTTACAATCCAAAACACACCAAATATATCAAATAGTTCTATCGATTACCAGTAGATTTTAGTTACTTTGCAAATGAATCTTTAATTCATACTATAAATGGCAGGATCTTCTTTTGGAACAATCTTCAAACTTACAACTTTTGGTGAATCACATGGAATTGCAATTGGAGGTATTCTTGATGGAGTACCGTCAAATTTCGAATTAGATATAAATGAAATACAACTTGAATTAGACAGAAGAAAACCAGGACAATCAGCAATCGTAACCCAACGAAAAGAATCAGATAAAATTCAATTCCTTTCAGGTATATTCGAAGGAAAAACAACGGGAGCACCAATCGGTTTTACAATTCATAACGAAGATCAAAAATCAACTGATTACGATCATATAAAAGATACTTTTCGTCCTTCACATGCCGATTATACCTATGAAAAAAAATATGGTCACCGCGATTATAGAGGTGGTGGAAGATCAAGTGCACGTGAAACTGCTTCTAGAGTTGTTGCCGGAGCAATAGCGAAACAAATATTAGTAAAACAAAACATTCATATTCAAGCATATGTTGATCAAGTTGGATCAATTAAAATAAACGATTCTGACTTAAATTCACTAGATTATTCGGTGATAGAATTAAATCCTGTAAGATGTCCCATACCATCAAAAGCAATAGAAATGGAAGAATTAATTAAACAGGTTCGGAAAGAGGGAGATACAATTGGTGGGTGCATCCGGTGTGAAATTAAAGGTGTTCCTGTTGGTTTAGGAGAGCCTGTTTTTGACAGATTAAATGCTGAATTAGGAAAAGCAATGCTTTCAATAAACGCTGCAAAAGGATTTGAATATGGGTCAGGTTTTTCCGGTGTTGAAATGAGAGGATCCAAACACAATGATGAATTTTTAGAAAACGGAAAAACAAAAACAAATTTCAGTGGCGGAATTCAAGGAGGAATATCTAATGGAATGCCCATTTATTTTAGAGTCGCTTTTAAGCCAGTTGCAACAATAATTCAAGAACAAAATACTATTGACAAGTATCATAATTCTGAAAAAATTGTCGGAAAAGGTAGACATGATCCTTGTGTAGTTCCAAGAGCTGTTCCAATCGTCGAATCAATGGCTGCTATCGTAATTCTTGATTATTTATTGAAATTCAACGCTACTCTCCTAAAATGAACAAATTCAAACATGCTGTAGAAGTATTTCTTAATCACAAATTGTTTTTAATCGCTATTGTTTTATCCTGTCTTTATACTTTAGGAACACAAAGTGATAGACAATTCGGGTGGACAAATCCTAAAAACACAATTCCTGAAAATTTAAAGACAATACATTCTGATGGAAGTGGATATTATGCCTACTTACCACAATGGTTTATTTATAAATCAAATCCTCCTTATACTTTCAACAATACAATTAATGATAGATACAAAACTGCACGATTAACTGAATCTGTAATTTATGATAATGAGAGTAAAAAGTATCGTAATAAATGCTATACAGGATCAGCTATTTGTATTGCTCCATTTTTTCTAACGAATCATTTGATAAACCATTTTATTTATGGAAACGGAGATGGATATTCAAAAAGTTATCAATTTATAGTGGCCCTTTCTGCACTTTTTTACTGGTTGTTAGGAGTTATTGCAATCATTAAAATTTCTAAATTATTGGAAATAAGTAATTTTTCAATTGCACTTGTAATAACCTTAATTTCAATAGGAACCAACTTGAATTTTTACACTTCATTTTATTCTTCCTATTCTCATGTTCATTCATTTTTTGCCATTAATTGGTTTATGTATTTTGCTCTAAACTGGGCCAAAACAAAAAAGAATAAATACCTGTTTTTATTAAGTATAACATTAAGTCTCATTTTTATTATTAGACCAATAAATATTATTATAATTCTAATACTTCCATTTTTATTTCAAAATTGGTCACAATTCAGTTTAGAAATAATTGAACGAATAAAATTTAAAAAAAAGACATTAATAATATCCTTTTTATTATTTCTGATTTTAATTTTATTTCATTATTCTGTAAAATACCAGGAAGCAGGCGAATTACTAATTAATTCCTATAAAAATGAAGGATTTGATTTTCTATTTTCTCCAAAATTTTTAGATGTTCTTTTTAGCTATAGAAAAGGATTATTTACATATAGCCCAGTACTACTTTTACTAATTCCGGGAATTTACTATTTATATAAATTTAATAAATTTTTATTTATTGGATGGGTTATCGTCTTTGCAGTCTACATGTATATTATTTCATCTTGGTGGTGTTGGTGGTATGGTGGCGGACACGGCATGAGACCTTTTGTCGATTTTATGGGTTTTCTCTCTTTACCAATACTCATTCTGATTGATCGAATTTCTCTCGTAAAAAAAACACTCGTATTAATTTTCTCTATTAGTATGATATACTATTATCAAATACTTCAATATCAATACAATAACGACATTATTAAATATGATAATATGTCTCAAGCTGATTATTGGACTATTTTTCTTAAAACTGACGACCGTTTTTCATGGATGTTAGCCTTTGAAGAGTATTCGATAACAAAAGAAAAGATCATTAATCAAAAAAGATATAACTTCAATCCTTCAAAACAAAATTGGACAAATAAAAACCCTTCTAAAGATAGTTTTTCTTTAATACAAGACGACCCTAATCTTTCATTTGTATTTCACATTGACTCAAATTGGAGTGATTTTAAAATTGGAATTCGATTTTCATCCGAAATTAAAATAACAAACCAGGCCAGTAATCCTTCAATTATCTATAATTTCTACAAGAATGGCTCAATAGTAAAAAAACAAGAGCAATATATTGGAAATAAAATAGAAGAAGTCAATCATTTCCAATTTGTTTCAATAGACTATTTGGATTCTCAACCTTGTTCAAATTATGATTCAATTGATGTAATTTTAACAAAAGGAATTCCGACTACAGATGTAAGAAAATTAAATGTTACTTTTTATTCAATTAAAACAGATTAGTTTTTCACGATTTATTCGACATTCAGCAAGACTTTCCTATCTTTGTATAAAATTAAAAATATTATGATTCAACGTATTCAAACAATTTATATTTTAATATCAATTATTTGCCTTTCAATAATCACTTTTGGACGTAGCATTCTAATCTATATTTTTGGTACATCAATAGAGCATTATGAAATAACACTATATGGCATAACGAATCAAGAACATATTTCTGTTAAAAGTTCTTTTGATTTACCATTAAATATTTTAGCTTTTTTACTTTTACCACTCCTTTTATTTTCAATTATTTCATTTAAAAATCTAAAAAGACAAAGTTTAATTTTAAAAATCTCGACTCTTTTATATAGTTTATTGATAATTGGAGTAGTAAGTATTTATTTTTTCAATGATATTGACATTAATACTGACACTACTAAATATTCACCTCAATTAGCTTCAGGTTTTTTCATACTTTGTATTGGACTACCTGCTCTTATCCTTGCCAATAATGGCATAAAACGCGACAAAAAATTGATCGATTCATTGAATCGTCTACGTTAATTAATGAATCTTCTTTCAGTTGAAAATATCACCAAAACTTTTGGTGCTCGTGCGATATTTAATGACCTTACTTTTGGTGTAGACCAAGGTCAAAAAGTGGCTATTGTTGCTAAAAATGGTAGTGGGAAAACAACCCTTTTACGCTGTTTAATAGGTTTAGACCAAGTGGATGATGGGAGAATCGTTTTTAGAAATGGTATCCGAGTTGCTTTCATGGAACAAACGGAAAATTTGGATGAAACGCATTCTATTATGGAAGAAGTTTTTTCGCATGATTTACCCGAATTACAAGCCGTTAAAGCGTATAACATTGCAATGCTTTCTGGAGATGAAACATTAATAGGAAATTCTTTCGAAGCAATTACTGAATTAAATGCTTGGGATACTGAAAATAAAGTTCATCAAATTTTGGCTTCTTTAAAATTAGAAGATACTACTCAATTAATTTCCAATCTTTCTGGTGGACAAAAAAAGAGAGTTGCGTTGGCAAAAGTATTAATCGGAGAACCTGATTTCTTAATTTTAGATGAGCCTACGAATCACTTAGATTTAGACATGATTGAATGGTTGGAAGAATACCTTTCAAAATCTAAATCTACTATTTTAATGGTAACGCATGATCGTTATTTCTTAGAGGTTGTTTGTGATACAATCCTTGAAATGGAAGATCAAACAATTTATAAATACAAAGGGAATTTCTCTTATTATTTAGAGAAAAAAGCTGAAAGACAAGAACAATTAGGTTCGACAATTGATAAAGCGCGTAACACGATGCGTAAGGAGTTGGATTGGATCAGACGTCAACCTAAAGCACGTGGTACAAAACAAAAAGCGCGTGTAGATTCTTTTCAAGATTTAAAGGCGGTTGCATCTCAACGAATTGATGAAGACGAATTAGAAATTCCTGTTAAAATGGAACGTCTAGGCTCTAAAATTGTTGAAATTCATAAAATGAACAAAGCATTTGGTGAGAAAAAAATCATCAATGACTTTTCATACGTTTTCAAACGCAAAGAACGTGTTGGAATTGTAGGAAATAACGGAACTGGTAAATCGACTTTCTTAAACATGGTACAAGGATTTGAGCCATTGGACAAAGGAACTGTTTCTGTTGGTGACACAATCGTTTTCGGTTATTTCAACCAAGAAATAATTAAAGTAGACGAAGATAAAAAAGTAATTGATGTCATTCGTGATATTGCTGAATTCATTCCGTTAGAGAAAGGAAAAACAATGAGTGCTGCCAACTTTCTAGAGAAATTTCTATTTCCAAGAGCGATGCACCATAATTACGTGTATAAATTAAGTGGAGGTGAAAAACGTCGTTTAAAATTGATGACGATTTTAATGAAAAATCCAAATTTCTTAATTTTAGATGAGCCAACCAATGATTTAGACATCTTCGTAATGAGTGTTCTTGAAGATTACTTACGTAGTTTCCAAGGATGTTTAATAGTTGTTTCTCATGATAGATATTTCATGGATAAAATGGTCGATCACTTATTCGTATTTAATGGAGAAGGTGAAATCAAAGATATTTTTGGAAACTATACGGTTTATCGTCAAAATATTGCTCAAATATTGAAAGACGAACAAAAAGCTAGTAATAAAAAGTTAATTGAGACCCCTGTTGTAGCAGTAAAAGAAAAAGAAGTTGAAAAGAGAAAGTTAAATTTCAAAGAAAAGGTCGAATTCAAAAACATGGATGCAGATTTAGAAAAATTGGAAAATGAAAAAACTATTCTTACTGAAAAACTATCTGATCCATCCTTATCAAATAAAGAATTAATTGATGCTGGTAATAGATTGACAGATGTCATGAGTGAATTGGAAAAGAAAACTGAGCGTTGGTTAGAATTATCTGAATTTGCTGAATAGACTTTTAGACATTAGATTTTTAGATTTTAGACATTAGACATGTTGTAATGTTAGCGATAATTTTATGATACACTACCTCGCAATAACAATATTAACTTTGACACTTTTAAGTTGTTCAACTAAAGACAATAAAGAAATGGGACTATTTGACAAATTATTTGGTAAAAAAGAAACCCCAAAACAGACTGATAACAAAGTCCCAAATTTTGATACAACTCAACTCGAAAAGACAGCGGAAATGTTAGAAGAGAATTTGTATTGGTCAATTATTGACAAATCGCTTAAGAGAACTTCAAACCAAGACGACCAGGAACAATTCCTTAAAAGAGAAATTGGCAATCTGAAACCTAAGCAAATAATTGGCTTTCGTTTACGAACAGACAAACTTCTATACGACACCTATAACTCTGAAATGTGGTGTGCAGGATATATTATGAATGGTGGATGCTCTGACGATGGCTTTGAATATTTTCGAAATTGGATTATTTCAAGAGGCAAAGAAACTTATTATAAAGCAAAAGAAAATCCTGATAATTTAATAGGCGAAGTTAATAGCGAATTAGAAATGTACGACTTTGAAAGTTTTTGGTATGTAGCTCTCGAAGCTTTCAAACAAAAGACAGGAAAGGGTTTATACGACTACATTGACGATGAAAACTTCAAAACCAAAGAAGGACAATATCCACAATTTGAGTTTACTTGGCAAGAAGAAAATCCTGAAAGCATGAAGAAAATTTGCCCAAGATTATTTAAAAAATTGTGGGACAATTAATAAAAACTTCTGTTAAATACTTATTCCCTCAAATTACATCAGTCTAAAAGCGAAGCGATCTAAAATCTATGAGCGATAGCGGTCTAAAGTCTCTTTACGGTTTACAAATCAACGTATCGTAAGACGGTGAAAATCCAGCCCATACCCCAAGTGCTCCTCCAACAATGTTTGAAGGGATATTAGTAGGTGTCGCGAATGGATTTCCTGCAGTTGTTACTTGAGCGTATTTCTTTTCAAAATAATCGTAAACATATCTGTCCATTTTTGAAAATTTAACTACTACTGTATCACCTTCTTTGTAAAAACCATGATAACTATTAGGTATGGAATCTTCGTAACTCATCGGATTTTCAAAAAAGAAATCAAATGTTAAACCATCAAAAAATAAATCATCAAAAACTGGCGTATACGCTTTTCTGAAAAATTTATCAATGGGTTGACCATTTTTTAAATTAATTCGTTTCACTTCCCACATATATGAGTCATATTGATCCTTCGTGTCAGCTAATGTAGCCCATGAATAACCATATTCAGGATATTTATCATCTGGTTCCCAAAATGTTTTTACTAAATTCGTCGGTTCAACGATCGTAGTAGAAGATGTATACGTTTTTCCATCTACCAAAATTGTTAAAGAATATGTTTTACCAACAACTCCCCAAATTGCCGAATTGAAAGTAGTATAAGCACACAAATGATAATTTGCCAATTCTGACACAGGAACGCCAAAAAGTTGAGCTGCTAGATCTTCAGTTCCCGCAGGTAAATTATCTGAACAAATCTCATCCAATTGAACAGTATTTACTCCATCACTGACAGTTACAATGGCACCAGATACAAATCCAGATAAAAATGCATTTTGATCCGTTGCTGAATAAATATTTTTTGATTTTGTCAACAGAATAATTGGAGGTTGACCGGTTACAATAGATCCATCCACCACTAATTTTTCTTCAAAACCAGGAATATCAATCTTCACTTCTTTCGTACAACTTTGTAAGAAAAAGCAACAGATTACGATATAAAAAATATACTTCATTAATTTAAAAAATTAATCAAAACTCAAAATTCCAGGTAACACTTGGTATAATTGGAAACAATGTCACTTGCTTAACACTTATTTTAAAATCACCCTTTAAAAATTCACCGCTACTATCTACGTATAAAAAATATGGATTCGCTCTATTATAGACGTTATAAACAGAAAATGACCAATTACTTTTGTATTTTTTCTTTACTTGAATTGACTCACCTGAAACATCATCAATTTTGGTTTTGTATTCCTTTCCATACAACGTTGCAGAAATATCTAATCGATGATAAGGTGCCATTCTAGTTGAATTTCTAGCTCCATAATCAAACAACAAAGTCTGATCTTGCATGTACCAAGCAGTTGGGAGTGTTAATGTATTTCCAGTAGCAAAAATAAATGCACTACTAAAAACCCAACGGCTATTTAATTTATACGTACCAACAACTGATAAATCGTGCCTCCTATCATATTTAGCAGGAAATGTTTTACCTGCGTTTAATTCAGCAAATTTACGTTCAGATTTCGCCCAAGTGTATCCAACCCATCCTGTCAATTTACCAACAGTTCGCTTGATAAAAAATTCAGCACCATAACTCCAACCTCTTCCAAATGTTAAAATATTATCTGTATTGTCTTTCACATTATCTTGTGGCAAAGCACCTTCCTTGTATTCAATTAAGTTATTCATTCCTTTGTAATAAACTTCAACAGACGTTTCCCATTTATTATCGAAAAAATTTCTAAAATACCCTGTTGTTAATTGCCAGCCATTTTGAGGTTTAGCTAAGCTAGTTGAAGGATACCAAATATCTGTTGGCAATGAAACAGCACTTAAAGAAGTTAAATGGGTATACTGATAATTAAATGAATAACCGAATTTAACGGAGCTATTTTCATTAATTAAAAATCTTGCCGTTAAGCGAGGTTCAAAACCTCCATAAAATTTTATTAAATCTCCTTTTGAATATTCAATAGTTGAATCAGGTGCACTTAAATTCCCGTTAACATAACGGGTAAAGGGTCCAACTTGTTGATACATACTGTAACGAAGACCAGCATTGATTTTAATTCTACTGTTTAAATCAAATTCATCCATCACATACAAAGCTGACTCATGGCTATATAATTTTTGAGGAATCCCAGTGTCAAAAGTAACATCTTCCTGCGATACAGCTACGCTAGTTGGAACAAATGTGTGAAAAACATAATTTAAACCATATTTAATTTTATGGCCATTATTCGGGAAATAAGAAAAATCTATTTTGCTTCCATAATCTCTAATACCTGAGCTCAATTTGAATCGAAACTGATCTTGATGCGTATTTAGAGTATACAAATAATCGGTCATTGTCGCCGAAACATTCAAAAACAATTTATTGGTAAAAAGGTGATTCCATCTCAAAGCCAAAATTCCATTTCCCCAGGGCATTTCAATACCAAAATCATCTTTTTTGTTTCCATAAACAAATTGATCTTTTCCATAATAGCCACTCAAATAGATTTTATCTTTTTTACCTAAACGGTAATTTGCTTTAAAATTTAAATCATAAAAATAATAACTAGTTCCTGCAAAAGAAGATGTTTTCGGGATAAACGCTTTCATCAATACATCGATGTATGTTCTTCGAGCAGAAATAATAAATGAACCCTTATCTTTTTTAATCGGCCCCTCAATAGTTAAGCGTGAAGAAATTAATCCTACTCCACCTTTAACCCTAAATTTTTTATTATTCCCTTCATTCATATTTACCTCTAAAACGGAAGACATTCTTCCTCCAAAATTAGCAGGCATTCCACCTTTTGTTAAGTTGACACTTTTTACAGCATCAGCGTTAAAAACAGAAAAGAATCCAAAAAGATGAGACGCGTTATAAACAACTGCTTCATCCAATAATACTAAATTTTGATCTGGACCTCCTCCTCTGACATAAAAACCTTGACCACCCTCACTAACAGATGAAACTCCAGGAAGTAATTGAATTGATTTCAAGACATCTACTTCTCCCATAAAAGCAGGAAGCGTTTTAATCGTTTCAATTCCAAGTTCCATTTGGCCGATTTTCGTATCGTTGACATTAGAAGTTTTTTTAGAACTGACAACTACTTCTTCAAGTTCCATAGTTTTAACCTGAAATTCAAAATTAAGAACCACATCAATTGTTAAATCAATTTCCTTTACAACAATATCAAATCCAGGTGATTTAAATTCTATCATATAAATTCCAGAAGGGACAGAAAGAGAATAAAACCCATAATTATTAGTTAAAACTCCTACTTTTAAAGAAGGCACACTCACTTGAGAAGAAATTAAAACTTCACCAGAAGATGCATCCGTTAGATAGCCACTAAGAATATGATTGTCTTGTGCAAAATATGAAATATGAAAAATGAACAGAAAAAAGAAAATCGCACAAAACTTCATAAACCCTGAATATTCATTTTTAAAAACATAGTCCTAAATTAAGGTTTTTTCAGTAGAAACTAGTCTAAATAGGATAATTGGTTGATTATTTACACAAAAGGCGATTGAAACCTTTCAAAGAGTTACAAAAAATATTTTTTAAATTTGAAGTTAATTACATAAAGATTTCTATCTTTAAAACACTTATGGGCTGTCTAAAACTTTCAAATATTTCTACTGAAGCTAAAAAACTTGACCCTAATTTTTCAGATACCAGATTAATACCAGTAGGTAAAGGAGAGAGTGATCCTCTCTGTCCAAATGATACAGATGGACTTGGTAATGATGCTAATGAACAGAACACAAATAGAAGAACATTATTTTTATTTAAAAATAATAGTACTACTAGTGGACAATAAAAATAGAATTATGAAAAAATTATTTTATTTGAGCTTAATATTTTATAATTTCTTTTTACTTGGGCAAGATACAATATACTCTACCTATGGAAATAAAAATTATTTTATTTATATTAATGATGAAAATAAATATTATTTAGAACCTGTTTTGATTTTAAATAAATCTGTTTTTAAAGATGCTTACTATGTTTTTTTTGATTCAATAAATAGAGATAAAGTCAGATTAGCAGGAGAAATTGTAAATTATGCAAAAAAAGGATTATGGTATAGTAAGGACGTAAAAGGAATTACACGAAAGGAAGAGATTTTTCCAATTGATACTATAGAACATTTAGTTATAGTAATAAACTACGATAGTTTAGGCAAAGTAGAAAACTTTTCTGCTCAATCTAACTTTCGTGATTTAAAAATAAATTTTAATAAGAATGGTATTAGAGAATTTAGTGAAGGGGGGAATGAAAAACATTTTCTCAGTAAAAACTATAATATTTTAATTGATTCAAATAAAATAATACAAAAGGAATATTGGTATAGCAATGGGAAATTTGATGGTGAAAGAGTTCATAAATATTTAAATGGAAATTTGTTTTGGAGTCAAAATTATAAAAATGGTTTAAAAATTGGAAAATGGCAGTATGGATTAATAAATAATACCATATTATGTACAGAAGATTATGAAAATGATAAATTAGTTAAAATCATTTTTGTAAGTGGGAAGACGTACGTAATTAATGATAAGGAAATTGATATATTAGAATATTATCCAAATGGAAAATTAAGGATTAATGGTTGCGTTAGAGATGGAAAAAAAATAGGTGATTGGAAATTTTATGATGAAACAGGTGCGCTAATAGGTAAAACTCATCATGATGATGAAGGTAATTGTGTTGGATTTACAGGTCAATTTAAAGATATACCATTTTTTTGAACTTCAAGATAGGGTCGTGTTCCAAATGGAGCTTTTGCATTTTATAAGTTACTTTATTGAAATTAATTATCAGATGGTGAATCAAAGGATAACTAGGTTTAAATCTTTCTGTTCATTGGTAGCTTAAAAATAGTAATTTAGGTGAAAATTAAGATTTATAATATCAGATTCGACAAAGCCTAATTGGTTAATCAATGCTTTTATAAATAATGGTTTTTTGTTTGTTTTATTTGATTTAAGACGTTTTTGTCATATATTTACCGTCTAATTAAAAACTATTTACATGAAACTAACTCTATTATTTTTTGTTATTTTATTACCTATTTTCAGTAATGCTCAGGCACATTTAGGTAGTTCAGAGTCTGAAATAAGGAAAACGCATCCTGATAAAACCTTTACAGTTTCATATGCAGATGATGGTACTAAAACAATAAGTACATTTATGATTTTCGGTACTTTTTATTATTACATATCTAAAGAAACTGGGTTATCTTATGGATGTGTACAAGTAATAGATGATATGCCATTATTAAATGGGCAAATAGAAGCCTATAATGGTAAATATGTTATTATATCTGATTCAGAATGGAAAGCTTACCTTGAAGGTGGAGGAAAGATGAAAATCACAATGACTTATGACAGTGAATATGAGGTCTATGTATTTAGTTATTTTGATATTTAATTCTACTTATAACCTATGATTGTTTTTGTTTTGTTTAAACGATTACGAATTTCTAGTTCTGTCGCATCTAAATTCCCCAGATGAGCAGTATATCAAACGGAAGTGCTGCGATGAATTTGCAATTCTTCGTTTTCGTAACTGATAACTGAAACAAAATTTGGCTTGGATTTGTAATCCATTCTAAAATTAATTAATCATTTTTGTTTTTTCACAAAAACCATTAAGTTATTTGTATGATTTATTATTTCAAATCAATGAATCTGGAAAAAAAATGATTTATCTAGTTTTGAATTGTGCTTAATTCCTATGATAATTGGTAAAGTAATAATAATTCCAATTATAGAAGAATTGTTTTTTAGAAAGGTTTTAATAACAAAAATGAAAATTAAATTTAATGCTTTATTATCAATCTTAATTTCTTCCTTGTTATTTTCTTTAGTTCATTTACCTTATATTCATAAATCATACATTGCACTATTTGGAGGGTTAATTTCTGGGTATATTTACCATAAAACAGATAAGGTAATTTATTCAATACTTTTTCATATTCCATGGAATTTTTTAGTCCATTATTCAAAATATTATTATGTCCCATTTATACAGTAGGCACGGCACATTCTACCAATACAGCAACAAAACCCTTCCAATATTGGTAAAACTAGCTAAAACAAAGAGTTTCCAACATTCACAAAATACAAAGAGTCTCAATCATACCGAGGCTCTTTTTTCATTATAGGAAAATAGAAATCGTTTTTATGAATTATTAGAATTAAATTCTATCTTTAAACCACTTATGGGCTGACATAAAAGGAAATAAATACAGATTGGTTGCAATGATGTTTTTTAGAATAAGAACTGTTTATATTCGGTTTATTGGAACTCATGCTTAATATGATAAAGTTGACTGTACAGTAATTTGAAAAACTAGACAAGAAAAAAAGACAATACAATATAAGAAAAGCTTGACACAACAAGTCGTAACACAAAAAGCAAGAGATATGAAAACACAAAAAATAAATACAAGCAAAGAATACGATGAAGTAATGAAACGTATTGAAAAGTTGCTTCAAAAAAGCACCAATGGTGGTGGATTTGAATCATTGCAAACCGATGATGTTGAGAAACTTCAAAAACTTTCATTGATGGCTGAAAAATATGAAGATAGTCTTTCATTAATGCCAATTAAAGCACCAACAACAATTATTGAAATGATTCGTTATAAAATGTTTGAAATGAATCTTAAACAGAAGCAGTTGGCAATGGTTCTTGAAATAAGTGAAACTCGTATTTCAGAGTTGTTGACTGGTAAACGTAAGTTGAATATTGAAATGGCAAAGAAATTACATTCTAAGTTAAATATTGATGCTCACTTTATTTTAGATGTAGCTTAAATTTTATTTTAATTCATTTGTTAAATACTCACTATATAATATGGTGGGTATATTTTTTGTACAAAAATTGGCATGGATTTGTAATCTATTCTAAAAGCAAAAACAAAAACTCCAACTAAGATTCTTTACACTCCATTACTTCGACAAAACCAAGTAACCGACGTTTAGCTACTGCTTATTTGAAATTTAAAATTTCATCCCCATCTGAGCTACCCAAAAAAAAAAATGAAATAACTTAGAAATAGTTTTTTTACGCTAACTTTCTGTAAGCACTCGTAGAGAGGCGAAACCATAAGTTGGGGTTCAAGTACAAATTTGATATCATCAAAAAAACTATATTTCGAACACCTCTAATTGAAAATCCAGTTCAGAGTGAGGAAAATATTAAATCAATAAAATATACATTCAAAAAAAAATGCACTTCGCTATCGAAGTGCATTTTAATTATGTCCGTGTCTACCGTCTAAAAAACTAATATCTAAACACTAAGCATGTATTGATCTTTTTTCAGTTGCATCCATTGCCGCTTCCTTAATTCCTTCAGAATAAGTAGGATGTGGGTGACAAATTCTAGCAATATCTTCTGCTGATGCTCTGTATTCCATTGCTACTACAGCTTCCATAATTAAATCAGCAGCACGCGCAGCAATCATGTGAACTCCTAGTACCTCATCTGTATTTTTATCAGCAAGAATTTTTATTAATCCTGCAGTATCCATACTTGCTCTTGCTCTACCTAATGCTTTGATTGGGAAAGAACCAACTTTGAATTCAACTCCAGCAGCTACTAATTCTTCTTCTGTTTTTCCAACTGAAGCAACTTCTGGCCATGTATAAACAACACCAGGGATCAAGTTATAATTCATGTGTGGTTTTTGACCAACTATCGTTTCTGCAACAAACACTCCTTCTTCTTCCGCTTTGTGCGCTAACATAGCACCACGAATAACATCTCCAATTGCGTAAATGTTTGGAACTGCTGTTTGCAGATGATCATTAACCTCAATTTGACCTCTGTTATTGACAGTCAAACCAACATTTTCTAATCCTAAACCATCTGTATATGCTTTTCTTCCAACAGCTACTAAACAAATATCAGCTTCAAAAGTAACTTCATCATCTTTTTTATTCAAAGCAGTGACTTTCACTCCTTTTCCAGTGTTCTCCACTTTTTGAACTCTGTGTTGAAGATTGAATTTGAATCCTTCTTTCTTTAAAACTCTTGTTAATTCTTTTCCTAATGTTCTATCCATTGTAGGGATAATCGTATCTGCAAATTCGATCACTTCAACTTCTGAACCTAAACGAGCATAAACTGAACCTAATTCCAATCCGATAACTCCACCACCAATTACCAACATTCTTTTCGGAATCTCAGTTAATTTCAATGCTTCAGTAGAAGTAATGATACGTTTTTTATCTGGCTCCATTCCTGGGAAAAAGTTTGGTTTAGAACCAGTAGCCAAAATCATGTTTTTGGTAGTAATCAATGATTCTTTACCCTCTTTATCTGTTACTTTCACAGTAGTTTTATCAACGATAGAACCAACTCCAGTTAACACATCAATTTTATTTTTATCCATTAAAAACTTGATCCCATTGCATGTTTGAGCAATAACATCCGCTTTACGGGCAATCATTTGTTCTAGGTTAGCTTTTAAACCGCTTACTTCAATTCCATGTTCAGAAAAATTGTGTTTCGCATTGTGAAAATGTTCAGAAGAATCTAATAAAGCTTTTGAAGGAATACATCCAACATTTAAACAAGTTCCACCTAAAGTATCATATTTTTCAATGATAGCTGTTTTAAGTCCCAATTGTGCGCAACGAATTGCTGCAACATATCCACCAGGTCCAGATCCAATAACTGTGATATCGTAAGTGCTCATTTTTATAATTTTTGGTAAAGTTAGAATTTCTAAATTAAAAAAGAGGATTAAAAGTGGTAAATTAATTGAAAAAAGACGCGTAGACCGTCCCAACAAAATGTTGGGACTCAAAGATGAAAGATCGCCTCGCTTTTAGACTGATGAATTGGGTTTAAAAAATCAACATTAAACCTGAAAATCGTTCAAAATTATTTCGAAATGATGATAATACTTTTTTGATTTATAACGGAGATATTTCTCAACAAAGGAGTAACGGGTCAAAAGTTATGAATTGGAAAGAAATCATAAAATTAAATCTTATTTGAATAAATAGGAATTATTTGGAATCTGATTCCAAATAATTCCTAAAACATCTATTGTTTAATAATTTTCAAATCAATCCAATTAAACGAATTGTCATAGACTTTCAAAAAGTACATACCTGAATTAAAACACGATAAATCAACTGTCAATTTATTATTTTCAGAACGATTAAATTTTAAATCAGTTTTTTCACCTACCATATCGACAATTTCAATTTTTTTGATAATTAACGATTCCGGAATTTCAATATCCAATTTATTAATAACTGGATTTGGAAAATAGTTTAAATTAATTTTTTCATCAATAGATTTAATTCCCACACTAAAATCACAAACACCGTTAAATCCTGTCCAATAGGAAATATTATTAATACCAAAACATTCTAAGGTTCTCGTTGTATATTCTGAAAATCTAGATATTCCACAGAAAAAGCCTCCAAAATTTCCGATTCCTTCAATAAAAACGCTGTTTGTATCTATGACACCTGACATTCCTCCATAATTATCATGAGAGAGATAAAAAACATTTCTTAGTGCTCCAGCAACTGTTATATTATCTATACTATCAACAACACATTGAACAGAATCATTCCATAAAAAAGTTGAATTTTGACTAAAAACACCACTCCCTTTAAAATAAAATGTATCTCCAACTACTAGATCATAATCATACAATAAATGTTCTGTTGAATCAGTTAAATAAACATATATTTTCAAACTATCTTGCCGTACAAAATAATCATTGCTAATAGGAATTGTAGAATAACAGCCGGAATTTGAACCTCCATTTTGAGGATCGGTTAATGAAGGATGATATTGAGCAATTCCATTTTTATGCATTCTTTTGTACATTTTCGTACCTAATAACACATCATCTTGTATCGATAAATTATAGGTAGAAACTGATCCACATAGAGAAGTCATATTCCCTCCTGTTTCTTCTTGGTAAATTTCATTCCAAACTGCACCAGTAGGAAAATAATCAGGAATTTGAGAGAAAGTAACAGAAGAAATAAATAAATAAGTGATGAAGGTAAAATTTTTCATAGTTTGATTTTTAAACAAATTAATATTCTAAAATTCTCAACGTATAAAAAAAACAAATGGTTGGCTTATTTAAAAAATTAACAACAACCACCTCCGGGAGTACAAGTTGATGACTGACCTTTAGATTCTGATAATGACTGAGATAAAGCATTTAAAAAAGTTTCCATTGGTTGAGCACCAGAAACTGCATATTTTCTATCAAAAACAAAAAACGGAACACCTGTTACACCAATTTCACTCGCTTCTTTGATATCATTATTTACTTTCTGAGAAAATTCATCGCTTTCCATAGCAGCCATAATATCATTTTCAATTAAACCAATTTCTCTGCCCAAAGAAATTAATACAGCAAGATTGCTCATGTCTTTTCCATCCGTAAAATAAGCTTTGAACAAACTTTCTTCCGCTTGATCACCTAATCCTTTCGATTTTGCTAATTGAATTAATTTATGTGCATCGAATGAATTTGCTACTATAGCTTTATCAAAATCGTAATGTAAACCGACTTTTTTAGCCGTTTCAACTACATTATCATGCAATTCTTTCGTTTTTTCAATTGACATTCCTTTCTTTTGAGCAAGGTATTCAACAGCACTTATTTTATTTTCAAAGTTTTTTGGAATAGTAGGATCTAATTGAAAACTTTTCCATTCAATTTCAATTTCGTTTTTGCCTTCGAATTGTTTTAAAGCAGCTTCAAAATTTCTTTTTCCGATGTAACAAAACGGACACATGATGTCTGACCAAATTTCTACTTTCATTTTAAACGCAATTAAAAATTAAAACATATGCTTCTCAGCATGATATGAAGAACGAACCAATGGTCCACTTTCAACATATCTGAATCCCATTTCCAATCCTAAAATTCTATATTCTTCAAATCTTTCAGGAGTGATAAATTCGTCAACTGGTAAATGTTTTGCTGAAGGTTGTAAATATTGACCCAACGTTAAAATATCGACTTCTACAGAACGCAGATCTTGCATTGTCTCGATAACTTCTTCATGTGTTTCACCTAAACCTAACATAACACCAGATTTTGTTCTCATCCCTCCTTTTTTCAAACGGAAAAGAACTTCTAGACTTCTATCATATTTTGCTTGAATTCGAACAGATTTTGTTAAACGACGAACTGTTTCTAAATTATGAGAAACAATTTCAGGAGCAACATCAATAATAACTTGAAGATTTTCCCATTTTCCTGCGAAATCTGGAATTAAGGTTTCCATAGTCGTAGTTGGTGATTGGTGACGAATAGCACGAATAGTTTGCGCCCAAATATCTGAACCACCATCTTTTAAATCATCTCTATCAACAGAAGTAATTACTGCATGTTTTACTTGCATTAACTTCACACTTTGCGCAACTCTTCCTGGTTCAAAAGTATCAACCTCTTCAGGCCTACCCGTTTTTACGTTACAAAAACCACATGAACGTGTACAAATATTTCCCAATATCATAAACGTTGCAGTACCTTCACCCCAACATTCACCCATATTTGGACAACTTCCACTTTCACAAATGGTATGTAATTTATGTTCACTTACCAAAGCCCTTACCTTCTTGTAGTTTTCACCTGTCGGTAATTTTACCTTCAGCCATTTTGGTTTTCTAATACGTTCTGGCGAGTTGCCTATTTCTTCTATTTCGCTCATGTAAAACTCTTTTTAAAGAAGTTAAAACAGTTAATTTTATATTCCATTTTTGTATTCATCCTTATTTTCAACTCAAATAGCAATAAAATGTCGTATTTTTGCAGTGTGATTCGACTTTACTTTGATAAATACGGCACAAAGTTACAACATTATAGTTTATTACCCATGACAACTTCAACAGTAGAATATTTAGGAGGACTTCGTACAAGCTGTACGCATACTCAATCTCAAACAACAATTATAACAGATGCACCTTTAGATAACAATGGAAAAGGAGAAGTTTTTTCACCAACTGACTTGTTAGCAACTGCTTACGCATCATGTATGATTACAATCATGGGAATATATTGTGAAAACAATTCAATAAATTTCACACATGGAACATCTAATGTTACAAAAATAATGGAATCAAATCCTCGAAGAATTGGTAAAATAATACTGAAAATGGATTTCACAGGAAACAATTGGGATGAAGAAACCGCAGAAAGAGTAATCAGAGTTGGGAAGGCATGTCCGGTAGCACAGACATTGGGAGACAATGTTGAAATAGAATTTAATATAACATATTAAAGTAAAGACGCGATTCATCGCGTCTCCACAGCCCAATAAAAGACGCAAAATTTTGCGTTTCAACAAAAAAAGAAAATGGAAAATAAAAAATACAACAAAAGAGAATCATACCCAAGTAGAGATTCTTACCCAAACAGAGAAGATTTTAGTCCACGTGATTTTCAAAAACGTGAGCGTAAAGAATCTGCAGATGAATTTATTTTTGGAGTTCGTGCCGTTATTGAAGCAATAAAAGCGGATCGTGAAATCAATAAAATAATGATTTTGAAAGGAATGAACAAAGATTTGTTCCAAGAGTTAAAAGATATTTTAGCAAATAAAAATTATTATTTGCAATTTGTTCCAGTTGAAAAATTGGATAAAATTACAGATAACAATCACCAAGGTGTTATTGCTTTCGTTGCGCCAATAACTTACGGATCAGTTGAAAAATTGGTTGAAGAAATGATGGAACAAGGTAAAAAACCTACCGTTTTGGTATTAGATAGAATTACAGATGTTCGTAATTTTGGTGCTATAGCTAGAACTGCTGAATGTCAAGGAGTAGATGCTATTTTAATTCCTTCCAGAGGTTCGGTTCAAGTTACTTCAGATGCCATTAAAACTTCAGCTGGAGCTTTGAATAGAATTCCAGTTTGTAAATCAGATAACATCAAAGACACTTTATTCTACCTTCAACAATGTGGAATGAGAATTATTGCATGTACAGAGAAAACAAATATTCCTTTGTACACTGTTAACTTGCGTGGATCGGTTGTAATCATTCTTGGTTCAGAAGAAGATGGAATTACCAATGACTTTTTAAACATGGCGGATATTAAAGCTAAAATTCCAATGAGAGGTGAAATCGCTTCTATGAATGTTGGAGTTGCTGCAGCAATCGTTTTATACGAGAAAACGCGTCAAGAATTATATGGATAGAATTTAAACTTATATCAACCAATGAATTTTAATATTTATTGGTTGATATAAATTCTCAATCTCTAAACACCCACGGCAAAATCGCAGGAATCTCATTCAAAGACTTAATATGATAATCGCCTTTTCGTCTTCGGTATCGATCTTCAGGATCAAATAAAATGGTTCGCATTCCTGCATTGTTCCCTCCTATTATATCAACTTGGAAATCATCTCCAATCATCACACTTTTAGAAGGAATTGCTCCTGCTTTTTGCATGGCGTGATGAAAAACTTCCGGTGCTGGTTTGTTTTTTCCAATTTCTTCAGAACAAACAATTACATCAAAAAAAGCATCAAATCCACAGTTTTTCAATTTTCGATGCTGCACTTCTTTGAAACCATTTGTAATAATATGAAGATTGAATCCATCTTTTTTTAATTCGGTCAATGTTTCAATTGCGAAAGGAAAAATATGTGTTTGATCAGGAGAAATATCGATATATCCATTATTCAAAGCCTGATTTAATTCTTCATCCACAATTCCAAACTTATTCAACGTTTTTTCAAATCGCGTATTTCTTAATTCATCTTTCGTGATTTTTCCTCTGCCATAGGCAATCCATAAATCGGAATTGATGTTTTTATATTTGTGGTAAAAATCGTAGAAATTCCCGATTTTATCTTGAATGTTTAAATCAGCATATAAAATACGTAACGCTTGTTGAGAATTCTTTTCAAAATCCCAAAGTGTTCTGTCTAAATCGAAAAAAAGATGTGAAGAAGTATTCATTAAATTATAGAAATATCAAAAGAAATCAGCAATTATATAAGCAATTCCTGTTGTCAAAAGGCCGTTAAAAAACATGCCTACTACAATTATTGAAAATGTTTTCTTCTCTTTACCATAAAATTTAGCCGTTACAATCGAGCCTAAAGGGACAGATAGAAAAAGTGGGGCATACATAGCAATACCAAAAATTCCAAATTTCATTTTCATTCGAACAACAAATTTATTCATTTTAGTGAATTTTTTCTTATAAGGAAGTTCAACACCACTTTCAATAGATTGTTTTAATAAAAGACTCTTTTTTTTGTGAGCACGAATCATAAAAAATTCACTCATAAAATAAAATATTGCTGCACTAACAATAGCTCCTGAAACACACGAAAAATAGGTTTCAAAAAAAGTCATCCCTACTTTAGGCCCCCCAAAAGGAGCAAAAAGAAATTTTAACATCGACAAAAAAAAGAAACCACTATAGTGCCACAACCCCATAAAAACTATTTTAACATTTTACGCCATAAGCCAAATCTCCAGCATCACCTAATCCTGGAACAATATACGATTGAGCAGTTAATTCTTCATCAATCGCCCCTACCCAAATCTCGGTAGATTCAGGTAAATGTTGTTTTACATAATCAATTGCATCTTGAGAAGCAATTGCCGCAATTATATATATTTTTGAAGGTTTTCCTTGTTTTAATAAAGCTTTATATACTGTAACCATTGAAGCACCAGTAGCTAACATTGGATCACTAATAATAACTACTCTATTAGATAAATCGGGGGAAGCTAAATATTCTACATGAATATCAAATTCTTCCAAAGTAGTGTGTTTTCTATAAGCAGAAACAAAAGCACTTTCAGCTGAATCAAAATAATTTAATAATCCTTGATGCATTCCTAAACCAGCTCGTAAAATTGTAGCTAAAACAGGGGTTTCTTTTAAAACATTGACTTCAGCTTTCCCTAATGGAGTTGTAACTGAAATCGTTTCAAATTCCATCTTTTTAGAAACCTCGTAACCAATCACTTCAGCAATTCTTTCTAAATTTCTTCTAAAACGCATAGAATCCCCTTGAATAGAGACGCTTCTAATTTCTGATAAAAATTTTCCTAAAATTGAATTAGTTTTTGATAGATTGTGAATCATAATATAAAGTTTTTGATAAAGTTAATAGAAAATTTAAAAGAAAGAAAGAATTTAATTCGATAGATTCATAATTATTGTTATTTCCTTAAATTCTACAAAAAAATGGGAATTAAATAAAAAACATCAATAATCAAACATCAAACATCAAACTCTAAACATCTAAATAAGTACCTTTGTGACATGTCGAAAGAGTCTAAAATTAGCATTTCAATATTTAAACGTCTCGTAACGTATGCTTTGCCTTATAAAAGATACTTTTTTACGGCTCTTATTGGCGTACTATTAATTGCATTAAGCAGTGTCTTTAGACCAATTCTTATTGCTGATATGATCGATAAATTCATCATAAAAAGTAAAAATGGAAATGCTTTATTATTTTGGACATGCACAATTATTGGAATGCTTTTCATTGAAGCGATATTACAGTTTACCAGTTCTTATTTCAGCAATTTATTAGCTCAAAGTATCATTAGTGATTTACGTAAAAAACTTTTTGCTCATATCATATCATTTCGAATGCGTTATTTCGATAAAACCCCAATTGGAGCTTTGGTTACACGAATTGTATCAGATATGGAAGCAATATCCGAAGTTTTTTCGACTGGTTTAATTGATATTGTTGGCGATTTAATTCTTTTACTTGCTGTTTTAATAATGATGTTTATTATGAATTGGCATCTTACATTATTAGTGCTTATTTCAATTCCTTTTTTAATTATTGCGACTAAAATCTTCGCCAAATCGATGAATAATTCTTTTATTCAAGAAAGATTACAAGTTACTCGTTTAAATACATTTGTTCAAGAAAGAATTACTGGAATGTCAATTGTTCAATTATTCAACCGAGAAAAACAGGAATTTGAAGGGTTTAAAGAAATTAATCAAGCTCACAGAAAAGCACACCTAAATGCTATTTGGGCTTTTTCAATATTTTTTCCAGTTGTTGAAATTTTGAGTTCTTTATCGGTTGCTTTTTTATTAGTTTACATTGCTTTTCAGGTAGAAGGTGTTTCAAAAGCTGATATGAAATCACAATATCTTGAAATAATCAAATTCACTTTTTGGATAAATATGTTATTCCGTCCAATTCGACAATTGGCTGATAAATTTAACATTCTTCAAAGAGGTGTTATCCGTGCAGAACGAGTCTTTGAAATAATAGATATAAATGAACATATCCAAGAAGAAGGAACTTTGTCTAAATGTGATTTCAACCAACCAATTATTTTTAAAAATGTTTCATTTGCTTATCAAAATGAAGAGTGGATTTTACAAAACATAAATTTAACTATTAAGTCAAATTCAACCGTTGCTTTTGTGGGTGCAACAGGTGCAGGAAAATCCTCAATCGTCAACTTACTGGGTCACTTTTACGAGTTTCAAAAAGGGGAAATTTATATTGGAGAAACAAAAGTTCGTGATTTAGAATTATCCTATCTTAGAAATAATATTGCAATTGTTTTACAAGACGTTTTCTTATTTTCTGATTCTGTACACAATAACATCACCTTAGGAAATGAAGCGATTTCAAGAGAGGAAGTTATTGCGGCATCAAAAGCAATTGGAGCACATACTTTCATTGAAAAATTACCTGATGGATATGACTATCATGTAGGTGAAAGAGGAGGTGTTTTATCTGTTGGACAAAGACAGTTATTAGCTTTTATTAGAGCTTACGTATACAATCCAACTGTTTTAATTCTAGATGAAGCAACCTCAAGTGTGGACAATGAATCGGAAGAAATGATTCAAAAAGCAACTGAAGAATTAACGAAAGGAAGAACATCAATTGTCATCGCTCATAGAATTTCAACCATACAAAAAGCAGATCAAATTATTGTTCTTGATAAAGGCGAAATAAAAGAACAAGGGTCGCATTCAGAATTAATAGCAAACAATAGTTTTTACAAACGACTATATACCAAACAATTTTCAGAACAAACAAACAATGGATAATTTAATTGGATTAAAAGTAGGAGGTGTTCCAGAACATTTCAATCTACCATGGAGATTAGCAATAGAAGAAGGTGCATTCAGTAATATTGGTTTAAAATTACACTGGAGTGATATGGGTGGAGGAACGGGTCAAATGATTCGAGGATTAGAAACAGGATCATTAGATGTTGCTATTTTATTAACTGAAGGAATTACCAAAGCAGTACTTCAAGGATTAGATGTGAAAATAATTCAAGTATACGTTACAACTCCTCTTCACTGGGGAATTCATGTACCTTTTCATTCAGTCATTCAAACAATGGATGACTTAAAAGGTCAAACTTTTGCGATTTCTAGAGAAGGATCTGGTTCGCATTTAATGTCTTATGTAAAAGCAGATCAGGAAGGCTGGGAAACAGACAATCTGAAATTCAATGTTGTTGGAGATATATATGGAGGCCTTTGGGCATTAGAACACAATGAAGCTCAAGCTTTTTTATGGGAAAAATACACAACATTTCCTTACACAGAACAAGAAAAATGCAGATACATTGACGAAGTTGTAACACCTTGGCCCTGTTTTGTAATTGCTGTAAGAACTGAAGTATATGAAAAATATTTCAATGAATTAAAAGCAATGTGTACGATCGTAAACAAGAAAGCAATTTCTGTTAAAAACGATGAAGATACTGTTGAGGTTATGAGTTGGAGATACAATTTAAGATCAGATCAAGTAGAAAAATGGTTGTCTGAAACAGATTGGAATTACAAAGGAATTGAATACCCTTTGGCATTCGAACAAACAATTCAATATTTATTAAAATTGAATTTGATAAGTCAAGAAGAATCCGAAGATTGGAGAACAAAATTATTTTAAAAAAGATGAAAAAAACTGGCGTTTTATTAATTCAACTAGGAACACCGAATAGTCCTAGCGTAAAAGATGTTCGAATTTATTTACGTGAATTCTTAAATGACCCTCGTGTCATTGATATTCCTTGGTTGCCAAGAAAATTATTGGTAAATGGAATTATAGTTCCTTTTAGAGCCCCAAAATCGGCTAAAATCTATAAAGAATTGTGGAAATTTGGAGATGGAGTATCACCTTTGATGACACATACTGAAAGCTTAAAAAAACTACTTCAAGAACGCTTTAATGCAGGAGAAGTTAAGATCGAAATGGCAATGCGTTATCAAAATCCATCTATGGATGTGGTTCTTGAAAGAATGAAAACTGAATTGTATGACCAAATTATCATCATTCCACTTTTTCCTCAATATGCAAGTGCATCAACAGGATCTGCAGTTGAAAAAGCGATGAAAATAATTCAAAAATGGTGGGTTATTCCTGAAATAAATATCGTTAGTCAGTTTTATGATAATCCTTCGTTTATTGATGCAATCGTAGACAGAGCTAAGGCATTTAACTTAAAAGAATACGATCACATTATTTTTTCTTACCACGGTTTACCAGTTAGACAAGTAGATAAAATTTACGATGGAGAAACGGACACTTGTAAAGATCATCCATGTGACAAAGAGATCAACGCAACCAATAAATTTTGTTACAAAGCAACATCTTTTGCTACGACAAGGCTTATTGCTGAAAAATTAGGTTTAAAAGAATCAGATTATACGGTAAGTTTTCAATCGCGCTTAAATAAAAAGTGGTTGGAACCGTTCTCTGATAAAGTGGTAGAAGAATGGGGGAAAAAAGGGGCGAAAAAATTATTAGTATTTAGTCCCGCTTTTGTTGCTGATTGCTTAGAAACAATCATTGAAATCGGTGGAGAATACCAAGAGATCTTTGAAGAAAATGGTGGAGAAAAAATTCAATTGGTTCCAAGTACCAATGACCATCCGAAATTTGTTGATTGTTTAGAGGAATTGGTAAAGAATAGATTGTGATTTAGATAAGAAAATGAAGTTTCAGTTGCTTAAAGGAAAAATAGTAGACTTTACAATTGAAAAAATGTTATTAAATATCGATGATGGCAGGAATTTACGAACAAATCTCTCCAGTATTTACGAATGTTGCAAATATAATTGCATTGACAAGTGTCTATATTTAATTTGAAAAAAGTTTATTATTTGCATTTTTTTCGATAACAAAAAAACATTGAAGGATTGTTGAATCTACTATTTTTGATTATCTTCAGTAGAAAAAAGATAAATATGACCTTTAATTCTAAAATTCATCACCGCCGTTCTATCCGTTTGAAAGGATATGATTATTCACAACCAGGTTTGTATTTTATTACGATTTGTTGTCAGGATAGAATTAACAGATTTGGAAATGTTGAAAATGGCAAAATGGTATTAAATGAATTAGGGCACATTGCCCATAATGAATGGCAAAAATTAACCGAACGTTATTTAAATATGGATTTGGGCGCATTTCAAATAATGCCAAACCATATCCATGGAATAATATTATTGAAAGATACATCCCTAGGGACAGGGTTCACCCCTGTCCAAAATGAAATGATATCCCAAAATGAAATGGAATTTCAAAATAACGATGGCATTTGTACCATTGAACGTCATGGGGAAAACGAACGCAACGGGGAAACCACCATAGAGGTAACCGCAAGGGTTGCCACTACGGCGGCGATACCCGACATTGTTGGTGCATATAAATCGTTGGTTGCAAACGGCTGTTTGGCAATTTTTAAATCATATAATCAAACGATGGGAAAATTATGGCAACGAAATTATTACGAAATCATTATTCGAAACGAAAAATCATATCAAAACATTTCTGAATACATCATCAATAATCCTACAAAATGGCAGAATGATAAATTTTATTTAAATAAAAATACACGTTAAAATATTAGACATACACTTTTTTCATTTAACTGATTTCAAGTCAGATGAGATTTTAATATTAATTTTGCTGGAATTTTTGAAAAAGAGCTATTAATTAATAAAACACAAATAAAATCTGTAACCAATCTTAACTTTTAAGTTATACACACATAACTTAAAAAAAATACGAATGAAAAACAAACTAACCACAATCGCTAGCAGCCTACTATTAACTTTAAATAGTACAGCTCAATCAGGATATCAATATGAAAATTATTTTTCATATTTTGCTAATACTCCTGCCTCTGAATTGTTGAATCAAAGAAACAACACAATAGATTATAACAATATCTTCTATACAGAAGAAAAAAAAGCAAAAGATAAAAGAATAGAATTAAAACTATCTGGAACAAGTGTTAAATCAACAAACAAAAAAGGGAAAATTAAATATTCAAGTGACACTAAATTCAATTCTAAAGGAAGAGTAATTGAATTTAATGATTCAAGAGGAGGGCAAACAATTCGTTATAATTCTGATACGATCATCACTGAAAACATCACATTCAGTAAAAAACAGTACTCAAAAATCACATACCATCAAGAAAATACCACCACAACCACAAGAGAAACAAACAAGGACAATAAACTAATCAAAGAAAACATCATAACTAAGAATGAAAAAGGTCAAACAATAAGTAATTTTTCACGATTTGGTAAAAAATTGGAATTTTCTACAGAATTCAAAATCTTCTATAATTCAGAAGGTAAAATAGAAAAAAGACAACATTTTAAAAATGGGATATTAGAACATGAATGGACGTATGACTGCAGTGATCAAGGTAAATTAATGAAAAAAGAAAACGTGTATGAAAGTTCAACCTGTAAATGGGTTGAGGAAAAAAATGATGGATCATATATTTCCTATTCACGAGAATTATCAAATGGAAACTCTTACTTATCAAAATATGAATTCAACAAAGATTCTGTTCCTCTTTCCGTTAAAGTTTATTTACAAGACACTATTCTAATTTCTCATTCAGAAAAAATAGGTACAACTGAGATTGTAAAACATTATAACACAAAAGGTAAGTTGATCAATCTGAACACAATAATTACTAATAGTGAAGGTCAACGAATTTTTTGTCAAAAAACAAGATTTGGGTTAATCAAACACACCTCAATTATGACCTATGAATATGATGAAAATGGAAAAATGACATTATCTACAAATTCGTATAATAGAAATATTATTCATTCAAAAGCATATAAATATGAGGAAAATGGTATGATCAACGCCTATTCATCTTCTAAAAATGGTGAAATAATTTCTACAACTGAAATTTTATACACTTATAATTAATAGAATTTATTTTTTAACAAAAATATAACTAAACTTAACATTAAACTTAACACTTTTAACATAAATTGTTTACCTTTGATCAACTAAAAAAAATAAAAAAATGAAATTTTTAATCACGATTTTCCTATTTATTGGATTAACTGCCTTTTCACAAAATGAATCACTAACTGTCAAAAAAATTGTTCTAGAGAATGGTTTTACAGTATTTTTAAATCAAGACCCAAATGCAAAAGATGTATATGGAGCAGTAGTCGTAAAAGCTGGAAGTAAAAATGATCCTGCAGATGCAACTGGTATGGCCCATTATTTAGAGCATTTATTATTCAAAGGAACAACCGTTCTTGGAACAACCGATTATGCGAAAGAAAAACCATTTATGGATTCTATCATCTTTTACTATGACTTATTAGGAAAAACAAAAGATGAAGCAGAAAGAACTAAAATCCAACAATTAATTAATAATCAAAGTGTTGAACAAGCAAAATATGGTAAACCAACTGAATTTGATAAATTAATCAAAAGTATTGGAGGAACAAATTTAAATGCTTTTACAGCGAATGACATGACAGTTTATCACAATGAATTTCCTGGAAATCAAATTGATAAATGGTTAGAATTATATTCAGAGAGATTTCAAAATCCAGTATTTAGATCATTTCAATCTGAATTAGAAGTTGTTTATGAAGAAAAAAACAGAGGAATGGATAGCCCATTTCAAAAAGTTATTGAAGAATTACACGAACAATTATTCAAAACTCATCCTTACGGAACACAAAGTACAATTGGAACAACTGAACATTTGAAAAATCCATCTTTAACAAAAATGTATGAATATTTCAATACCTATTATGTTGCAAACAACATGGCTTTAGTACTTTCAGGAAATTTTGATCTAGAAAAAACAATTCCAATTATCATTGAAAAATTCTCAAAATTGAGATCAGCTCCGATTCCAGTTTTCCCTGACTATGCATCCAGTAAATTCGACAAAACAGAATTAATTGAAGTAAAATATACCCCAATTAAAGTTGGATTATTAGGGTACAAAACATTTGCAAAAGGAAACAAAGATGAAATAGCTTTTGACATCTGTTCTAGTTTATTGCAAAATGAATCTGAAACAGGAATCTTAAATAAATTAGCCTTAAATGGTGAAATTATGCAAGCTGGGAAATTTCCATTAACATATAATGATGATGGAGCTCTTATAATGTTTTATATCCCAAAATTAGTTGGACAATCATTCGAAGAAGCTGAAGCTTTGGTTTTAAATTCAATAGAAAAAATTAAAAAAGGTGATTTCACTGATAATGATTTACTGATTATTAAACAAGAATTTCTTAGACAAAGACAAGAAGGTTTAGAAAGTGTTGAAAGTAGAGTCATGAATCTTGCTCAACTATTTAGTGAAGGAGCAACTTGGGAAGAATATCTTAAGCAAATCGATGAAATTCAAAAAGTTACCAAAGAAGATATTATAAGAGTAGCAAAAACTTATTTTATTGATAATCATTTGATATACCGTTCTTCAATGGGATTCCCTAAAAAAGAAACTATTCAAAAACCAGGATTTAAAGCGGTAATTGCTAAACAAACTGAAGATTCACAATATGCTAAAGATTTCATAGCTTCTATCACTTCTTCTGATTCACCAAGAATTTTAGATTATAACAAAGATGCTCAATTGATACAAGTAAATCCTAGTACACAATTATATGTAACAAACAATCCTACCAATAATTTATTTACCCTTAAAATGGAAAGAATGGTAGGACAAGATTCAATTAAAAATTTAGATGTTGCGAGTGCATTATTTAATCAATTTTATACAAAAGAACTGTCTAGAGATAAATTAAAAGAAGAGTTTGCATTATTAGGAATCACTTATTATGCATCTGTAAGTGGATCACGTTTTACGATTTCGTTTAACGGATTAGAAAGTAACTTTGAAAAAGGTCTTCCTCTAATGAAAGCGTTAATGTATGATCCAATTATTGATGAAAAATCAATTGAAAGTATCAAAGAACAAATGTTATCAGAAAGAAAATCTGAATCAAAAGATCCAAGTTCAATGGGTAGAATGTTATTAGATTATGCACGATTTGGAAACGATTCTGAAAACTTAACTCGTTTAACAATCAAACAAATTGAAGCTTTAGAAAGTCAAAAAATCCTTGCTGATTATAAAAAAATCTACTCTTATAATACGAATTGGCATTTTGTAGGAACTACCTCTTCAAATAAAGTTCAAGAAATGATTTTTTCTGTTTTCCCCAAAGAAAATACGAATAGAAAAGTTTTACTAGCTGATAAGAAAACGGAAGCAATTACTAAAAATAAAATTTATGTAATCAATGACAAAAATGCGGTTCAAAGTCAAGTTTACTTTGTAATTAATACTCCAAATTTTTCAAATAGTCCATCTGATAAGGTAAAAGCAGAAGCATTCAATCAATATTTAAGTGATGGTTTTTCTGGAATCTTGATGCAAGAAATCAGAGAGTATAGATCATTGGCTTATTCAACTGGCGGATCATTTATTAGTCCAGTTATCAAAAACAATCCTGGTGTATTTTATGCATACATTGGTTGTCAAGGCGATAAAACAAATGATGCGGTTACAATTTTAGATAGTATCTTAAAACACATGCCGATTAAGCCTGAAAGAATAGAAATGATTAAATCGGGAATGATTAATTCAATGACTTCTAATTTGCCTGATTTTAGATATATTTCAAGTACAATTGAAAGAGGAAGACAACTTGGATATACACAATCTCCATTAATTGAAGAATATAAATTGTATAATACCTTAACTTTCGATGACATTATTAAATTCTATCAACCAAATATTCAAAACCAACCAAGAGTAATAACAATCTATGGTAATTTGAAAAAAATAGATAAAAAGAAATTGAAAAAATACGGTGAAATTGTAGAATTGAAATTGAAAGATATTAAAACAGATTAATAATCTGAAAATAAAAACAAAAAGGGTTTGCCAAATAATTGGCAAACCCTTTTTGTTTAAACACACGTTTAAAAACAATCAAATAACACCTCCAACAACTTAAAAGTACAAATCACCGACTCAAATCAACAACTCACCTATTAATATATCTCCATTTTATTTGACAATAATTATTTTTACACTCATATTAAGCTTTAACAAAAAAAAAAAATTAAAAGTTAAAAATGAATAAAATATAAGAAGAATGTAATTCAAAATAAAAAAAATAATCAAAAATTAAACAAGCGTTTAATAAATAAGTTAATTTTGCAGTCAATTAAATAAAAATGGAAAGAGATTTATCAACAGAAACAAAAATAAAAGACGCTGCAAAACGTATTTTTATTACCAATGGCTTCAATGGTTGTACTTCCCGTGAAATTGCGAATGAAGCTGGAATTAACGTTGCCCTCTTAAATTATTATTTCAAAAGCAAAGGGCAATTATTTGATATTATCATTTCTTCTGTTCTGAAAGATTTTACTTTATCAATTATAGATGTATTAAAAAACAATATGTCACTGATCAATAAAGTAAGAATTCTTATAGAAAAAGAATATGAATTTTTATCAAAGCACCCTGAAATTCCAAATTTCATCATCAATGAATTAGGAAAAAAAGACAAAAACTTCTTTGAATGCCTAGATATTGCCGAAGAGTTTCATAAAACTAAAATATTTCAAGAAGTATTAGACGCACAAACTTCAGGAGAAATGAGAAAAATTGATCTTGTAAGTTTAATGCTTTTAATGATGTCAAATTGTCATTTTCCATTCATGGCAAAACCAATGATTAAAACAATTAATTCTTTAGAAGATGCTCAATATAACGAACACCTAATGGTACACAAACAATATGTTACAGAAATGCTTATCAACTATTTATTCCCAAAAAATTCGTAAAATGGATTTAACAAAACAAATAAAGACAAAAATAGTACTTGCTAGTATACTAGTTAGTTCTTTTAGTTTTAGTCAAACACTCGACTTAAACACCTGTTTAAAAATGGCAGATACCGCGAATTTAACTATTCGTAACTCAAGATTAGATATTGCTAGTAATTCGGAGCAAACAAGAGCTTTCAAATCATCTTTACTTCCAAAAGTGAATTATTCAGGAGATTATAGATATTATCCTGCAATTCCAGGTTCATTATTTCCAGCAGAATTTTCTGGAGGTCAAAAAGGACAATATACCGTTGTTCAATTTGGGGTACCTTACACTTTTGGTAATACTGTTCAACTAAACCAAACGATTTATAATCCTTTGATTAATTCAGCTTTACATTCATTAGAGTTAAATCAAAAAATAATTGAATTACAGTCCAAAGTGACAACTCAAAATATACAATACCAAGTATATCAAACATTTTTTAATCTTCAAGCAATTTCAAAACAAATCCTTTTTATTGAAGGTAATTTAACGAATATTGACAAAACCTTAAAAAACATCAGCCTCTTGATTTCACAAAAAATGGTTCTTCCAATTGAAGAAGATAAATTAAAAGTGAATCGTTTAAATTTGGTGAATCAACAACAAAAGCTAACAGCTACAAAAGATCAATTAGAACTTTTATTAAAAATATTAATCGGCTTAGATTCAAATTCAAAAATTGAATTAACAACTGATGATATGATTGAAAAGCCATTGGTAGTTGACAATTTACAAAGAAACAATACTGAACTAGAAATTATAAACGTTCAAAAAGAATTAAACATGAATGAAAAAACAGGTCTAAAAATGGCCTATTTACCCACTTTTTCATTCTATGCTGCTTATAATTACAGTTACAATATGCGACCTGAAAGTAATTTCACAAAAGGTATATCATCTTCATTTATTGGAATAAGAATAGATTGGACATTTTTCGATGGTTTTGAAAAACACAACAAAGCGAAAGTTAATAAAATTCAATCTGAAAAAATAAACAACCAATTAGAATTAATTGATCAACAACTAGAAATGGCAACAATGAATGCTAAAAAGCAAGTTGAAATTCAAATTAATTCTTTGTTAATATCAAAAGAACAATTGGCTTTATCTGAAAAGATTTATAACCAAACTGAAATATCTTTCAACCAAGGAATCATTTCATCAAATGATTTAATTAAAGCTGAAAATGATTTAAACCAATCTCAAACAAATGTCATTTCATCCTATGTCCAATTGCGTCAAGCTGAATTAGATTATTTAAAAGCAACTGGTAATTTAAAATAAAAAATAACTTTCAAAATAAGAATTTAAAAATAAATAATATGAACAAACGTATAATAATTATCCTCGGAATTGCAGCTCTTTTGATTACACTAGGCATGTCGAAATTATTTTCTAATAAAGAAAAAAATGCCGCTAAATTGTACATTCATGATTCAAATGCCCAAGTTTTAGTTTCAATAGACAAAGCTCAAAACCATACTTTCGAAAATGCTCTATCTTTCTTAGGAACTCTAGAACCTTCAAGACAAAACACGATCAGTTCAGATGCTTCTGGTAAAATAATACGATTAGATGTTAAAGAAGGAGATCGATTAACAACTGGTCAAGTTATAGCAAAAGTAGACGATGAACTTTTAAGATTGCAATTAGAAAATGCAGAAATCAGTTTAGAAGGTTTAAAAAATGATGACGCTAGAAATTCAAATTTAGCAAAGGAAAATGTAATCACTGGTGTTCAAGTCGAAAAAACGAAATTAGCAATTCGTTCAGCTGAAACACAAATCAAACAAATTAAAAGACAGATTAAAAACACGACAATTACAGCTCCTTTTTCAGGCGTAATTACTAAAAAATTGATAGAACTTGGATCAATCGTTGGTCCCGGAACTCCACTTTTAGAAGTCACTGACATTTCTTCTCTGAAATTAACAGTTTCAGTTCCTGAAAGAGACATCTTAAAATTTAAAATTGGACAAGAAGTAAGCGTTTTTGTTGATGTCCATAAAGAAAAATCATTTTCCGGAAGAGCTACATTAATTTCAGTTAAAGCAGACGCAACACACAATTTCAAAGTTGAAATAACTGTTCAAAATTCTTCATCCGATCCGTTAATGGCTGGAATGTATGGCTCAGTAAAATTCAAAAATCAATCGAGTATTACTGCATTATCTATTCCTAGAAAAGCTTTAGTGGGCTCTACTAAACATCCCAAAGTGTATTTAGCAATCAATGGGAAATCAGTATTGAAATCGTTTAGTCCAGGAACAAGCGACAATGATTTTGTTGAAGTCGTAAGTGGAATAACTTCTACAGATTTAATAATTGTTAAAGGTCAAATTAACCTTCAAAACAATACGAACATATCTATAACTGGTAAATAACTAACAGTATGACACTTACAGAACTCGCAATAAAAAGACCCTCCCTCATCATTGTAATCTTTACAGTTTTGATAGGAGGAGGTCTACTTTCTTATAAGCAATTATCCTATCAATTATTACCTGATTTTGCACCACCTATCTTAACAGTAACAACTCCATATCCAGGAGCTTCTCCTACAACTGTAGAGAATCAAGTTTCAAAACCAATGGAAGATGCTTTAAGTGGATTGGAGAACATTGTTGAAGTAACTTCTTTTTCAATGGAAAACGCGTCAATTGTTTTACTTGAATTCAACCATTCTGTTGATTTAAAAGAAGCAATGCAAGATGCTCAAAGAAAAGTAGAAAACAACAAGAGAAAACTTCCTTCAGGTGCAGAAACTTCATCTATCGGAAAAATAGAACCCAATGCTGCTCCCGTTTTACAAGTAAGTGCTACTTGTCCAAAAATGGATGACAAGGAATTCTTTCAATTAATGGACGAAGAAATTCTACCCCTTTTAAAGCAAACAAAAGGTGTCGCTGAAATAAGTATAATTGGTGGTGTAAAAAGAGAAGTTCGAGTAAACATTGACAATGAAAAATTGAAGATGTACAACTTAAACTTAACCAATGTTTCCCAAGCAATTGCTGCTGCAAATATTGAATTCCCGACAGGTAAAATCAAAAGTGAAAAAGAACAAATGACTGTTCGATTAGCTGGAAAATTTTCAACTGTTAAAGAATTAAGTAATTTAATTATTACTTCAAATGGAACATCATCAGTTAAATTAAGCGATGTTGCAGAAATTTCGGATGGTGAAAAAGATCAATCCAGTATTACACGCTTCAATGGTCAAAATGGAATTGGACTAAGAATAACTAGACAATCTGATGCGAATGCTGTTGAAATGGCGAAACAGACGCGAACAAAATTTAAAGAATTAGAGGAAAAACATAAAAAAGAAGGTTTAAAATTTACGATTGCAAGTGACACATCTATTCCGACAGTTGAAGCTGTAGATGCAGTAATGCATGATTTAGAGTTGGCCATTATTTTAGTTGCATTTGTAATGGTCCTTTTCTTACATAGTTTTAGAAATGCGTTGATTGTTTTGGTATCTATACCAGCCTCATTAATCGCAACTTTTATTGCTATGTATCTTCTTGGATACACTTTAAACCTGATGACTTTATTAGCAATGTCATTGGTAATTGGAATACTAGTTGATGACTCAATTGTAGTTCTTGAAAATATTTACCGACATTTAAAAATGGGTAAATCAACTAGACAAGCAGCATTAGATGGTAGAAATGAAATAGGATTTACAGCAGTTGCAATTACATTAGTGGATGTTGTTGTATTCCTTCCTCTAGTTTTTGTTCAGGGGACAATTTCAGATATCCTTCAACAATTTTGTATTGTGGTTGTTATTTCAACTTTGATGTCATTATTTGTATGTTTCACTCTTACTCCTTGGTTAGCATCTCGATTTGCAAGAGAAACAAAATTGAGAAAAGAAAATATGTTTCACCGTGTTTTAATTTGGATTGAAAGAAGAATTGAAATCTTTACTGACCAATATGTAAACTTATTAGAATGGGTATTACGTCATAAAATAATAACATTTGTTGGAATCATAGCTATTTTCATTGGAACTGGAATGATCATGAAAATGGGAATTGTCGGATCTGAATTCGTTTCTCAAGGTGATCAAGGGAAATTCATTGTGAAATTGAAATATGATAAGAGCACGACGTTTGCTGAAAACAATGCAACTACCTATCAAATCGAGCAATTGCTTTTAAAACAAGACGATGTGAAAATGGTTTTTGCCAACGTTGGTGGTCCAAGTGCTGGAATGGGTGCTTCTACTTTCGGAAATGAGTCAAAATCTGAAATTACCGTAAAATTAAAGGACCATGCGCAAGATAAGATGCTTACAATGGAATACATGAATCTTTTAAGAAATAAAATTGAAAGTAAATTCACTGGTATAGAAGTTAAAGCAATTAATATTGGCTTAGTTGAATCTGAAGAAGCACCAATTGAAATATTTCTTTCAGGAAGTGATATCGAAGAAGTTATGGACGAAGCGAGAAAATTAAAAGAAACAATTCTTACAATTCCTGGAGCTAAAGATCCAACCGTTTCAACGGATGACATTAGTCCTGAAGTTCGAATTGAATTAAACCGTGAAAAAATGGGGCAGCTAAACGTTTCAACGATAGCTGTTGGTATGCAACTTCAAAATGCATTAAGCGGTAATGATGATTCTCAATTTTCAGAAAAAGGAACAGAATACGACATCCGAATAATGTATGATCAATACGATAGAAAGGATATGGATGCAATTAAAAAAATGACATTCACTTCTTCAAAAGGAGCTACTGTCAGACTTGAAGAATTTGCAGATGTTTCAATCGGAAATGGATTAGGTTCATTAGAAAGAAAAAACAGATTAAGTTCAACCACTATCAGAGCATACATATTAGGTTCTGCGGCTGGAACAGTAGCTGCATTAATTGAAAAACATTTAGAAAAACACCCATTAACAAAATCAGTTAAAATGACATGGGGAGGTGAAGTAAAAAGATCTAAAGAAGGAGCTGGTGCGATGGGATTAGCCATGTTAATTGGGTTGATTTTAGTGTATTTAATTTTAGTGGCTCTGTATGATAACTTCATTTATCCGTTGGTAATTTTACCTTCCATATTTGTCGCTTTAATCGGTGCTTTAATTGCTCTAAGCCTTTCTTCATCAAACTTTGGAGTATTCACAATGTTAGGTGTAATTATGCTTTTCGGATTGGTAGCAAAAAATGCAATTCTTATTGTCGATTTCACGAATCACTTGAAAGAACAAGGAAGAAATACAAAAGACGCATTATTAGAATCTGTAAAAGAAAGAATGCGACCAATCTTGATGACAACAATCGCAATGGTTGTCGGAATGTTTCCAATTGCAATGGCAAAAGGATCTGGAGCTGAATGGAAAAACGGATTGGCATGGGTTTTAATAGGCGGATTGATCAGTTCAATGTTATTAACAATTATTTTAGTACCTATGCTTTATTATGGTGTAGATAGATTAAAAGAGATCATTAAAGGGAAGAAAAAAACTTCAAAGATAGATTCTTCCGATCTTTTAGCTTGATTAAAATAAATATTTTTAAAATCCATGTATGAAATTGTAAAAATTCATACATGGATTTTTTTGGTTAATATTTATTGGCTTTCGAATTTCCATTATTTGAAAGCCATCGGTGAATCCCATTTTGAATTCCGTTTTGAATTTCGTTGTTGATTTCCTTTAGTGAATCACGTTGGTGAATCACGTTGTTGAATTCAGTTGTTGAATTCCATTTTTGAATCCCGTTGGTGAATCACGTTGGTGAATCACGTTGGTGAATTCCATTGTTGAATTCCATTGTTGAATCACGTTGTTGAATCACGTTGGTGAATCCCGTTGGTGAATTCCATTGTTGAATCACGTTGGTGTGAATAACGTTGGTGAATAACGTTGGTGAATAACCATAGGATAGGGTTTAAACCCTATCCTATGGTTATTGGTTTACCACAAGCAATTTCAAACATAATATATTCAACACAAATAAATCCCAAATTTTACGTTAAAAAATTATTTTTAATTCAAATCATTTTTTAACTTCAATAGAAATTAATAATTAAAAACGAAACAAAATGCCCCAATCTTACAACAAAATTTGGATCCATTCCGTGTGGTCGACAAAAAACAGGGAACCATTAATTGCTCCGAAATATGAACAAATAATATTTGATTACATGCGAAGTAAATTTAAAGAATTAGGATGTCCTGTTCGAATAATTAATGGAATGAGTGATCATGTTCATTGTTTATTTTTATTAAATCCCAATAGATCGATGGCCGATGTAATTAAAAATGTAAAAGGAAGCACATCTTATTTTGTGAATAATATTTTGAAACTCGAAATTAAATTTGCTTGGCAAGATGGATACGGATCTTTTTCAATTGGTGAATCGAGTGTTAATAGAACTTTTGAGTATATTGAAAATCAAAAAACAAAACATTCAAAGCAATCCTATTACCAAGAAATGGAAAAATTCATTCAATTGCGCGATTTATAGGATTTAATTGATTTACTATTTTTTATTTCAAAAGGAGTTTCGTAAATTTGTGTAGTAAAAAATTAAAACAAACATATTTTATGAGCACAACTGAGAAATTAGGATTTAAAGTTAAAGATATCAGCTTAGCTGAATGGGGAAGAAAAGAAATTATGTTGGCTGAGGCTGAAATGCCAGGTTTAATGTCACTTCGTGAAGAATTTGGTGCTGCTCAACCTTTAAAAGGTGCTCGTATTGCTGGTTGTTTACACATGACTATTCAAACTGCTGTTTTAATTGAAACATTAACTGCGTTAGGAGCTGAAGTTTCTTGGTCTTCTTGTAACATATTCTCTACACAAGATCAAGCTGCTGCTGCTATCGCTGCAACAGGAGTTCCTGTTTATGCTTGGAAAGGTTTAAACGAAGAAGAATTTGACTGGTGTATCGAACAAACAATTTTCGCATTTAAAGATGGTCAACCATTGAACATGATCTTAGATGATGGTGGTGATTTAACGAATATGGTTTTTGATCGTTTCCCAGAATTAACTGCTGGAATTAAAGGTTTATCTGAAGAAACAACAACTGGAGTTCACAGATTACACGAACGTGTTAAAAACGGAACTTTAGTAATGCCTGCTATCAACGTGAATGATTCAGTTACTAAATCTAAATTTGATAACAAATACGGATGTAAAGAATCTTTAGTAGATTCTATTCGTCGTGCTACTGACGTTATGATGGCTGGAAAAGTTGCTGTTGTTTGTGGTTACGGAGATGTTGGTAAAGGTTCTGCTGCTTCATTGAAAGGTGCTGGTGCTCGTGTTATCGTTACTGAAATCGATCCTATTTGTGCTTTACAAGCTGCAATGGACGGATTTGAAGTGAAGAAATTAGATACAGTTATTGGTTTAGGTGATATCATCGTTACTACAACTGGAAATAAAGACATCATCGTTGGACGTCACTTCGAAAACATGAAAGACAAAGCGATCGTTTGTAACATTGGTCACTTCGACAATGAAATAAACATGGCTTGGTTGAACCAAAACCACGGTCACACGAAAAATACTGTAAAACCGCAAGTTGACATTTATACAATCGCAGGAAAAGACATTATTGTTTTAGCTGAAGGTCGTTTAGTAAATTTAGGTTGTGCTACAGGGCACCCATCTTTCGTAATGTCAAACTCTTTCACTAACCAAACTTTAGCACAATTAGAGTTATGGGAAAACAGTGCAAACTATGAAAACGATGTTTATGTTTTACCAAAACATTTAGATGAAAAAGTTGCTCGTTTACATTTAGCAAAAATCTCTGTTGAATTAGACGTTTTAACACAAGAACAAGCTGATTATATTGGTGTTCCAGTTGCTGGACCGTTCAAATCTAATGAATACAGATATTAATTACAGATTGGAAAATTAGCAGATTATAAATTTGCTAGTTAACCTAAAATACAAAGGGAATCTCAATGAGATTCCCTTTTTTTATGATACCTTAATATAAATCATTTATTTTTTAGTAAATTGAGATCTATAAAAACCTTTATCTGAAATTACTTCAATATAGTACAATCCTGAATTCAATGCTTCTACATTAATTTCTGAATTCTTTGTTTTACCTTTCTGAATTAATTTACCATCGATACCTACAATTGAATAACTAAATTCCCCCTCTATCGAAACTGTTACCGTTTTTTCTGTTGGATTTGGATAAACAGTTAAATAATGAGAATTAGTTATTTCTTTAACACCAACTTCATTCATACAACTAAAACTTTGCGTATCATAGAAATTTTGAACAATAACAGCATTTACTTTTAATAAATCAACACTCTCTAAACCAGACACATATGAACTTGATCGTGCGTAAATAAAAGCAAAATCTCGACAAATAGATTCGCTTGGATTAATAGTGCATATTGTGGTCCCTAAAACATTTTTTCTATCTCCCTTAAGATTACCTTCAGCAACTTCGTTCCATGCAGAATTAACACTATTATCATATATAAAATTTGTCGGAGTATTTGAAGCGTCTAAAAAAGTTGTTCCATCTCCCTTTAGTCCTTTCAAATTATTATATAATTCTAGATTATTGTTTACAGAATCATATTGAATATTTGAACTTAGATTATGATTTAATTCCATACAACCAAAAGCAGGCGGATTAATTCCATAACCGTGAGGTATTGTATTGAAATTATCGTCATTTGAATCACCATTATAGGCATAAGATAGAGATAAATTTGAATCAGACCCTACAAAATCATCCGCATAATATCCTAAATCATAATCATTGAATAAACCAAATTTATAATCTGTATAAATATCTGTTGAACGATTAAAAATCTCGCAATGAATAAAAGTAGTTTGATTTAAACAATCTCCTGCAGCAAATTGATACGCCATGACATGAATCTCTTGTCTTAAAGGTGTTAAACCTGAAGCTACATGAGGACAATTTTCATCATTCATAATTGAATAAACAGCTCTATCACCTCTAATTAAAGGATATTCTCCCAGTAAAGGCTCATATAGTTGATTTCCATTTAAATCCTTAAAAGGAGCTAAAATTTTAGATTCACCATTCGAAACATCTCCATTTCCAGGCCAATCCAGAATTGAAGAAGGAGTAACATAGCCAGCCTGATTCCAATTTAAAATATGAAAGTTAATTTCATATTGATTTACATTCCATAATAAGGAATATTTTTGAACATAATTTCCAGCTGTATAATTGGTTGCAAAGGGACCTGAAATAAATTCATGATCTGAGTAAGTATTTCCAACACCTTTTAAGATCCCATTTACTTTTCCCATTGAAAGAAAAGAAGTTATAAAAATAGAATTTACTCCATCGCCAAAATTAGATTTTGGAACATTGTAGGATGCTAAACCCATACCTTCATCATAAAATAAAAAACCATCACTTGTAATTAAAGCTTTCACATTATTAAATTCAAGATATTGCTTCGCTTGCGAAAAAATAAAAAATGGAAATAAAAATAAAAGTGATAATTGTTTTTTCATGAGATGGTTATTTAAAAATTAGTTTTCAAATCTAATCTTAAAATTCCATCAAAAAATGTAATTAACACAAAAATAACAATTAAGCATTCACCCTCTTCAACCCTACTCTTTTTCGAGGTGCATCCACTTCCAAAACCTGAACATCCACATGCTCTTGTAACGAAATAAACTGCGACGGATCTTCTACATACACATCTGCTAAATTCGATTTGTGAATCAGTCCATTTTCTTTAATTCCGATATTCACAAAAGCACCAAAAGCAGTAACATTCGTAACAATCCCAGGTAAAATCATCCCTACATGTAAGTCATCAATTGTACGAATTCTCGAATCAAATTCAATCACTTTTGCTTTTTTACGAGGGTCTCTTCCTGGTTTTTTTAATTCTTTGATAATATCTTCAAAAGTATATCCATCCATATCAGGGAAGTCAGTTTTTTTAATTTCTTTTAAAACAGTTTCATTACCAATTAATTCAGGAACTTTTAATTTCAATTGTTTTGCCATTTTTTCAACAGCTTTGTAATTTTCTGGGTGAATCGCAGAATTATCTAGAGGGTTAACAGCATCTCGAACACGTAAAAATCCTGCGGCTTGTTCAAATGCTTTATCCCCTAAACGTTTGACTTTTTTTAATTCATCTCTCGATTTAATTCCTCCATTTTCAGTACGATAAAACACAATATTTTCAGCAATAGAAAGTCCTAAACCAGAAACATAACTCAATAAATAAGGAGAAGCGGTATTCAAATCAACCCCAACTGTATTTACACACGAAACAATCACATCATCCAACGCATTTTTCAACATTCCTTGATTTACTTCGTGCTGATATTGCCCCACTCCTACTGACTTCGGATCAATTTTAACCAATTCAGCCAATGGATCCATCAAACGACGACCAATCGAAACAGAACCTCTTACCGTAATATCAAAATTTGGAAATTCTTTTCTGGCAATTGAACTAGCTGAATAGATAGAAGCACCATCTTCATTCACAACATACACATCTAAATCACGGTCAAATCTCACTTTTTTAACCAAAGCTTCTGTTTCTCTTCCTGCAGTTCCATCTCCAATTGCGATTGCGTCAATTTTGTAAGCTTGAACCAATTGAAACAGTTTTGAACTTGCTTTCTCAACTTCTTTTTGAGGCGGATGAGGATAAATATTTACATTCGTCAATAATTCGCCTGATTCATCCAAACAAACAACTTTACAACCCGAAGCAAAACCTGGATCAATTGCCAAAATACGTTTTGCTCCCAAAGGAGGAGCTAACAATAGTTGACGTAAATTAGTCGAGAAGACTTTTATAGAATCTTTATCAGCTTTCTCTTTTGCCTCATTCATGGTTTCTGTTTCCAACGAAGGACACATCAATCTTTTATAAGATTCTGCACATGCTTCAGAAACAAGATTCGCACAACCATCGTTTCCTTTGACAAAAAAACGTTCTAAACTTTCCAATGCTTCTTCTTTTGAAGGCTGAGTTTTTAAAGATAAAATCCCTTCACGTTCCGCTCTAAATAAAGCTAAAAAGCGATGAGAAGCACATTTATAAAGCGGTTCAGAAAAATCAAAATAATCTCTATACTTTACCCCTTCTACCTCTTTTCCTTTTACCAATTTGGTCGTAAGTATCGATTTTCGTTGAAATAAAGTTCTTACTCTTGCTCTAGCAACCGTATTTTCATTGATCCATTCAGCAATAATATCTTTTGCACCAGAAAGAGCCATGTCTTCATCAATTACCTCACCCTTCACAAATTTATCAGCCATAACGAAAGGATCTCCCCCCCTTTGTGACATGATCATTTTTGCCAATGGTTCCAGTCCTAATTTCTTAGCTTTATCTCCTTTTGTTTGACGTTTTTGTTTGAATGGTAAATACAAATCTTCCAAAACAACAGAATCAAAACAAGTATTGATTTTTTCTTTTAATTCAGGAGTTAACTTTCCTTGTTCCTCTATTGAAGCTAAAATTGTTTTTTGGCGACTACAAATATCTTCGAACTTCTTAGCAAAATCACGAATATCCGCAATTTGAACCTCATCTAAACCTAATGTCATTTCCTTTCTATAACGAGCAATAAATGGAATTGTAGCTCCTTCAGACAGAAGAGATAAAGTATTTACAATCGATTTTTCAAGGATCGAAGTCGCAGATTGTACAAAAGAAATTGTCGTCATGTTTTATATTTTTCGAACTGTAAATTTAAAGATATTTTGTCGATATATTTCAAATTAAAGGAATAGAAATAAACTAAAACTTCTTTTATCTTTTTTTTTCTTATTAGTGAAAATTTGTTATAAATCACATTAAATTATTGAAATATAAAGCTTTTTTTTATTGGTTGAAAGTCCATTTGATATAACTGAGTTTCATTCTAAAATATAATATAAATTTAAGCCTTTAGACTAAATATTAAACCATTTATGTCGACTTAAAAATGTTAAACTTCCTTAATTAAAGATGAATTATTGTATAAATTGAATACTTTTGTGTTCCAACACAATTAAAATGAAGTATTTAATAATTAGTACAATTGCCTTTTTAGCATTTAGTTTTACAATTCAAACCGTTTATTCGGAACAAGGAAAAGCGTGTTATTACTCCAATAAATTTAACGGTAAAAAAACAAGTTCAGGAGAAGTGTTTTCTCAAGATAATTTAACAGCTGCTCATAAAACTTTAAAATTAGGAACTTTAGTTAAAGTAACGAATTTAGCAAATGACTCGACTGTTGTTGTCAAAATAAATGACCGTTTAAGCAAATCATCTGGTCATGTAATAGATGTATCTCTAAAAGCTGCAAACAAGTTAAATTTTGTACGAAATGGATTTGCAAAAGTTAAAGTTGAATCTATCACTACGAGTAATTAAAATCCGTATCTTTGTAAAAAATAATGGAAATGAAAAATTTAATTTTTTTACTAGGTTGTACCATTTTAGTTTCCTGTTCTCAAAAAACAGTAGAGCCAGTTGCAATAGTTGAAACTGTACCTCCAACTGCAGAAGAAATTGCACAAGGAAAAGATCTTTATTTAAAACATTGTATGAAGTGTCATAAACCAAAAGTTTTTGCTCCCGGTGATTTCACTATTAAACAATGGACAAAAGTGCTTCCCAAAATGTCTAGAAAAGCAAAAATTGATGCTATAAAATCAAATCTTATTCGAGCTTACGTGTTGAGCGGCGCAAAAAAATAAAATATGTTTTCTAAATTAATTATTGTTGATGCATCTACCGTATTAGCAGGACCATCTGTAGGTACTTTTTTTGCTGAATTAGGTGCTACCGTAATTAAAGTAGAAAATTCTTCTTCTTATGACGTTACTCGTTCATGGAAATTACCTTCTGAAGATAAAAATTCGATTATTTCTGCTTATTTTTCAAGCGTAAATTTTGGAAAAAAATACATTCAATTAGATCTAAAAAATAAAGAACATCATACTCAATTTTTGAATTTAATTAAAGTAGCAGATATTTTAATTTCAAATTTTAAAAAGGGGGATGAAGAAAAATTACAAATTGAAGACAAAGCCTTAAGGAGATGTAATCCCGGTTTATTAATTGGAAAAATTAATGGATTTGGTAAAGAGAGTGATAGAGTTGCATACGATTTAATCTTACAAGCAGAAACTGGATTTATGTCCATGAATGGAACACCTGAAAGTGGTCCTGTGAAAATGCCTGTTGCTTTAATAGATGTTCTTGCGGCTCATCATCTAAAAGAAGGTCTTTTGTTAGCTATGTTAAAAAAGAAAGATACTGGTGTTGCATCAACAATTAGTGTTTCTTTATACGATGCTGCTGTTTCTAGTTTGGTTAACCAGGCTTCTAATTATCTGATGAATAATCATATACCACAACGAATTGGAAGTTTACATCCAAATATTGCTCCCTATGGAGAACTTTTTGAAACAAAAGAAAAAGATTTAATCACTTTCGCTATTGGTAGTGATTCACATTTTAAAAAATTGTGTAATTATTTAAAAATAATCGAATTAGCAGAAAAAACGGAATTTAATTCAAATCAATCTCGCGTTATAAATCGTACAGAATTGCAACGTCTACTTCAAGAAAAAATAAAATATCTTTCTACAATAGAAATTCTTTCAGAAATGAATTCTTTAAATGTTCCTGCGGGAAAAGTGAAAAATCTAGAAGAAGTATTTCAAAATGAAGAACTTCAAAAATCGATTCTAAAAGAAGAAATTTCAGGAATACCTTCACAGAGAGTATCATCAATCGCTTTCAGATGGGAATAATTATTTAGATTTTAATTCTTAATTTTTCTCATTCTTTCTTCTATCTTCTTTGTTAAAAGATTAAAGAATAATTTTCCATCCTTTTCATTTAATTTTCTTCCAAAACGGACCGTTTTCCCCATGTAATCGAATTCCATGCGTTCTCCACCTTTTACCCAAGGAGAGTTTTCCCAAACCGCTTGTAAAGAATTTTCTTTTGGTTGGAGCATCCTCATTTTTTTAATATTCTCTAAATAATAAGGAGTTGCTTTACCATAATTTTTAATAGACCGTTTGTAAACAAAAGCAGTTTCATTGACTTTAATTAATTCTTTTCCCCACAACAACCAGAAATAAGATCTTCCAATTTTAAAAGCGTAATACAACCAGAAAGCTAAAAAAACAAATACGATAATATTCAATTGTTCATTAACATCTGCCTTTTCACTTAATATGAAATTTTGATGATTAATGTAAAGAATAACAGAAACACCAATAACCAACCACATTCCGATCCAAGCTCCCATCAACGCTTTTACTATTGTTTTAGCTGCTGGATAAATTACAAATGTTGATTTTTGCTTATCTTCTAAAAAACTTATACGTTCACCAATCCATTTCATCCTGCAAAAATAGGAAAAAGTTAAAGATTGAAAAGATAATTCTGAGAAGACTTTTAACTAAATTAAAAAACAAATGGTATTAAATAAAATTTTTAATTCAGTGTAAAGCTATTAGGATGATAAAATTGACAAGTATTACAATAAAAGAGATAATAAATTTCCAAAAGGTATGTGCTTTTTTTAATTCCATAAATTGAAAAGCAACGAATAAAAACTTAGCTGTAAAAAGTCCTAGAATAAGGTAAACAAAATTAAATTGTTTACTCAAGAAAAAAGCTCCTATAGTTAACACCATTAATAGAATCCAAGTAGTTTGATTTTTCATTACTCGCTATTTTAAAAAATTAAATAAATAACAGGAAACAAAATCAACCAAATTAAATCGCACATGTGCCAAAATGCTGAACTAGCCTCAAAGTCTTCTTCTTTAACTGCTGAACTGTTTTTTTTCATTGATAGAAGCATTATGAATAAAATCACCAATCCTACCAAGACATGAACAAAATGGAATCCCGTTAACAACCAGTAAAATGTGAAAAACGTATTATATTCTAGTGTGATTCCTGCTATACTTTTATGGTAAAATTCATAACTTTTAATGATACAAAAAAGTGTTCCTGTCAATAAAACTAATTTCAAGTAAAAAGAAGATTTATCAAAATTTTTCAATTTAAAATAATGAGTTGATTGAGCCATTAAAAAACCACTTGTCAGTAATACGATTGTGTTAATTGAACCTAACGTAGTGTTAAGCATCATTTTAGAAGTATGAAATAATTCAACATTACTTTTACTGATAATCACCATAGCGACTAATGTCAACCCAAAAGTGATTAATTCAAGCAAAATAATAATCAATAATAAAATTCCTCCTGGTGGATAATAGATGTTTTTATATCCTAGTTTATTTTCTTCCATCTTTTGACTTTAAGATTGATGTTTAATTTTCTCATATAACTTTACCATGGATTGTAAAAGTTCAGTGGGAGAAGTCAGAATTTGATAATTATTCTGACCAAACATTTGGGGTAAATAATATTTCGATTCAGCTTCAATAGCAAGTGCATAGGAATTTATTTGACGTTCATTTAACTCACGTAAAGCTTGTTTCACATCATTTATTCCATATTTACCTTCGTATTTATCAAAATCATTTGGCTTACCATCTGAAATTAAAATAACCCACTTGTTTTTCGTACTTCTTAAATCAAGCAAAGCACCTGAATGTCTCAAAGCTGCTCCCATTCTTGTGTAACCTTGAGGTTCAATTTCACCAATTTTATATTTTGCACAGTCCCAGTTTTCATCGAATTCTTTCAATGTTAAAAAAGAGGAATAATTTCTCGTTTTCGAATAAAAACAATTGATTGAAAAATCAACATCAAATTCGTTTAATATCTCTCCAAAAAGAATAGAAACTTGTTTTTCAACGTCAATAACTCTATTTCCATTTGCGTAACCATCACTTGATAAGCTAATGTCTAACAGTAATAGAATAGATAAATCTTTGTCCTTTTTACGATTAGAAATGTAAATGTTTTCTGAAGGAGTACGTTTACAGTGAATATCGACAAACAAATCTGTAATTGCATCAATATCAAACTCATTACCTTGCGTTTGTCTTCTCAATTGTTGTTGTTTATTATTCACATTCGCCAACATTTTTCGAAGTCCAATTAAAGTTGACGTGTTTTTTGCTAATGTACTTTTATAATAAGTTAGATTTGTTTTGACTTGAGAAATTGGATACACTTTACAAAAATCTTCTTTGTAAACTCTTTTAGAATAATCCCACTCATCGTATTTTAAATGATATCCCTTTGAATCAACTTCTGCACTTTCAGAAATTGTTGTGTTTTCAATAAAATCAGCTTGGTAAACGGAATGTGCTGCATCATCTACACGAACTGTGTATTTCATATTCAACTCATCTAAGGCATTTTGATGATCTTCTAATTCATCGTCTCCATCAAAATCTCTCCAAACTCCATTAAATTCATCAACTGTTTCAACTTTTTCAAAATTATGCGTCATTACATAATCTTCTTGTTGCTTTTTATCAACCTCAACGCTAACAATACTTTCAACCGCTTTTGCTTTTAATATAGTCGTAGGTTGTTTTTCGTTTGCTTTTTTTATAATCTCTGAAAAGTTTTTTAATTTTTTATCTGAGATTTCTTCTACATCATTCTTCATCCATTTACCATATAACCAGGTATAATCGGGAGATTTTTTATCAGAAGTATTTGAATCAATATATTCTTTAAAAACAGTATATATTTCAATAGTCAAGGGGAATTCTTCAAAAAGAACTTTCAGAACTAAATCTGAATTTTCAAAGGCTTTTTTTTGAGATAAATCGGAAGGTTGTTCTTCTACTTCATTCCAATTTAGATTTAAGTTTTTTTGAACTGAAAGGTATAATATCCTGTATAAAAAATAAGAATAATTTAGCTCTTTTGGTTTGAATTCTGAAAAAGTAGATGGCAAAAAGAAACTGTTATTTTTATACCCTCCTTCTCTCTCGGCAGGGTATATTTCAATTGGTTTTCCTGTGATAGCTCTCGCTAAAATTGTTAATTTAGGTTTAATGTCGGTAAGTGTAATCGTTCGTTCAATTACTTCAATAGGAATCTTCTTATTATTTTTAAAATAATTTGCAAATTTTCCAAATATGAATTCATCTAAAGACATTAAATCATAAGATTACATAAATCAGTAAGTGCTTCAGACACATCTAAATCATCTGTTAACGGCTCAATTACAGCAACTTTTACTGCTAATCTTTTTCCTAATCCTGAATGAATTAATTTTGCAGCATCAATCAATAAACGTGTTGATACCGTTTCAGACAATCCTAATTCAGTCAGGTTTCTAATTTTATTACCAATTTGAATCAGTTTTTTAGCATCCCCTTCATTGATTTCTGTTTCCTGAATAAGAATTTCAGTTTCAATTTTTGCTTCAGGATAACCAAAAGATAATCCAATAAAACGTTGACGAGTTGACGGCTTCAATTCTTTAAATCCTTTTTGATAACCTGGATTAAAAGAAGCGACTAACATAAAATCTTCGTGCGCTTTTACTGTTTCTCCTAATTTATCAATATATAATTCTCTTCTGTGATCCGTCAATGAATGAATTGCCACAATAACATCTGGACGAGCTTCTGCAATTTCATCTAAATAAATGATTGCTCCTTCCTTTAACGCTTTTATTAAAGGACCGTCCATCCAAACTGTTTCAGCACCTTTAATAATAAAACGACCAATCAAATCGGTAGAAGAAGTTTCTTCATGACAACTAATTGTAATCAATTTTTTATCTAATTTATGAGCCATAAATTCAATAAAACGTGATTTACCTGTTCCGGTTGGTCCTTTTAACAAAAATGGAATTTTGTTTTTATAAGCCTGCTCGAAAACTTCAATTTCTTTACCAACAGAATGGTAATAAGGAGATTCTTTAATCATTTTGTTTCAATTTAAAAAAGTCACACAAGATTTAAATGAATAAACCTTGTGTGAAATTTGTAATGATTAATTAAACTATTATAGTGGATTGTTTTCTACTAAAGCTTCATCATTTGGTGTTCCGAATCGAACAAACTCAATGATATAGCAAATAATACCAGATGTAAACAAAGTCGCACACAAAACAAGAATTAAAAAGTGAGGTTGAATTTCTTTTTGAACTTCTCCAAAATCAAGCCCCATTTTTCTTTCTAAATAAACTTGAGCAACACCAGCAACACCAAAAGCAACCGTCATTCCAATCATCCCAATGTTTGACAACCAAAATGCTAATTTTCCAGTCGTAGTATCAAACAATTTTCTTCCAGTAAGATTTGGAAGAGCATAACTGATAATTGCTAAAACGATCATTGCGTATGCCCCCCAGAATGCTAAGTGACCATGCATTGCCGTAACTAAAGTACCGTGTGTGTATTTATTAACTTGAGGAAGCGTATGAGCTAACCCTAATAATCCAGCACCAACAAATGACATAATCGCAGTTCCTAACGTCCAACTTAAAGCAATTTTGTTCGGATGTTTTTTCTCGCCCTTACTATACATTTTGAAAGCAAAGAGAGCCATGGCTAAGAAAGCGAGAGGTTCAAGAGTAGAGAATATTCCCCCTACGATAAGCCAAACTTTACCTACACCAATAAAGTAATAATGATGACCAGTTCCTAGGATACCTGAGATAAAAGTCAAACCAACAATTACATACAACCATTTTTCAATAACTTCTCTATCTACACCAGTGATTTTGATTAACAAGAAAGCTAAAATACCTCCCATAATTAATTCCCAAACACCTTCAACCCATAAATGGACAACCCACCAGCGGAAGAATGAATCCATCGTTTGATTATCAAACCAAATCATACCAGGCAAATAAAGTAAAGCTGCAAACACTAACCCCATTGTTAAAACAAGTGATGTTGTTGTTCGTTTTTTTCCTTTAAAAAGTGTCACAACAATGATTCCTAAAAAGGTAAGAACATTTACTACGACAAGGAAATCAAGAGGACGAGGAATTTCTAAAAACTTTCTACCTTCCCAATAGTTAAAGTGAAAACCTACTATTGAAACTACTCCAACTAAAGCAAGAGAAATCAATTGAACGTATGCTAATTTAACACTAACCAATTCATTTTCTGACTCTTCCGGAATAATATAATAAGCAGCCCCCATAAAACCAGACAATAACCAAACAACCAATAAATTGGTATGTACAGCTCTTGAAGTATTAAATGGAATTATGTTATGCAATGAATCGAATCCCATATGAGCAAACCCCATAATGAAACCGTATATTATCTGAAGCGATAATAATAGCATAGATAAGGCAAAAAACCAATATGCTACTTTTTGTGATTTATATTTCATGATTTTAAATTTTTAATGGATAAATTATTGTTTTAAATCCGGTTTTGGAGGAAAACCATTTAAATCTATTTCTCCAATCCATTTTAAGAATGAGACTACATCATTTGCGTCTTTTTCTGAGAAACCATAAGCTACCATTTTTCTACCTCTTGGTGCCCATGGTACTTTTGACATAAGAGCAGCTTTAATGTACGCCTCTCCTCTTCTTTCGAAAACTTTCGTTAATTCAGGTGCGTAATAAGCTCCTTCACCTAAAATTGTATGACATCCCATACAATTATTTGATTCCCAAATTACTTTTCCTCTAATAACTTCTGGAGTTATGTTTTCTTCATGTGTTCTTTTAGGAACTTCTTTTGTTAATGAAGTCCATGATAATCCTAAAAATATAGCAAAGGTTACAATAGTTCCTCCTAGAAAAAATGCTCTTGCTTGTGATTTTGACAACATAATTTTATTGATTTATGAGTAAATATTTCCTATTTATCTGATACTTTTTACGTGTTGTTTTTTCCATTCATTTCATTTTTTAGTTTATAACATTATATAAATAATTCTTTGATTGTAAAATTAGGTATGATGAAAGTATAAAAACATGAGCAATATCATGAATAGAAGATAAAAACATCTTTTATTATAAATAAAACAATACATCTTAATTAAATACTTGATTAACAATTGCTTAAATAAAACATATTACTATGTGATATTAATCATATTTAAGAAAAAGTAACAATAGTATTTTTGTTGAAAATTATATCGTAAGAAAAATAAAAAATTAAGGAATAAAAGTCAAATCATAAATTACACAAAAAAAATAATATTATGTTTTCAAATATAAAAAAAGATATACCAGCAAGTTTGGTCGTTTTTTTAGTCGCACTTCCTCTTTGTCTAGGTGTTGCACTTGCAAGTGGAGCACCATTATTGTCAGGAATTATTTCAGGAGTAGTTGGAGGAATTGTTGTTGGATATTTAAGCGAATCGCATACAAGTGTAAGTGGACCCGCGGCAGGTTTAACTGCGGTAGTTTTATCAGCAATAACACAATTAGGATCCTTTGAGATATTTTTATTAGCAGTCGTAATAGCAGGATTCATACAACTTCTTGTAGGGATTGCAAAAGGAGGAATTATTGCTAATTACATTCCATCTGATGTTATAAAAGGATTATTAGCTGCTATCGGAATAATTTTAATTTTAAAACAAATACCTCATGCGGTAGGCTTTGATAGAAACACATTAGATGATTTCACATTTTTTCAAAAAGATGGTGAAAATACATTTAGTGAATTACTGGGTATTTTTTCGTGGTTTTCTTGGGGAGCAATAATTACGTCAATTTTATCAATCCTAATATTGATTTTTTGGGATAAAACACCCATGAAAAAAATAAAAACATTTCCTGCATCTTTGTTTGTAGTTATTTTTGGTGTATTCTTAAATCTTATTTTCAAAGCTTATTTTCCTTCCATTGCAATAACCGAAAAAAACGTAGTAAACATCCCTGCTTTTTCTGGATTTAGTTCGATGATTACTTTTCCAGATTTTAAAAGTATTGGAAATTTTCAAGTTTGGGGTGTTGCATTTACAATTGCAGTTGTTGCTTCTATTGAAACGTTATTGAACCTTGAAGCTACTGAAAATTTGGATCCTCACAAAAGAACAGCATCACCAAACAGAGAGTTAAAAGCACAAGGAATTGGCAATATAGTATCTGGTTTATTAGGAGGGATTCCAGTAACATCTGTAATAGTTAGAGGATCAGTCAACATACACGCAGGAGCAGAAACAAAATTATCAGCTATATTACATGGCGTATTTTTGTTATTAAGTATTCTTTTCTTGAGTCCTGTATTAAATTATATTCCATTAGCTTCATTAGCTTCAATTTTATTAATAACAGGGTACAAATTGACCAAAATTTCTCTCTTCAAAGAAATGTACAAAAAGGGATTGAATCAATTTATTCCGTTTATCTCAACAATTTTAGCTATTGTTTTTACTGATTTGCTTATTGGAGTAATAATAGGATTGGCCGTCAGTGTTTTTTACATTTTAAAAAGTAATTTTAAAAATCCATTTATTCTTAGAAAAGAAACGCTACACGCAAGTGAAATTGTAAGAATTGAATTACCAAACCAGGTTTCATTTTTAAATAAAGCTTCTATTAAAGCAACTTTATGGAGTATTCCTAGAGGAACTAAAGTTGTGATAGACGCAACGCATGCAGATTTTATTGATGATGATATTTTAGAAATTATTTTAGACTTTAAAAACATAATATCAAAAGATAAAAAAATTAAAGTCAATATAATTGGATTAAAAAAACATTACGAATTAGATGATCAAATTCAGTTTGTAGATGTTTTAGACAAAGCTCAACAAGAAAAAATGACTTCCTCCGAAATTATAGATATATTAAAAAAAGGCAATGAACGTTTTGTCAAAGGAAAGTCAGCTGAGAAATATTTAAATCATCAAGTAAACGCGACATCATTTGGACAAAATCCTTTTGCTGTTTTTTTAAGCTGTATAGACAGTAGAACAACTGCTGAACATATTTTTGACCTAGGTTTAGGTGATGTATTTTGTGTCAGAAATGCTGGCGGTGTCGTCAATGAAGATGTTCTTGGAAGTATAGAATTTGCTTCTAAAATAGCAGGAGTGAAACTGATCGTTGTTTTAGGTCATACAAAATGTGGGGCAATTACAGGGGCATGTGACCATATTCAATTAGGAAATCTAACAGGTCTTTTGAATAAAATAAAACCTTCGATAGAAAATGAAAAGACTATTTTAGAAAATAGAACTGGTTCAAATTTACATTTTGTAAACAAAGTAGCAGAACAAAACGTCTTCCATACAATAGAACGAATTAGAAATGAAAGTCAAATCATAGCAGAACTGGAACAAGAATCCAAAATAAAAATTATTGGAGGATTGTATAACGTAGAAACAGGAATCGTAAATTTTTATGATTAACTATTCTTAGGAGCTGTCAGGAAATAAAGTGCACAAATTTGAGGCAATTATTTTATTCTTTATCAAGGCAAAATTTTCAAGCATAGCCTTAGTTACGGTTTAAAATTTTAACGAAGAAAAAGGATATAATAATCAGTCAAATGGGTAGTTTATTCCCTTACAACTCCTTAGTAAGAATCTTTATACTTTCTCTATAAGGTTAATATATAATCTCCAAGCTATGACCAAAATTATACTCGTTCTACTTTGTGTTTTTTTGTTAAATTTTCTTTTTTCACAAAGTTGTATTAAACATACTAACGAGACAACAACAACATTTTTAGAAAACAATAAACCAACTGATAACGCTAAAATTTTAGGAAAAATCATTGAAACAAAAGAATGGAATGATTCAATCAATCTACTTTTTGTTTTTTATTCTGTTTCTAGAATGGAAAGAGCTGAAGATAGGCAATGGAAAATAACTGAAATAAAAGGGTATGTTTTTATTCCCGAAAATGATTCTGTTTTCAAACGAATTTATATCGACACTTATGCTCAACAAGGTTCTATCGCAACAATAGACACTCTTTTTTTTACAAACGCAGATAAAGATGCTTCAAAAGAACTCGTAATCCTTTGTAAATGGGATTCTAAAGACACTGAAGGAAACCCATCAAAAATATATCATGCTTTTTTTTACGACAACTTTCAATATAACAATCAAACAGAAGAACTTAATGTTTTATCCGATTTTGAAACAGTTTTTGGCAATCAATTCGAAGGAATGAATAAAAAAGGGAAATTAATTACTGCCAAGTATAAATCAATTGTTCAAATAAATAAAAAATTAAAAAAAATTATTTAATAAAATTCTACCACTTAATTATTCCAATTAATTAAAAGTTTTTATTAGTTTTTAAAATTATTTAGCACTCCAAAACCTAAATAAAAACAACTGAATCACAAACAGTTAACCTTAAAAATAAAATAGTTAAAACAAAATTAAAAGCTATTAAAAATCATTTTTAAGTCCAACAAATAAAAAATAAATACAATATAACTAATTGATTTTCAATATGTTAATTTTTATTTAAAATTAGTAAAAAATGCTTCAAAACATGAGGAAGAACATAGAAGACAAAAAAGTCTTTATATATCTTTGTTATAAGAAATAATAACAATACATTAAAATTAAAGATCATGAAAAAAAGTTTATTAGTACTCGGATTAATTGCATTAGTTACTCAAGGATTTATTAAATCAAAAGATGTTAATGAAAGAAAAGCGATCGCTAACAAAGAAGTAGTTAATGAACCATTACAAAATGTAACAAAAGGAAAAGATGTTTATACAAGAGTATGTTCTGCTTGTCATCAATTAACAGGAGCGGGAATACCAGGAGCATTTCCTCCATTGGCAAAATCAGATTACTTAAACAAAGATGTTACAAGAGCAATCAAATCTGTCTTAAATGGTGTTACAGGAGAAGTTACTGTAAATGGAACAAAATTCAACAGCGTTATGCCTAGCCAAAAAACATTAACAGATCAAGAAATAGCTGATGTTTTAACCTACGTATATAGCAGCTGGGGAAATTCTAAAAAAGTAGTAAAACCTGCAATGGTTAAAGCTTTAAGATAAAAACGAATCATTAAAAATAAATACAAAAAAGATGAAAACAAAACACAAATTAATACTCGCAACAGCTATTCTAGGAGCAGCATTTAGCTTCAAGAAAAGCAATAATGACGAAGTTTCAATAAGTAAATATTATAAAGTTGCAGCTCCAACTGATAGTATTAAAATAACAGCTGATGAAATGGCTTTGGCCAGTGACATTTACTTTGACAAATGCGCTGGTTGTCACGGATCTAAAAGAAAAGGAGCAACTGGACCCTCATTATTACCAAATGGAGATGCAAAATATCTAGCAACAAAAGTACTTGGTGCTGCAGGTTTAAGAGCATTTATTGAAAATGGTACACCTAATGGAATGCCAGAATGGAAAGGGATAATTTCAGATAAAGACATTGAAATTTTAACTCGATTCCTTCAAGTTGAGCCACCAGTAACGCCTCCTTTCGAAATGAAAGAAATCCAAGCTTCTTGGAATCTAATCATTCCAGTTGCAAAAAGACCAACAACTGTTCAACACAAAAGAAATTTAAAAAATTATTTTGGGGTGATCATGAGAGATGCTGGGAAAGTAGCAATTATTGATGGAGACACGAAAGAAAAAATAGCCGTATTAAAAACTGGTTTTGCTGTCCATATCTTACGTCCTTCTGATGACGGTCGTTACTTCTACTCTATCGGACGTGATGGAAGAATTTCAATGATCGATTTATTTCCTGAAGTTCCAGTAATTGTTGCCGAATTAAGATGTGCATTCGATGCAAGATCAATTGAAGTTAGTAAATACAAAGGTCCAAAAGGTGATTTCTTAGATAAATATTTAATTGCTGGAGGATATAATCCAAGTCATTTTGTTATCATGGATGCCTTAACACTTGAACCGATTAGTGTAACAAAAACAAGTGGAAATGCATGTAATGGAGCTAAAGAATTTGTTGAAGAAGCACGTGTTGCATCAATTGTTGCTTCACACACAGATCCAATTTGGGTAGTAAACGTAAAAGAAACAGGAATGGTTTGGTTAGTTGACTATACAGATCCAAGAAATCCTCAATCTACGCAAATTCCAACTGCTCGTTTCTTACACGATGGTGGATGGGATGTTACAGGAAAATATTTCTTAGTAGCTGCCAATGCAAGTAATAAAATTGTAGTAATCGATGTTCCTAATAAAAAATTGGTAACAATCATTGAAACAGGAGTTAAACCTCATCCAGGAAGAGGTGGGAATATTAAAAATAATTTAGGCGAACTTTGGTTTACAAGTCACCTAGGAGATAATAAAATATCTTTCATCAAAACAGATGCAGGAAAAGGTCAATGGACAGTGGTAAAAGAAATTCAATGTCCAGGAGTTGGTGGTGGTTCATTATTTGTGAAAACAAATCCAACATCAAAAAACATTTGGGTAGATAGAACACTTAACCCTGATGCAGCTTTAAATTCTTGTGTTGATGTTTTCGATGTTGCAACCTTAAAACACAAAGCAACAATCACGATGCCAGAAGGTGTAAGTGGAAGAATGGTTCACATGGAATACAACGAAACAGGTACAGAAGTTTGGATCTCTGTTTTCATGGGAAAAACAAGTGCTCTGTTAATTTATGATGATGCTACTTTAAAATTAAAACAAATTATTAAAGGAGATTGGGTTCAAAATCCAACAGGTAAATTTAACATCTACAATACAACAAAAGATATTTATTAACAACACAAATAATCTTGGAAAAGGGTAAGTTTCCTTACCCTTTTTTTACGCTTTAAAATCTTGATAATCAATAATATAAAAACATGATAAACATCTAAAATTAAATGACTTAAATCATATTTTAAAACAGCTAAAACAAGCATTTTTGTAGTGTAAATTTTTAAATAAAGAAACATGAAAAAATTATTATTAACACTCGGATTATCGTCCTTTATTCTTGCAGTAAATGGACAATTATTGATCAATGATTCTACAAATATGAGTGCTTCCTATATAAATCAAGCGTTTTATAGTTTGGATAATGGAGAAGTGATAAACGTTGACAACAACAATTGGAGTATTGCATTTTCTGTTAGCGGAAACGGGGCAGCAGGAAGTGCAATTCTATTAAATGAGGCAACTTCATCACTTTGGGCATATCCAGGGGACACAACAAACTGGAATACATTTGATACAACTGGTTACAAAACTACATGGAAAAGACTTTTAAATTCAGATACAACATGGACAAACGGTGCTTTCAATGCGTTCAGAGGAGCAGCTGGAACATTTGATATGGGATGGGGAATTTTAAATCCGTCAAACAATTACTGGACTTTTGGCGATTCATTATATCTAATTAAACTAAGTGATAATTCATTTAGAAAACTTAAAATAAACAGTCTAAAAACAGGTGTTTGGGAATTTAAATATGAGAATTTAGATGGCTCAAGTCCTCAACTTATAACAATTGCAAAAGCAACTTATCCTAATCGAAACTTTGTATATCATTCTTTAATAACAAATTTAACAATTGATAGAGAACCTATAAATACTTCATGGGATCTAACATTTGTCAAAAACATCGATTTTATACCTGTCCCTCCTTCTACAACCCCGACAGTATATTCTTCTGTTTCAAGTGTGTTTAGTAATAAACTTGTTTGGTCAGCAAAAGCTAATTTAATAGATTCGACAACCGCATCAACTTCAACAACTCCAATTACTGAGTATAATCAGAAAATTAACAACATTGGTAGAGAATGGAAAAAATTTAGTGCAGGAGCATGGACTGTTTACGATTCAATTTCATATTTTGTTTTTGACAATGACAGTACACATTTATACAGAGTTGTTTTTACCAAATTTGGTGGTTCCACAACCGGAAAATCATTTTTTAATAAACAAAAATTAGCTTCAGTTGGAATAGTTGAAAGTAATGGAAACCAAATTACAATGGGATTATATCCAAATCCTACAACTGAAAATTTAACTGTTGTTATTAAATCGGCTTCTCTTAAAAATACAGAAATAGAAATAGTAGATATAAACGGTAAAGTGATCAAAAAAGAAGAAATCACTTTAAATTCAGGAGTTAATCAAATCGTTTTAAATACAAATGAATTTGCTAATGGATTTTACCAAATATCTATTAAAACAGATGGTATAAATTTATCTCAAAGATTTATTAAACAATAAACTGTAATTCACGGAAAAGGAATTAGATGAATAATTCTTTTTCCGTGAATTACTTATAAATCAAATTATCCATGCGTTTAAGTGTTCAAATATTATTACTTTTTATATTGAACATGTTTCATACAGGAGGTCTGTTTGCACAATCTAAAATCATTTTAATTGACTCCATAACTTCCCAACCATTAAGTTCTATTTCTATCAAATTCACAAATAGATCAAAAGACGAATTTAAATGGGTAATATCCGATTATCAAGGTATTGCTATAAATCCATTAAAAGATAGTTCTTTTGCTGAAATCATATCTCACGGCTATGAATACACGAAAATCAATCTAAATTCAGGTCAAACCATCACCCTTATTCTTCATCAAAACGCAGTCGAATTACCTGAAATTATTGTAACATCAAATTTTCTTCCAACTAGTAAAAGAGAATCTGTCTATGATATAAAAATCATAAGTAATGAAAAAATAAACAACAAGGGAGCAACAAATTTAAGAGAAGTACTCAACACGGAATTAAATTTTAAAACAAATAATGGACATGTAAATGAGACTGCTATCAATCTAAATGGATTGTCAGGAAATCATATTAAAATCATGATTGATGGAGTACCTCTAGAAGGAAGATTGAATGGAAACATAGATTTATCGCAAATTAATTTAAACGAAGTCGAAAGAATTGAAATTATTGATGGTCCTTCATCGGTTTCTTATGGTACAAATGCTTTAGGAGGAACTATAAATATTATCACAAAAAAAAGCTTAACAAAAAAAATAAGCGGAAATATAAAAGGGTATTATGAAACAGTTGGACAATACAATTTTAGCGGAAATATTGGTTTTAAACTAAAAGAAAATAATTTTAAATTATCCGGAGGAAGAAATTACTTTAATGGATATAATGATCCGGATACCTCACGTTTTAAAACATGGAAACCAAGAGAACAATATTTTGGCTCATTTCTTTATAATAAAAAAATAAAACAATTAAAATTTTCCTATATTTTAGATGCTTTCTCTGAAACTATGACAAGTCGAGGAGAACCTAAACCTCCTTACTTTATTAAAGCTTTTGACACGTATTATCTAACAAAAAGAATGTCAAATAAAATACTTCTAAATGGTAAAATATCAAAAAACAATTATTTAGACTTAACATTTTCTCAATCCTATTACAATAGAATTCGTAATATTTATTATAAAGATTTAACCACTTTAAATCAGGTGATTATTAGCGATGATCAAGACACATCGACATTTATAAACTATTTATTTCGAGGTGTTTTTACCCAAAAGAGAGATAGTTCAAAATTAAACACAGCTGTAGGACTAGAATTTAAACAAGATTACATTATTGCAAATAGAGTACTAAATAATCGTCAACAAATTGGCGATTATGCGATTTTTTTTAGCTTAGAATATAAACCAATTCAAAAATTAATAATAAAACCTGCAGCACGTTTTGCCTACAACACAATGTATAAAGCACCAATTATTCCATCTCTAAATATTTTATATCATTTAAATGATGCTATTCAAATAAGAGCTTCGATTGCTAAAGGGTATAGAGCTCCCGATTTAAAAGAACTTTTTTTAGAATTCCATTATAATTCATCTATTAATTTATGGGGAAACACGAATCTCGTTGCCGAAAATTCAAATCATTTTAATTTATCAATTGATTATACGAAAAAATATAAAAAGCATTCAATTCAAATAACTCCTAAAATTTATTATTCGAAAATAAACAATTTAATAAGTTTAGCCCAATTCTCGCCTGTAGATTGGGCTTATAGTAACATTGATTATTTAACAACAAGAGGTTCTTCACTTACGATAATTTATCAATACCAAAAGTTAAATATTACTGCAGGATATAACTTTTACCAGTCATACAATTCAATATTCGACAACTCTATTATTTCTAATAAATTCTTTCCAACAAGTAGTTTTAATTCGACTTTAACGTATAAATTGGATAGCTTAAGTTTAAGTTTCAATTTAGCGTATAAATACACTGGGGAAATTAGAAATTATTATTTAACACCAGAAAAAGAGATAAAAGATAGTTATATTGGAGACTATCATGTCTTCGATTTTAGTATTAATAAATCACTATTTAACCAAAAATTATCAGTCATATTAGGAGTAAAAAATCTATTCGACACGAAAAGAGTACTTATGATAGGAGATGTATTTGGAATGTCCAATCAAAACGATTCTTCATCACTAAATGTACTTTGGGGAAGATCCTATTTTATATCTTTAAATTATATGTTTTAATGAAAAGTAGAAATTTATATATCGCTTTACTTATACTTTTATTAACTTCTTGTTTAAAAAAGGAAATTCCAGTAACAGCTCTCAAACCAGGAAATGTAGAAACTGTGACAATAGAAATTGGATATCCATATTTAAATCAAGTCTACTATGACTGTGAGACAAACACAATTGTAGCCACAAATACAAAATATGATTGGGATCTTGCTTTTGAATGTTCACCAAATGGCTTTCATATATTACTAAACAATGCTACAGGAATGTTATCTGCAAAATGTGGAAATGTTCCATTTTCATCTATCAATTCAATCAGTGGATTAACTTGGGAGTGGGATTCTCAAACAGGTAATTTAGATTCTACAGCACTTGGAAATTGGCAATCAACTCAAAACGTTTATGTTTTAGATCGACAATTTGATGAAAATGGAAATCATTTAGGATATATAAAAATTCAAGGAATATCAGTAAATAATCAATTTTACACCTTAAAATATGCCAATTTAGATGGATCAAATGAAAATACAATTAATATCCCTAAAAATAACAACCTCAATTTCATTCATTTTAGTTTTAACAATGGAGGAATGATTAAAGAATTAGAACCTGAAAAAAATTCTTGGGATTTACTTTTCACTAATCACCAACATAAATTCAGTAATCTTTCATTGCCTTTTGTTTTAACCCAAGTTTTATCCAATAAATACAATGGTGTAGTAGTTGCAGAAGACAATAATAACAATTTCTTCAAAATCATCCTAACTGATACCGTAAAATATACATTTTCAAATCTTTGGAACGAAATAGGATATGATTGGAAAATAAGAAACAGTGCAGATAATTCGTATACAATAGATCCAAACAAAAGTTTTTTACTAAAAACAACATCTGGTTTATATTATAAAATCAGATTCATTGATTTTTACAACAAAAATGGAAGTAAAGGTTATCCTACTTTTGAAATTCAAAAACTATAAAACAAAAAAAAAGAGGAACAAATTTCTCAGATTTGTTCCTCTTTAATAACCATAAGTTCGCTAAAACTATAAACCTAACCTTACAACTATGAATTGTATACAGTAAATTTACGGAATTAGTATGGAATTTTCTTTACTGTTTATTCAAACACTCACTTTAGTCTATCAAACAATGCTTTACGTCGATTAATATGTAAAACATAATAGGGGAAATACATTGTTTTCAAAATATCTAAAAGCATTTTTTAAATATTAAAAAAGGGAGACAATCGCCTCCCTTCAATTATTATATTAAAATCCAATTATCTAACAATTAATCTTTTTGTCATTATTTGATTATTGACTGTCAATTCTACCAAATAAACACCCATTTCTAAATTAGAAGTGTTAACATTTACAGAAGAAGCACCATTCATTGTTCCATAATTACGAGACCCAACTTCTTTACCTGACATATCAACAATTCTTAATTCAACAGTTGATTCTTTTTGTAATTGAATTGAAACTGTTGCTGTTGTAGTTGCAGGATTAGGATAAATTTGGAAAACATCATCAAACTGACTTAAATCAGAAGATTCTAAATTTTCAATTCCTGCAACAAAACCATTCGTTACTGCTTCAGCAATTGTCGCTTTTCCAGCGTTGTCAATTTTTCCCGTTCCATCAATTAACATCCCAACAATTTCCATTTTAGTTTCATCCCAAGTAGCAGGAAGAACGAATGAAAAAGTCATCGTGTGAGCTGCTCCAGAAGCAATTGATGAAGGAAAAGCAGCATTAGAACCAGCAAATGAAGGTTTAATAGCTCTTCCAACATGGTCATAAATCATATCCGCAGCAGGTACGTGATCTGCTAATAATTCAAAACCACCCATTGGGCCATAACCTCCACCAGAATAATAATTAGATTGAATATAACCAGCTTCTGTACCGTGAACACCATCTTCCGTTAAAACACATGCTAATTTATATGAGTTAGTTGCACTTGCTGTGAAATTAGCAGTAACCGAAACATTCAATGTTCTTGTAGTAGCATCCCAGGTTGCACCATTTGTAATTAATGCTTTTGGTGCAATTTGTAAGCGTGCTAAAATAGAAGCTTCCATGTCTGCAGGATCAATTCCAGCTCCTCTATCAACTAAAGCTGTTGGATACCCCGAAATTAATGCCCCCATTCCTGTGTCGTAAGTTACATCGGTCATTGGATCACCATTATGTACAGCAACTCCTGCCCAATGATTTGGATATTTAGTTGCCATTCTTCCCATGAATACAGCACCTCTCACACAGAATCCACACCAAGTTCCAGTTCCTTCTTCTGTTACAACCATTTTACCTGTCGCAGCAACAATTGGAGTAATTGAGATTGTTCCAACATTATCAGTAGCGTCTCCATCTACACCAAGTGAATTTACATTACTAACAGTAACAACTAGGTCATGAGCACCAGCAACTAATGTAATTGTGTTGGTCATTGTAAACGTTTGTTCAGCAAAAACAGCTAAAGTTAATCCAGAAAAGGTTTGATTAATCGTAGTTCCATTATAAGTTGCAGCAATATCAAATCCTGTTACTGTAGCAACTCCTAAATTTTTGAATACAAAAGTTGGTGAAGAAGTTAAACCAACAATTGATCCTCCATTAATATCAGAAGAAATAATTGATCCGTTCACTGCAGGTAAAATTTGAGGTGTTAAAGATATTGTTTCAACATTATCACCTGCATCACCGTCTGCTCCTAAAGTATTGACATTGCTAATAGTTGCAGTCATAACATTTGTTCCTGTAACAAGTGTATGATTATTTGTCATTGTAAAAACTTGTTCAGCCAAAGAAGCCAATGTTAAACCTGTAAAAGATTGACTAATATTGATTCCGTTGTAATTTGAAACTACATCAAAACTAGTAATAGTTCCAACTCCTAAATTTCTTACTTTAAATGTTGATGGTACTGAATTTCCTGCAACATTTGCTCCTGTAATATTTACATATTCGATCCCTGCATTAATAGCTGGCAAAGTATAAGGAGTTATCGTTGTAGAAAAATCATCAATGAAAAAATCGGATAAAAAAGGAGTATCTTGATCTACAGGATATAAATCAATAGACGCAACTTGGTTTTCAATAGTAGTAAAAGTTCCTTGAGAAACATTATCAAAGAAAATTTCCCATTGATTTAAATTTAAGTTTGCTTCTAATCTAAATTCAAACCAAGAACCTTGAGGATACGTAGCTAAAAAGTTTATATCTTCATTAATTTTTAATTCTCCATTATCACCAAAATTTGCTGATAAAGTAAAAGCATCACCAGGTGTTGCTGTTTTTTGCAAATTAAAATAAGCTGCTTTACCAGTTCCTACTTTCATCTGAAATGACATAGAAAATTGACCAGTATTTAAAACTCCAAAATTACGAATTACGTCAGTCGGTCCACCCCCTGAAACATTTGAAACAAAATGCAAAGAATTTGCACCACTCAAAGCATCAGCATTTGAAACTAAAACATCCGTTGCTGTTCCCGGTGCATTGTTCCAAGTGGTCCATGCACCAGCACTTTGAGTCCCTAGATATGAACCTGCTGTATACGAATCAAAATTGTCGGTAAATGTCTGAGCTTGTGAGAACAAGGAGATAAACAATGAACCTAAGAGAGTAATTTTTTTCATTTTTTATAAAAATTAAGTTATAATGTACTTTCAAAGATACATGATTAACTCTTAATAATACAACTAAAAAACAAGTGACTATTGAAATCCTAAAAAACACAGAAAATCGTCAAAACAAACCTAAGTAGATAAAAAAACTATTTACGACAAAAAAATGGAGACTTTCGTCTCCATTTAATATATAAAATTACAAAATCAATTATTTAATAATTAATCTTTTTGTCATTTTTTGATTATTAACTGTCAATTCAATTAAATAAACTCCAGCTTGTAAATTAGAAGTATTTACATTGACAGTTGAAGCCCCATTTAAAGAACCATAATTACGAGAGGCAACTTCTTTTCCTGACATATCTAACACAGTTAAAACAACAGTTGATTCTTTTTCTAATTGAATTGAAACAGTAGCACTTGTTGTAGCAGGATTAGGGTAAATTTGAAAAGCATCATCAAATTGACTTAAATCAGAAGATTCTAAATTTTTGATTCCAGCCACAAAACCATTTGTTACCGCTTCAGCTATTGTCGCTTTTCCTGCATTGTCAATTTTCCCAGAAGCGTCAATTAACATTCCTACGATTTCTAATTTTGTTTCATCCCATGTAGCAGGAAGAACAAACGTAAAATTCATTGTATAAGTAGAACCACTCGCAATCGTTGCAGGGAAAGCAGAATTAGATCCAGCAAATGACGGTTGAATTACTCTTGCAACATGATCATAAACCATTTGTGAAGCAGGAACTGAAGAAGGTAAAACTTCATATCCACCCATTACACCTGATCCACCACCTGCATAATAATTACTTTGATTATATCCAGACGCTGTTCCTGTAACAGCATCTTCAGTTAAAACACACGCCAATTTATAAGCATTTGTAGCACTTGAAGTAAAGTTTGAAGAAACAGAAACATTTAAAGTTCTAGTTGCTGCATCATAAGTTGCACCATTAGTAATTAACGCTTTAGGAGCAACTATTAAACGAGATAAAATTGAAGCTTCCATTGCAGATGGATCCATTCCTGGCCCTCGATCTACTAAAGCAGTAGGGTAACCTGAAATAAGTGCTCCCATACCAGTATCATAAGTTACATCTGTCATTGGATCACCATTATGAACTGCAATTCCTGCCCAATGATTAGGGTATTTATCCGCCATTAATCCCATATAAACAGCACCTCTTACACACCATCCACACCAAGTACCAGTTCCTTCTTCAGTTACAACCATTTTTCCTGCAGCAGGAACAACTGGATCAATCAAAAGTGTTCCAACATTATCTGCAGCATCACCATCAGCACCTAAGGTATTTACATTACTTACTGTAAACGTCAAAGGATTAGATCCTCCTATAATTGTGATATCATTTAACATTGAAAATGATTGTTCTGCCAACGAAGCCATTGTCAAACCAGTAAATGATTTATTTTCTGTTATTCCATTGTAGGTTGCCGCTATATCAAAACTTGAAATCGCACCAACTCCTAAATTTCTAACTTTAAAAGAAACTGGAACAGCATTTCCTGCTAAGTTTCCACCGTTAAAACTTTCGTACGTTACAGCAGCATTTAAAGCTGGTAAAGTATACGGAGTAATAGTTGTTGTAAAATCATCAATAAAATAATCTGCATTGAATGGTGTTACAGCATCTACTGGATAGATATCAATAGAAGCTATTTGATTAACTGAATTTGAAAAATAACCTTGAGAAACGTTATCAAAAAAGACTTCCCATTTATTTGTATTAAAATTAATATCTAAACGAAAATTAAACCAGGTTCCTTGAGGAAAGGTAGCTGAAAATCCAGTTTGTTGATTAAATGTTAATGTTCCGTCATCAGCAAACATTGCATCCAAGGTATATGTAGCACCAGGAACAGCCGTTTTTTGTAAATTAAAATAGGCTGCAGCACCAGTTGCAACTTTCATATTAAAACCCATTGAAAATTGACCTGTATTTAATACGCCAAAATTTCTAATTACATCTGAAGGTCCACCTCCATCAACTGTTGATACAAAGTGAAGCGAATTTGCACCACTTACTGAAGCATCACTAGATACTAGCACATCATTTGCTCCACCTGTTGTTCCTGACCAAGTTGTCCAAGCGCCAGCACTTTGAGGCCCTAATAATGAACCCGCGGTATAAGAATCAAAATTATCAGTAAACGTTTGTGCTTGCGAAAATAAGGATAGAAACAATGATCCTAAGAGAGTAATTTTTTTCATAATTTTGTTTAGCTTTATTTAATTATAATCTATTAAAGATACAGTATAGTAAAAGTTAGAATAAACCAATTTTACGTTATTATTGATATGCTAGCAATAAAACAATAAATCAACTTTTAGTGATCTTGATTGATTTTTAACACCTAAAAATTAAAAAAAAGACACTAAAAAAAGGCGTGTAAAGCCTTACACACCTTATTAATTACATTAATAAATTCTTATTTCATATACCTAAAATCCTGATCCTTCTTAATCGATTTTAACGCTTCAAAAATTAAGTTGATTGTATTCTCAACATCTTCTTTACGACACATTTCAACTGTTGTATGCATATATCGAAGTGGTAAGGATATCAACATAGAAGGAACTCCATTATTAGAATAGGCGAAAGCGTCTGTATCAGTTCCTGTTGCTCTTGATGCAGCTGCTCGTTGGAAAGGGATTTTGTTTTTCTCAGCAACTTTCATTACTTGTTTAAGCAAGTTGTTTTGAACCGCTGGACCAACCGTCATAACTGGACCATTTCCAGAATGTAAGTCCCCTTGTTCGATTTTATTGACCATTGGTGTTTGAGTACAATGACAAACATCTGTAATAATAGCAACGTTTGGATTAATTCGCTGAGCAATCATCTCTGCTCCTCTTAATCCCACCTCTTCTTGAACAGAATTTACAATGTATAAACCAAAAGGAAGTTCAACTTTGTTTTCTTTTAACATTCTTGCCACTTCAGCAATCATGAAGCCACCCATCCTATTATCTAATGCTCGACCAACGTAGCGATTTTTATTTAAAATCATAAATTCGTCTTCGTACGTAATCACACATCCAACATGAACGCCTAATGCTTCCACTTCTTCTTTCGATTCACATCCGCAATCTAAAAAGATATTTTTCATACTTGGTGTTTCTTCTTTCTCAGCTCTCATATGAATTGCCGGCCAACCAAAAACAGCTTTTACGATTCCTTTATCCGTATGAATATTGACTCTTTTTGAAGGCGCAATCATATGGTCTGATCCACCGTTTCTTCTCAAGTATATAAAACCTTCTTTGGTAATGTAATGAACGAAATAAGAAATTTCATCCGCATGTGCTTCAATAACAACTTTGTATTCTGCTTTTGGATTAATAACACCTACTGTTGTTCCGTAATTATCCGTAAAATACTCATCAATATAAGGATTAATATAATTCAACCATAACTTTTGACCTTCTACTTCGAAACCTGTTGGTGAAGCATTGTTTAAATACGTTTCAAGAAATTTTTGTGATTCTTTTGTTATAATTTTCTTCATTCTACTTATTTTAATAGTGTTATATTCCCTTTAACGATTGATTCTATATTATCGATACACGTTACTTTTAAATAGTAATCGTATACATCTGGATCCATTTTTTTTCCTTTATAGGTTCCATCCCACCCTACTCCTCTATCAAAAGATTCGAAAATTAATTCTCCCCATCTGTCAAACACTCTAAAAGTCATGTCTTTTATCATTTTTCCTCGAACATACAAAACATCATTTTGTCCATCAGCATTGGGTGAAAAGGCATTTGGAATAAACATCGATGGTTCATCGCAAACCCACGGAAAAACTTTAACTAAAACTGTATCGTTTTTTGTACATATTCCATCTGTTACTGATAAAGTAAATAAAGTCGTAACATCAACCTGTACATTCGTTACTTGAGAAGTTGGATTTTCAACTCCTATTATTGGAGACCAAGAATAAGAATAACCATTCGGTAAACCTGAAAGAGTAACCGTTGAACCTTCTGGAATTAGATTATCAGAAGTTGAAGCAATTGCATCTGGAGAAACATTTCCAACTAATATAAAAATTGAATCAGTTACAACACAACCATTTGAAGCAGTAGCTGTTACATAAACATATTGGCTTGAAGGAGGATTTACAAAAACTTCATTTGTATTGGATGGAGTTGTAATAATCGACGAAGGTGACCAAACATAATCAAATGTTATAGATGAAATTGAATTAGTAGCTACAACAGAAGAAGTATCTCCTAAACAGACTTTTTCTCCTGAAAAAGTTAACGCAGAACTAGTAAAATTAACTTGAACAGAATCAATAGATGAACATCCTCCAGGACCAATAACTTCTACATAATAAGTAGTCGATGTTAAAGGCGTAATTGATAAAGTCGAATCTGATGTTGAAATATTCAATGTATCTGAAAAAAGTAGATCGGAAGACCATTGAAATGAGATACCGCCTCCATTTGTATTAGCTACAAGATTTATAGAATCTGGAATACATAGATCTATATTTGGGGTAACAGTTAAAGTGATAGGATCAAAAACAGTTATTACAACACTCATAGTATCAGTCAAATGACAGACACTGTCAGTGACAAACAATGAAACTTCATATTCTCCAGGATTAGTATATAACATTGTAGGATTAAAAATCGTTGAACTTGTTTGTCCATTTCCAAAATCCCATAAATATGTATCTGTTACTGTAGAAGTATTTTCAAAAGTTACTGCTATATCTGAACAAGCTTCAGTACCATCAGTTTCGAATACAGCTTTCGGAACAATATCAAAAGCATATTTAAAAACAATATTATTACAATTCGGGCTATTATTTGTATTAGAATGAGCACCTGGAGTAGTCGGGAAATCACTATTTGGTCCACAAGGGTATGGTGGATTAACAGTATTTATATCACATCTTGAACAACCCCCACATACAGATTGATAAACTACCCCTTCTCTATCAAAACGAGACGTTCCTCCATCCACATGCTCTTTAGCATTATTTCCACCCAAATATGTAGCATATAATAAATTTGAAAATTTTCTATTTATAACCATTAAATAAAAATCAAATCCACTTGGGGGAGTTAAATATAAAGCGTCACTAGATATTGGCATATTATTCAATGCTATTCCAGATTGAAAAACACTTCCTCCCCAACCTGACACATATAAATTGCCGCACTTATCTACTAAAAACGCTGAAGGTGAAATATTTGGACTTGAACTTCCACTTCCAAAAGTTGTTGAATTCATGACAGTAGTCAATGTTGGATTAAGTTTACATATAAATTGACTTGCATTTGAATTATTGTACAAAGTTGCAAAAGGAGCATTAAAAACTGGGAATTGACCACCATATGATTGCCCTAATAAAAAAACATTATCATTTCTGTCAATTTCAACAAAATAAGCTTGATCATAATATGTGCTTCCTATATACGAAACACCGGATAAAGTAGTACCATTAGGAGATAATTTACCTACAAAACCATCTGAAGATCCTCCATTATAACTTGATTGCCACTTCCCAGAAGTATTCGTTAAATTATTTGAACATGTACCTCCAGAAAAAACTACATTATAACTAGAATCTATTTTTACTGAATAACATCCATCATTTTTAGATCCTCCAAAATAACTAGACCAAATCATAGAAGTAAGATTGGCAGTCATTTTAAAAAGAACACCATCTTGTTGGCCAGAATTAGAAGGTTGAAATGCATTTAAAACAGGGAAATTAATAGAGTGTGTCGAAGAAGCAATAATACAATTTCCAATACTATCCAACATTATTTCACCTCTATATGTGTCCCCATAATTTGAAGTCAATGAGTCATAATCACTTAAATTACCATAGACACTTAGAAAAGGAGCTGTAGAATATAAAGTAGCAGACTCTCTATAATTAACACCGTCATTTTTTGTACCTCCAACATAAGTTGAAGCCATTAAAGTATGACCATTTGAACTTAATTTAGAAACGTAAATATCCGTACCTTGATCAGTAAAAAATGCCCCATTTGCTACTAAATTAAAATTTGGACTTCCACCAGCATGTGTATTTTGAAAACAACCTGCAGTAGTGGGAAAATTAACGCTTGAAGTAGCGCCAAAAAAACAAATATTATCATTAACATCAGAAATTAAACTGTGTACCGTTTCAGTTCCTTGAATATCATCTCCTCCACCTATGAAAGATGTCCAAAGCATTAATGTTCCATCTGAAGAATATTTAGAAATAAATACATCAACTATGCCATAACCCGTATAATCTATCCCGTTAAAGACCCAATTAGGAAGAGTAAAATTAGAAGAAACATTAAAGGCTCCATTGTCAGGTGTTGGGTATGCATTCCCAAAAACAGTACCCCCACTATAAGCGTCACCATTATGTGCATAGGTCGCAGTCATTCCAAAATTATCTGAAACTGATCCGCTATAAGTAGCGAAAATCAATGCTGGATCAATAATCAATTCTGCTTCTAAATCATATTTCCCTACCTTAAAAGAAACCTGATTATTCAATAGCACAAATTCACATTTAACTTCAATAACTTTCCCATTAATAATTTGGTATGAATAAGGCTTATTTTCAATAATATTACCTAAATCTGTAGAAACTATCAAATTTCCATTTTTATCAATTTCAACATTCTTTTGACCACTATATTCTAATAAAATCTGATTGGGGTTAATCTGAGGTTTCACATGAAATTCATATTTTAAATCTTCCTGGTTCTCTATTAATTTTAAATCTATTCCATCGTATAAACTAACTAAATTAGCTTCAGAATATCCATGAACATCAGACGCCCATTTTTCTTTTACATTTCCTAAAAAATAATTATAATAGGATTTTGTTGAATTAAATTTCTGAATTTCTTCCACTTTTTTAGACCCAACAAAATTTAAATGTACAACGGTTTGTCTATTTCCTTTATTAGGGACATCTGATTTATTTCCTGCATGAGCGGCATGAGTTGCTGAAAAATCTTGCAAATGAAATACAAACTTATTCTGCTGAATCCATAAGTTCCCTCCTTTAAATTTCGATTGAAATAATACATTTTCATCCCATTGCCCCTTATTCTCAATAAACGCATGATGAATTGAGTGTTCATACTCAATATCCTGAGATAAAGCGACATTTTGAAGAATCAAAAAGAGGCATATAAAATATTGGATCTGTTTCATATAAAGCAAAACTTTGATTTAAAAGTAATGAAAAAAAATAGAAATATTGAAAAATTTGAAACTATCTACTGTGAGGTAATTGAGTAATGCTTTTTTAACCTCAGAGTGACACTGAGTTTTTTCGCAGAGTGACACTGAGTTTATTTTTAGATATACTCCGTAAAAAAAATCTGTGAAACTTCTGTTTTTACTCCTTTTTTTACCACTGATTTACACAGAGTGTTTTCGCAGAGTTACACGGAGTTTATTTTAAATATGCTCAATAAAAAAACTCTGAGAAACTTCTTTTTATACTCCTTTTAACTCTGTGGTTGAAAAATTTAGAAAAAAAGGTGTTATATTTTTTTAACCACAGAGATACAAAGAGTATTTTCTTAGAGTTACACGGAGTCTATTTTTAAAATGCACCATAAAAAAAACTCTGTGAAACTTCTTTTTATACTCCTTTTAACTCTGTGGTTGAAAAATTTAGAAAAAAAGGTGTTATCTTTTTTTAACCACAGAGATACACAGAGTATTTTCGCAGAGTTACACGGAGTTTATTTTTAAAATGCACCATAAAAAAAAACTCTGTGAAACTTCTTTTTATACTCCTTTTAACTCTGTGGTTAAACCCTTTTATTTTCTAAAAGTTTAATTTATTTACTAATTCGTCAGGCGAAAAGACTAAAATTTCACAATCCCGAAAATCTTTTATGTTCCTAGTTACAATGCAATCCATATTGTCAATCGAATAGGCACATAACATTTGAATAGCATCTTCAAAGTCTTTATGTTTTGATTTAAGTCCTTTTTTAATAATATCAGCATCGACTTGTATCACTTGTACAAAGTCTAATAAATTATACAACACACTTCGAAGCTCTTTCTCCTCAATATATTTTTTCAATAAATAGTGTGTTGTTGCAATTGAATGCGAAGACGTATAAAGGTTTATCTTATTTTCTTCAGCTTTACAGAAAATATCTATAGCGAATTTACTGAACGGCTTTCTGTCTGCAATGAGATCTACAATTATATTAGTGTCGACAAATACCTTTTTCATAAATGTTTCCCTTCAAAATAAGATGTTAACTCCTTGTCTTCATCAAAATCTTTCGGGAGTTTAACTACCCCTATTATCTTTTTAAGTTTAGGTGATGTTTTTTGATTACTTACTTCCTCAGTTATAGTTTCTAAGTATTTTTCAATAATTTCAGACAAACTTCTACCAGTATTTTTCGCGTAGACTTTAGCCCTCTCAATGATTGATTTCTCTACTGTTAATGTCAGTTTTGTTGTCATGATACGTGTTATTTATTCAAATATACGTATTTGTTATGGGAAATCCAAATGAGAGTTGAAAAAATTCAGTAGCAAAGGTGATATGTTTAACCACAGAGGTACACAGAGTTTTTCGCAGAGTGACACTGAGTTTATTTTAAGTATGCTCCGTAAAAAAAATCTGTGAAACTTCTGTTTTTACTCCTTTTTTTACCACAGATTTACACAGAGTTTTTTCGCAGAGTTACACAGAGTTTATTTTTAAATATACTCCGTAAAAAAACTCTGTGAAACTTCTGTTTTTACTCCTTTTAACTCTGTGGTTAAACAACAATAGCACTTCCAATTTAAATACTCCTTTTCTCATTCACATTCGCACGTTCACAAAAACAATTTAAAACTGTCAAAGTAATCCTTCAAAAAACTTAATTTCGTAGAATCTATAAAATAGTATGACAAATAGAATTACTTCACTTTTTAAAATTCAATATCCAATTATTCAAGCTGGAATGATTTGGTGCTCTGGTTGGGAATTAGCTTCTGCTGTTTCAAACGCGGGAGGATTAGGAATTATCGGTTCAGGATCAATGTATCCGGCCATTTTAGAAGAACATTTAATAAAGTGTAAAGAGGCTACAGACAAACCTTTTGCTGTGAATCTCCCAATGCTTTATCCAAATATTCAAGAACACATTGACTTAATTATAAAACACAAAGTTCCAATTGTTTTTACATCTGCAGGAAATCCAAAGACGTATACAGCGATGTTGAAATCTCATGGAATAGTTGTTGTTCATGTTGTTTCAAGTGTGAAATTTGCTAAAAAAGCTGAAGATGCTGGTGTTGATGCTGTAGTTGCCGAAGGTTTTGAAGCTGGTGGACATAACGGTAGAGATGAAACGACAACTCTTTGTTTAATACCAATGGTTGCTGCTGAAATTAAAATTCCATTGATTGCTGCAGGAGGAATTGGAACTGGTCGTGGAATGTTAGCTGCTATGAA
>CANJKA010000003.1 GCA_947474675.1 Flavobacteriales bacterium
GAAATGGGAAATGGGAAATGGGAAATGGGAAATGGGAAATGGGAAATGGGAAATGGGAAATGGGAAATGGGAAATGGGAAATGGGAAATGGGAAATGGGAAATGGGAAAATGGATCTAAAATTTAATTTATCTTTGTGTTTTTAATATTTTTCTACAATTCAACTTTATGGAATTCATTTCACAAGAACTTGACAGTTATGTTTGCAATCATACGGAGGAAGAACCTTCGCTTTTATATGAATTAAACCGTAAAACAAATTTAGAGGTTCTTCGTCCTAGAATGTTGAGTGGGCATTTTCAAGGTCGTGTTTTGAGCATGCTTTCTCATATGATCCAACCTTTGAATATTCTTGAAATAGGAACTTATACAGGATATTCTGCTTTGTCTTTCGCTGAAGGACTTCAAAAAGGAGGAAAGGTTATCACAATTGATATCAACGAAGAGTTGGAAGAAATGGTCAATTATTTTATTGATCAATCTAATTATAAAGAGAATGTTGAAATGATTGTTGGTGATGCTATGAACATTATTCCTACTCTAAATGTTGAGTTTGACATAGTTTTTATTGACGCTGATAAGCAAAATTACAGCAAGTATTACGATATTGTTTTTGATAAAGTAAGAAAAGGGGGCTATATAATTTCTGACAATGTACTTTGGTCTGGAAAAGTTGTTGAAAATTATGAAACAACTGATAGAGATACCCAATTATTAATGGATTTCAATCAAAAAGTTCACAACGACAAAAGAGTTCAAAACGTACTTTTTCCTCTTAGAGATGGTTTAATGATTGCTCGAAAAATCTAGTCTTCGATACGATTATATAATTTGCCTAAGCAAATTATATAATCTACTCAGTCTGATTTTCTCTATATAAAAAAGTTGATATTTTACTGATTAAAGCTTATTGTTCTGGCATAGGCTGAATGAATTTTAAAGCGAAGCTTAAAATTTGTATCGAAGTCATTGCCAGTTTAACACTTGAAGGTTTTTATCTGAATCATCTTTTCCATAATTTAGTTGAATTCCTCGTATTACTTTTTCGATTGAATCCCATTTTATCGTTCTATTTGGAAATAAACTGATTATTTCTCTAGCTGGAATTTCTTTAGATTCTGTTGAATAAATTCGTTTACATTTTGATTCATCTAATTTTAAAACACGAAGATATTCATTTGGAACTAAAGTATAGCCACCTTTTACGTCGACCATTCGGAGTAGTAATTCAAGATTCCCTCCTTCATAATTCCAACCTCCATTAAAATCATTTCCAAGTCCGCAAAAATGAATCATTTGGGTTCTTAGACAATTTCCTTTACTTAACAACCAAGGATGTAATTCTGTTAATTCATTTGTGAGAATTGTTTCAGATAAAACTGTTGGTAGGTATGCTTTTATTTCTTCTTTAAAAAGAGGAATTGTTCTAAGATTTGTTTGGTTATGAGGGCCTGCCATTATTGCTAAATCAAGTTCTTTTCTTTCTAACGCAATTAATAATTCATCTGACTTCATTTCTTCAATAGTCAATTGAATATTTGGCAACGAAATTTTCCATTTGTCGAACATGTCCGATACCAAATATGCTGATATTGTTGGGATTATACCGACACGAAGATGTTCAGTATACGTTCCATTCATAGTTTTTATTAATTTAGGTATTTTCTCAATTTCGACAAGTATATCTCGGATAATTACAATTAATTTTTCTCCAAAAACTGTCAATGTTAAGGGGTTGGTTGATCTGTCAAAAATCAAATAGCCTAACTCATCTTCAGCTTTTTTTATTTGCATAGAAAGCGTTGGTTGGGTCACAAAACAAGCTTCACTTGCTCTTTGATAATGTCTATTATCGTTCACCGATAAAATATATTGCATTTGTTGTATTGAAATCATATAAATATTATCTATTACTTTATAAAATTAATCAATATAGTTTATATTAACTAATATAGTATCTTTGTTAAGTGATTTAAATTTTACAATAAAAGAGATTTAAAGCATAGATTAATGAGTTTTTATTCATTAATTTTGAATAAGGAAATTGAATCATAATTATAAAATAAAACAAAATAAAATGAGTGTATTAGTAGGTAAAAAAGCACCGTCATTTTCAGCAGGAGCTGTTATTAATGGTAAAGAAGTAGTTAGTGGATTTTCTTTGGATCAATTTATTGGAAAAAATGAAGTTTTATTCTTTTTTTATCCAAAAGATTTTACATTTGTTTGTCCTTCTGAATTGCATGCGTTTCAATCGAAATTAGGTGAATTTGAAGCAAGAGGAGTAAAAGTTGTTGCTTGTTCAACAGATACTGAAGAATCTCACTGGGGATGGTTACAAGTTCCTAAAAATAAAGGCGGAATAGAAGGTGTTACATATCCTTTAGTTGCTGATACTTCAAAAACTATTTCTGAAGCATTTGGTGTTTTAGCTGGTGAATATGAGTATGATATGGAAGGACGTTTAGAAGCAAGTGGACCTATGATCGCTTACCGTGGATTATTTTTAATTGACAAAAATGGGATTGTTATGCACCAATTGGTAAATAATTTCCCATTGGGAAGAAATGTTGACGAAGCTCTACGTATGGTTGATGCTTTACAATTTTTCCAAGAAAATGGAGAGGTATGTCCTGCAAACTGGACGAAAGGAGATGACGGAATGAAACCAAGTTTTGATGGTGTTGCTGATTATTTAGCTGCTCATTGATTAATTTATTGATTGGAAAATTTCAGATTACAGATTGTAAATTGAATTAAAAAAAGCCCTGATTTTTAAATAATTTCAGGGCTTTTTGTCAATTTAAATTCTTTTTCACTTTATTCAATTATAAAAATAATATTTTTCAAACATAGGAGCTTGATTTAATAGATAAATTACCTTTTTGTTCTTCGATATTAGTGTTCCCAAGTTCAGTTGATAAATCTAAATCCCCAATCATATTCAGTATTTTTAAATCCCCAGAATTTGAATTTGATTTTAGATTTCCTTTTATGTTTTGGAAAAATTGATCTCCAAGAGAACTTTCAACTTCTATATTTCCATTACAGTCATAAAAGTTTATATCTCCAGAAGTTGAATGAGTAGATGTGTTTCCGGAAATTGATTTAAATTCTTGGTCGCCAAGTGAACTATTAATTGATAAATTACCTTTGATTGTTGAGATTTTTGTATCTCCATTCGAAGAATTTGAAATAATATTACCGGTAAAATCAAAAATTGATATCGTTCCCAATCCTCCTTCAATATTTAGTTTTCCTTGAGAATGAATTATTTCTAGATCACCCATCCTTGCTTGAACTTGTAAATCACTATTTAAATCACTTAATTTTATATCACCATTTGAATTATCAATCAAACTTTGACTATTGATTATGTTTTTTACAGAAATATCACCATTTCCATTTCTAATTGAAAGCAACGATGAAACGGGAATCCGTAAATCCAATTTCATTTGTTTTATTGAATTGAATCCTTTATTAATGTACGTTTTTTCTCCACTTTTCACAGATATAGTTAGCTTCGATCCTAAAATTTCATAAAAGATTTTATTTTGCTCAATTTTCACTATTTTTTTCTTGTTTTTTTCAGCAGGAGAAATATATTCAAAATCTAAATATGTTTTTTCATCTTCTCCACCTATAATGTTTATATCAGCATTAAAACTACAGATTTCAATTTCTTTAATTCCGTTGAATATAGTATCATTTAAAATAAATATTCCAAATTTATTTCCACATTGACAAATGTCACTTTGATTTATTGTTAGTGTTTTAGCTGGCTTCTTTTCTTCAATTGGGTATTCTAAATTAGGATATACCTGAGAAAAGATAGTTTTTAAATTTTCTGTTTTATTTTCTGGAATAAACATAAAATCAGGAACGATATTTACACTACTAACCGGAATATTTATTGCTACTTTATTGTTATCATTTTTCTGTACACTTTTTTCTTCTTGTGTCTCAGAATTAATTAATATAGTATCAACATTTTTATTGATTTTACTCTTCTCATCCTTATTGTTTGTTGTGAAATTGGTAACAATAATAATGCCTGTCACTATTGATGCTCCAAATACAAATGTTTTCAGCCACGATATTTTACTTGCCGCTCCGTTTTTGCGGGTGATTCTTGAGTTAATTGAATTCCAAACAGTTGAAGTTGGTTCTAACGTGTCAAAAGCATCACGATTTTCTTTTACGAATGTTTCTAAATTGCTTTTCATATATCTAATTTTTTATCCTGAATTAATTGAATTATTTTTTTCTTTGCTCTATTGTATTGAGATTTTGAAGTGCTTTCACTAATGTTTAGTGTATTAGCAATTTCTTTGTGACTGTAATCTTCAAATAAATAGAGAGTTAGAACAATTCTATATCCGTCAGGGAGTTCTTGAATACATTTCTTAACAGTTTCTATGTCGTACTTTATATCGTTTGGCTCTTCAATTTCTTCAATTATTTCCAGTTGATCGATTGAAATTGAATTGTTTTTCTTTTTTTTGAGAATATCAATTGAATGATTAATGACAACTCTTTTTAACCAACTTCCAAATGCAGCTTCATTTTCAAAATTCGAAATATTCTGAAATGCTTTTATAAAAGATTCTTGTAATACATCGTTAGCATCTTCAGTCCTATTTAGGAATCTATAGCTGAGATTAAGCATTGCTTTTTTATATTTATTGTAGATTTCTTCAAAAGCGATGTTGTCTCCTTTTTTGCATCGATTAATAATCGAGTCTTCAATAATTTTTGGTTTAGTTATTAATTTCATGTTCTTATAGTGTCTAAATTAAAAACGACTAACACATGAAAGGTTGCATGAAAATTCTAAGTTTTTTGATTTATAATTGATTTTAGGTACTGAATTAAACGTCATTTTACTTTATTTTAAATTCGGACGAATAATATTATTATAAATTCGATTACTCCAATTTAAAGCAAGTTTTTCATTTGTTATATTGACCCATTTATCTTTTTTATGAAATAGAGTGTGCTGATGAATAACAATACATCCTATGTATTTTAGGTTTTTAAACAAGAAATAATAAATTGAATTAATCCTTTTGGAACGATAAGCAAACTTTGTCATTCTTGAAATAACTGTGCATTGATCTATGAAATAGGTTTCGTGCTTTGTTGCAGATAAATTTAAATCTTTTATACAAATGTCACTTACTATTTTTAATAATTTTTTGTTTTTAAAATAAGTATTAAAACTACTGTATTTATTGACAGATTCCTTTGTCTCCTTTATTTCTCCTTTTTGAATAAGTATATCAATACTATCCAAAGGTGCTAGTAATTGATTAATTTCTTTGTTTTTAGGTAAGTATTCCTTTTTGGTAAATTTAAATGAAATAGGGCAATTAATTTTCGGTAACTTAATTTCTTTTTTCTTTTTAGGAATCAATTTTAAATCACAAGCACTGATAAGTACTAATAAAAAAATAGATACAATTTTAAAAAAGAGGTTCATTTTAATTCATTCAATTAACGTGTCAATATACAATTATAAATTGTTATGGTGATTTATTTACAGCATATTATTCTATGAAATCTAAATCTTTGTCGTGTGATTCGCTTATTGTAAATGTACAGTAAAATCCTAGACCAAAAGCAATTATTCCGACTAATGCTGCTGCGTATAGAACGTTGTTTAGAGGAGAAATCGAATAATTAAATAACAAAGTCATTGGTATTACCATTCCGCGAACCATATTTGGAATAGTTGTCGCGGCTGTCGATCTAATATTTGTTCCAAACTGTTCAGCACCAACTGTCACAAACATAGCCCAGTATCCTGTTCCAATTCCTAGCCAAACGCAATAGAAATAGTAAGTTTGAGCTGACTTTACATTTCCAAATAACAAAAGAATAACTCCGACTAAAGTAAAAGCCATCATCAGAATAATTGCTTTTTTTCTTGATTTTAACCATTGACTAATAAAACCACTCAAGAAATCTCCTGCTGAAATCCCAATAAATGACCACATGATTGCCAGTCCTGGTTTAAGACCTTCTTTAATTCCTAAAGGCCCCGAAAATTTATTTGCTAAAGTTGCCATAATTCCAATGCAAAACCATGTAGGTAAACCTATTGCAATACATTTTATGTAACGAATGAAACGGTCTTTATTTGTAAATAATGAGAAAAAACTTCCTTTTTTTATTGATTTATCACGTTCAACTTCTTTAAATATTCCTGATTCCACAACACCTATTCTAAAAAGTAAAAGAGCAATTCCCATACCTCCACCTATAAAATAGGCAATTGTCCAGCTGTTTTCAGGATTCAAGGTCCATGTTTTTGTTGCTTCCACCGTTAAATATGCGGCAACGGCACCTAATAATCCAAAACCTGCAACTATTGAAGTTCCAATTGCTCTTAATTCTTTTGGTAATGATTCTGCAACTAACGTTATTCCGGCTCCTAATTCACCTGCTAATCCAATCCCAGCTATAAAACGAAGTGCGGCATATGCAAATGTTTTATCCATGAAATTAATTTGTGGTAAAAATCCACAAGCAATATTTGCGAAAGAATAAACGATAATAGATCCAAATAAGACTGAAAGTCTTCCTTTTTTATCTCCTAAGATCCCCCAAATTATCCCTCCTAATACTAGTCCAAACATTTGCCAATTGAAAATTAAAATACCAGCAGAATCTGGTTCAATCCCCATACTAGTTAAACTCGGAACGCGTACTATTCCAAATAATAAAAGGTCATATATGTCCACGAAATAACCTAATGCAGCAACAATTACAGGCAAGCAAAACAGATGTTTTAATGATTCTTTAAATGTGAAAATTTTCATTTGTTTTAATTTAATTGACGGATTTTAATTCTTAAAAAGAAAGACGAAGATAGGGTTTTCATTATTAAAAAAAATAGTTGAAGTAGTTTTCTATTTAAAATCATTGCTTTTCATTATCTTCGTGACATGCAAAAGGATGAATTTTACATGCAAAGATGTATTGATCTTGCTCGAATTGGAAGAGGAGATGTAGCCCCAAATCCTATGGTTGGTTCAGTTATCGTGTTTGAAGATAAAATTATAGGGGAAGGTTATCATCAGTTTTACGGTAAGGAACATGCTGAAGTTAATGCGATAAATAATGTGAAAGATAAATCTCTTTTGAATAAATCGACTATTTATGTTTCTCTAGAACCGTGTGCTCATTTTGGAAAAACACCTCCTTGTGCAGATTTAATTATAAAAAACAGTTTTAAACGAGTTGTGATTGGATGCTCAGATAGTTTTGCTGAGGTCAGTGGTAAAGGTGTTCAAAAATTAAAAGACGCTGGAATTGATGTTAAAATTGGTGTTTTAGACAAAGAATGTCGAGATTTAAATAAGCGTTTTTTTACCTTTCATGAGAAAAAACGACCTTATATAGTTTTAAAATGGGCTCAAACAAAAGATGGATTCATTGATAAAAAGCGAAAAGATTCAATTCAAAAAATAAATTGGATAAGTTCACCAGAAACAAAATTACTTGTACATAAATGGCGTTCTGAGGAACAAGGAATTTTGGTAGGAAAAAATACAGTTCTTAAAGATGATCCAACTTTAACTGTTCGTGAAATGTCTGGAAAAAATCCTGTTAGAATAATTTTGGATAGTCAATTGTCAATAGATTCTTCAGCTAAGGTTTTTAATTATGAGTCAAAAACAATTATTTTTAATTTACTTAAAGAAGATAAGATTGATAATTTAGAATGGATAAAACTTCAAAACTTGGAGGTACAAACTATTTTGGTTGCTCTTTATAAAAACAATATTCAATCAGTTTTTGTTGAAGGAGGTTCTTCGACTCTTCAATCATTTATTGATCGAAATTTATGGGATGAAGCTAGAGTTATTGTAGGAGAGACAATTTTTGAAGAGGGGGTTATAGCTCCAATTATTTCTAAAATTCCAACTTCCAACTTTGATTTTTCAAACGACACAATTTATATTTATTTAAACGTATGATTTCATTACTACTTACAATAATTTTGACAAGTTTAATTCTTGTTCAGTTTAAATTATATCCAAAATATGGAATTAATACGTTTCAATCCATCGTGTTTAATTATGTGACTGCTTTTACTTGCGGCTTTTTAATTTTCGGAAAAGAATGGAATCCAATTTTTCTAGAACATGGTGATTGGCCTTATTTAGCTATGATTTCAGGTGTTTTATTTATTTCTTTGTTTTTAGTGATGGGATTAAGTTCTCAAAAAAATGGTGTGGCAATGACGTCGGTTGCTGTAAAGATGAGTATGGCTTTGACCTTAATTTTTATGATTAAGTTTTACAATGAATCCCTTTCAATTTTAAAAATAGGAGGGATCCTTTTTGCTTTTTTAGGTGTTTTTTTAATGGCATACCAGAAAAAAGAAGAATCAACAGGAAAATCGTATACTTGGATGTTGATCTTATTGTTTGTTGGAAGTGCTTTTTTAGATATTGTTTTAAATTATTTTCAAAAATACGAAGTATTGAACATTCCTAATCCCTTGTTTTGTGCGATAGGATTTGGAGTTGCAGGATTAATTGGATTAGTTGTTTTGGTTTTAAGACTATTTAGAGGAAGCGAAAAAATTGAATTAAAAAATGTTATCGCAGGAATTATCTTAGGTGTTCCTAATTTTTTCTCAATTTATTTTTTATTAGAATCATATAAATCTTCTGGATGGAATGATTCTACTGTCTTATCAATCATGAATGTTTCTATAGTATTAGTTTCTGCACTTATTGGTTTTGTAGCTTTTAAAGAAAATGCAAGTCTTCAAAAAATTGTTGGCCTTATTTCTTCTGTATTAGCAATTGTGTTACTTTATTTTGCAACTCTATATTAATTTTTAAAAATATTATTTATGAAAATACATCCTTTAAATACGGGAAATTTCAAATTAGACGGTGGTGCAATGTTTGGAGTTGTGCCAAAATCTATCTGGCAAAGAACGAATCCTTCTGACTCTAATAACATGTGTGATTGGTCGATGAGAAGTATGCTTATCGAAGATGGAGATCGTTTAATTCTTATAGATACAGGAATTGGAGATAAACAAGATGAAAAGTTTTTTTCTCACTTTTATTTAAATGGAACAGATAGTTTAAATGGAAATTTAAAGAGGTTAGGTTTTTCTCCTGATGATATAACAGATGTATTTTTAACTCATTTACATTTTGATCATTGTGGGGGTGCAATTCAATGGAACAAAGAAAGGACTGGTTTTGTGCCTAGTTTTAAAAATGCAATATATTGGAGTACTGAAAATCATTGGAATTGGGCGATTGAACCAAATCCTAGAGAAAAAGCGTCATTCTTGTCAGATAATATTCTTCCTTTAAAAGAAAGTGGTCAATTAAAATTTATTGAAAGAAACGGTGATTTTACTAAAAATGTTTTTAATAATTTTGATGTTCTTTTTGTAGATGGTCACACAGAAAGTATGATGATTCCTCATGTCCATTATCAAGATAAAACGCTTGTGTTTATGGCTGATTTGTTACCAAGTGTCGGACACATTCCTCTTCCTTATGTTATGGGCTATGACACAAGACCTCTTTTAACAATGACAGAAAAAGAAAAATTTTTAAGTATAGCTTCTGAAAAAGAATTTATTCTATTTTTAGAGCATGATAAAGTAAACGAATGTTGTACACTTCAAAATACAGAAAAGGGTATTCGACTTAATAAAAGTTTTCGATTTTCGGAACTTTTTCAGTAACATTTCGTACTTTGACTATTATAATGCTTTAATCTTCAATTAACAGACTATGGAAAAATACTTACAACTACTCTTAAAAGAGGTAAATACAGTTATAATCCCTGGTTTGGGTGCGTTAACAATCACCAATTACAAAACCGGTGAAATAATGTTTATGCCTTATTTGAAATACGATGATGGAAAATTATCTTCGTTTATTAAAGATAAAGCCGAGATTTCTGAGGAAGATGCTAAAAGTTTAATTTCAGTTAAAGTTGAATCTATATTAAGTAATTTAAACAATGGTTCGAATGCTTCTTTAAGTGGCTTAGGTTTCTTTTCAAAAGATAGTTCAGGAGATGTTATTTTTTCAAATAATTCTATTGAAAGTGAGAATAAACCAGAAGAACTTGAAGCCTCATTTTCAGAAGATACTTTGATCGATGAAATAATTGTTGTTGAGCCTGAAATTGTTGAATCTTTTTTAGAATCGACTCCGGTTTCTATTCCTGTTGATATAGTTAGTGGTTCGTCTATTGATTCTGATGTTGATAAGAAAGAGGATGTTTCTGTTGAAAAAAAGAAAAGTCTATTTGGAATATTTAACAAACCAGCTATTGACAAAGAGGTAATAGATGAAATTGAAAATAATGAAGAAATTAAAAATAATCAAGCTTTTCAAGTTGCCGATTCTGTTGTTATTGTTGAAAATGATATTGTAGAAACTGTTATTGAAGAAGAAAATATTATTCAAGATGATGATGAACAGAAAGAAGTAATTGTCGAATCTTTAACAGAAGAGTCCCTTCTAAATACAATAATTCCAGAAGATAATATTAATCTTGAATCTGAAGGAGAAAGTGTAAAAGAATCTGATTTAGAGGATGTTTTTCCTGAGTCAGATCAAGATGATGATGTTGTTGTTAAAAAGAAAAAGGGGATTGGTTTCTTTGTTAAAATTTTCTTGTTGCTTCTTGTTGTTGGAAGTGGTGTTTTAGTCGGAATTAACTTTAAAAATGTCCAAGATCATATTCCGTTTTTATCTCATAAAAAAGAGGTTTCAGATGAACAAAAAATGATCAGTAAATTAGAATCTGACAAAACAAAACCTTCTGTTAATGATGGTGTTAAGTCTGAAGAGTTAATTGAAACACCAGAAGAAGTTCATGTAGAACCGAAAAGTAATACGATTTCAAATGATGATAAATCAAGATCAAATCATTTGTCTTCAAAGGTTTCAACAAGTTTAAATGAACCACTAGACGTAAAACAAACCTTTTATATTGTTTTAGGTTCTTTTTCCAATAAATCTAATGCAGATCGATCTGTTTCTAAATTAATTTCGGAAGGAAAAAATTCAGCGATTACTGTTGAGCGGAACGGTAAGTTTTTGGTGACTATATCAAACTATTCGAATATTGATGATGCAAATTCAGGTTTGAAGTCTGTAAAAGAAACTTTTTCTAAAGCTTGGATTTTGAAACCATAATTAAAGAATTGGGCAATTAGAAGCTTTTTTAAAGTTGATTTTACCTTTATTCTTATGCTTCATTGTAGCTTTACATTTTGGATGATAAAAGATTGGAACTTTAGCATAGAAATAAATATCAGCACCATATATATCTTGATTTGTTACCCAGTTTAGGAATTTATCAGTACCTATTGTAATTGGACCAAATCTTAAACTAAGTCCTAGTTGTGGATCTTTGTATTCATAAAGGCTAAATGGTATTGCAATGTCTATCCATTTCGTTTCAAAACGTGGACAAATAGAAAGTGAATTTGCATGACGAAGTCCAAATTTATTTATTCCGTGAGGAATTCCTTGAATAATAGAAGCGTTAACATAAATAAATGAAGCCCAAACATTGTAATCAAATTGAAGTGAAATAAAGGTCGGTAGTTTAACTTTTGTAGGTTTATTAACTTTTCCTTCATTGATAGTTATTTCAGAACTTTCAAAAACATTTAACGCATTAGTTGAATCAATTTTTGTATTTGAATAGTTCATCCATTCAACGTTTTTCAATTCATAACCAGCAAACTTTATATTTTCTTCTTTAAATTTAACAGCTCCAATATCAACAATAGAAAAACCAATTTTGTATTTATATGGAATATATCTACAACCTGATTTTTTTGTATTTGGTTTGTACGATTCACATGAAGCTAGTAGACTTTGATATGTAAACCCTATGTCTAACCCTAATCCGCCTTTTGAGGATAGTTTTGGATTAGGAGTGTACATTGCATCCATATTCAAAGTTTGAAGTGAGATTTGAAAACTATCTCTTACATTTACATCAATATCATAAATGTTTGCAGCTCCTGCAGCTATAGAGTAAAATTTCTTAATTGAAGCACCACCAATAAACATTTGCTTTCCTTTTTTTAGAAATGCATATGAATAACTTGCCTGGATTTCAGCAAAGGTTAAAGATGCTAATTTAAGATTGTTTGCGGTGTAATTTATATCTTGATGTGGCGTATTGAATTTCACCCCATCTTCAATAAATGGTTTCGCAAATGCGGGTAAATTTTGTAATCCGTTATAGCTCCTTGCGTTGAAAGATAATCCAATTCCGTGATCACCCTTGTTCCACGTTGCTCCAGGCCCAGCAACAAATTCACGGTTATATAAACGTGAATCAATTCTTCTTACATCGTATCTTATTTCTTTATCTAACTCCGATTTCCCAAATGCTTTAATTAAACTAATATCTTGTAAATAGACGTAATTATTATTAGTGTAGCTTCCAAATCCAACGATATTTATATCCAAATATGTTTTAGAATTAGCCATACTAGAAGGGTTCAAAACGACCATGTTTGTTGGGCAGTAATTACTATGAACTGACCCAAAAGCATTTTGGCTAGATACTGAAAAAGTATTTAGCAATAGTATGTTAATGAATATAGCTTTTTGTAATAGGGAAGTAGTTTTTATTTTCAATATTTTCAATTTTAAATTCTCGAAACTAAATCGATGAGTCTGTTAGAATAACCTGCCTCGTTATCATACCATCCAATAACTTTGATTAAATTCCCTGTTACACTTGTTAATTCTGAGTCAAAAATACAACTATTTGGGTCTCCCACAATATCAATAGAAACAATTGGCTCATTCGTGTATTTTAAAATTCCTTTTAATTCACCTTCAGCAGCCTTTTTCATTGCTTCATTTATTTCTTCTATACTTGGAGGGTTTTTAACTACTAATGTTAAATCAGTCATAGAACCATCAGGAACAGGAACACGATAAGCATTTCCATTCATCTTTCCTTTTAATTCTGGAAATATTTTAGTTAAAGCTCCTGCGGCACCTGTACTTGTTGGAATAATCGAAATTGCTGCTGCTCTTGCTCTTCTTAAATCATTGTGAGGAGAATCATGAAGTCTCTGATCAGAAGTATAACTATGAACAGTTGTAATGTAAGCATTTTCAACTTCGCACATCGCTAATAAAACTTTAAGCATTGGAGCCGCTGAGTTTGTTGTACAAGAAGCGTTCGATAAAATCACATCATCCATATTTAATAAATGATCATTCACTCCAAGAACTATTGTTTTGACATCATCCCCTTTTCCAGGTGAAGAAATAATTACTTTTTCAGCACCTCCGACTAAATGTTTGGAAGCATCTTCTTTTGTTAGAAAAAACCCTGTTGATTCAATAACAATTTTCACATTATGTTCTTTCCAAGGAATTAATTCAGGATTTTTTTCTTTAATAAATATAATTTCTTTACCATTTTCAAAAACAAGTTTATTCTCAATTATTTCAAAATCAAGTTTCAATTTCGAATGAATACTGTCATATTTTAATAAATGAGCTAAAGTGTTAATGTCAGATAAATCGTTGACAACAGCTACGTTTACATCATTCCTTAATAAACTTAGTCGTGTAAAATATCTACCTATTCTTCCAAATCCATTTATTCCAATATTTTTCATTTTCTTATTCTTTAGTAATGATGAATAGTCGACATAAAGATATACAACTTATAGATACTAAAAAAATAATTTCTAAATTAACTTTAAAAAAAAAGACGATCACATGATCGTCTTTTTTTGTTTATTTTTTCACTTTAGTTTTTAGTAGGATTTAAAACTTCAATAAATCCATTTTTAATTAATTTGTCGTCTTGAAGGGTCACTGAATCAACATAATAGGTATATACTCCTGTTGTAACATAATTACCTTTGTTGTCTGTTCCGTCCCATTTTCCTGTTGGATCGTCATATTCTTTTATTAAAACACCCCATCGATCTACGATTACTATGTGGAATGATTTGAATATTTCTTTATCTCCAATCATGTGATAAAAGTCATTAATGCCATCTCCATTTGGAGTAAATACGTTGGGCATTTCAATGTCACAAACTTTCATAGTAATTATTGAAGAATCTGTTTTAGTTTCACAAGAATTTGAAATTGTAAATGTGTAATTTCCTGCTTGAGAAACATTTATTGTTGGTGTAGTTTCTCCAGTACTCCAAATCATTGATGTTACAAAATCTGGTAAAACAATCATAGGAGCTAATGTTATCGATTTGCCTTCACAAATTTTAAAATCTGAAAGGTCGAAATATACTCCAGGTATAAATGTAATTGAAAGTGTGTCGTCATCTAAACATGTTGGTTCAGTGAAAATTAATTGATAAGTTCCATAAGTTGTTATGGAGACTCCAGTGTTAAGTGAATCTATATGTTCAAAAGTTGGAAAAGCTCCTATTGATGGAGGGATATATGACCAATGACCTAATTGACTTGGACCAGTGTTGAATATCATATTAATAGAGTCATTACACATCGTTGATTGGTGAATGATTACTACTGGAGGTTGAGAAGTTATGACAAAAGTTGTGTCATATGGACAGCCATTATTTCCAACTCCATTTATCGTGTATGATCCTATTCCAATACTATTGCTAAATGCATTTGGATTTGCTATAACAATAGGGGGGGTACTTCCTGATATCCACATTACTGAATCGAATTGTGAACTATTTCCAATTGTAAATACTTTAGGAGCATTTGGACATACAAAGAAAGGAGCGTTTAGGTTAAAAGGTAAATCTCCAAAATAAGAAATAGTTGCTGTGTCAGCTGCAACACAAGTTGTTGTCGTTGTGTATACAATATGGTATATACCTGGAGTAGGAAATGTTACAGATGTGTTTACGTTTGTACTCGATGCAAAAACTGGTGTGCCGGGAGAATTATAAAAACTCCAAATTCCAGGTTGTGTAGCATTATTTGTTGTCATATTAAGAGATCCAGTACAAATAGAGTCTGTTTCTAGTACGTCGACATAATGAACAATAACATTTATTGTTGTATCATGAGGACAACCAAAATCATCAATAATACGAAATACATACGGATTGTTCCCTAACAAAGAAGGAATAGTGATTTTTGTACTGTCTGTTTGTGATATTATTGGATTTACATTTATATATCCTCCAGAAACAGGATAGTTTTGATAGGTTAATGAATCTCCATAGTTACAAGATGAAAAATTAATTCCCCATTGAAAAATATATCCGTCATCTGCTCCTTGATCATCTGTTACTGTAATTGTCCAATTCCCGTTTAATGGACAACCTAATAAAGATGTTGTGAGATTGTTTTGAGGTTTGTACGAGCCTGAAGTTATTGTAGCTCCAGGGCTTGGGGCTGGTGGACTTACTAAAGTTGTTGTTGTTCCTGGAGAACCAGCTCCAACTTGTGCAAAAGTATATTGAGCAGCATCAGAGAAACAATAATTATAACCATTTCCAGCAACAGAAGATGGGTCTTCGTATGGCTCTCCTAAAAAAGTGTTTAATGGAGAAGTGTTATTTCCATTGAAAAGAGTAGCAATAGTACCGTTAGGACATGTTATGGTAGCAATTAAATCACCAATATATGAATGTTCCATTTCTAAACAAATTTCACTAATTCCACATTGAGCAGTAAGAACTTGATTAGGAGGAAAGCCACTAATAGGAATATCTGTAGTATAACTTGTTCCTGTCCCATCTGGAAGATAGGTTGTTCCTGCTACAGCACCTGAGATTACAAAGTTAGCAGGAGGAATGGTGAAGCCATAAAGAGTTGTGTCAGTTGAATTAAATCCGCCAAATAACATACTAGATTCACCTATACAAAGTGTGTCAGGACTAGCGAATAACCCTCCAAAATTAGGGATTGTTCCTACTCGAATGTAAACATCTCTTATTGAAGAAAATGTTAGAGAATCTCTTAAAATAATACGTGATATAAAGCCACTACTTGTATTTGCTACATATTGAATTGTGTCGGTTTCTAAAAAGACTTCACCTGTTGACCATTCCCATCTAAACAAAACGTTAGCATCGTTTTGAGAGTATCCAACTCCAGTTGATTGAAGTGAATTTATATAATCAGGGTGAATTGTTAGTATCAAGGTGTCTCCAAGGCAAAGATCTATAAAAACAGAGTCTGAAAGTAGTGAATTAGTAGATGAGCTATTTACAAAAGCTTCTAAATTAATATCAATTGGTTGAGCTGGTTTTGTGCAGATCAAATTTGCAGACCATCCTATGTTGTTTGATGCAGCATTGGAGTGAAAAACAAAAGTTAAACAACCACTTAAATTTGTGAAGGATGATGTGAATCTATAACCTAAAGGATGTGTCCCGCTATTTATTGAAGCTACTAAAGGAGATAATGTTGATGGTCCATCGAAAATATATAAGGTGTCAGTTGGATCAACATTCCAAATATACCCATCTGCTGTAAGTGATGAAAAAGTGATTTTAGTTCCATTAACAATGTCTGGGCAGACAGTTAAAGTATCATTAAAATTATTTACATAATTTGTACTTGTACCATTGTCAAAAAAGTTTGCTACAATTGAATTGTAGGTTGAACAGTTAATAGGATTACTAACGTTGTTGTTTGGTGAATTCATATTTAACTGACCTATCGAATAGATACTTGTTAATAGGATTGCCGAGAATGTGAAAATATATTTCATTTCGTTATTTAATTTGATTTAGAACAGTTATACCTTTGATGATTAAAAGAGATTGACCTCCATTAATTAAATAATACTGAGTTTCATTTTTGAGGTCCAAATTAAATGCTAAATAATTAAAAGAAACTCCTTCAATACTTACTATGTTTAATGATTCATAAGTATGTCCTTTTTCTTTTTGCTTTTCATCAAAAGGGATTAACAGAATACCTTGATTAAACGATTTGTTGTAAAGATTATACATCTCAATATTCGATTTTTTTAAAGTGTTAATCTCTTTTTCTGAATACTTTTTCAAAAGTAATTCATCTAAATTAAGATTAGTTTGACTAAATGACATGGATGTAAATAGTACGAAAAAGACAAAAGTTAATTTTCCTATCATAATTAAAATTAATGAGTATTTAAACTACTAGACTCAATTTGAAAAGATAAAGTTGCATCTGTTAATTAAAACTTGGTTATTTATGAATAAAAAGTAAAAATTAAGCTAAATTTGTACTTGTTAATAATAGAAAATAAAAGAAATGGAAACTTCAGAATTGAAAAAAGTAGCTTCACAAGTTAGAAGAGATATTGTAAGAATGGTATCAGCAGTAAATTCGGGTCATCCTGGTGGGTCTTTAGGTTGTGCTGATTTTTTGACAGTTTTGTATTTTGATACGATGAAACATAATTCTTCTGAATTTTCAATGAATGCAATTAATGAAGATGTTTTTTATTTATCAAACGGACATATTTCTCCAGTTTTTTATAGTGTTTTGGCAAGGTCAGGCTATTTCCCTGTTCCTGAATTAGCAACATTTAGAAAAATTGGTACTCGTTTACAAGGTCATCCTGCTACAGATAAAAAATTACCAGGTGTAAGAATGGCTTCAGGTTCTTTAGGTCAAGGACTTTCAAATGCTTTAGGTACTTGTCAAACAAAAAAATTAAATGGTGATAACTCTATCGTTTATACTTTGCATGGAGATGGTGAATTGCAAGAAGGTCAAATTTGGGAAGCTGCAATGTATGCTAGTGCAAATAAAATCGATAATTTAATTACCACTATTGATTTAAATGGTCGTCAAATTGATGGGGATACTGAACAAGTTTTGTCTTTAGGTAATCTTGCACATAAATGGCAAGCTTTTGGTTGGGAAGTTTTAGAAATGGATGGACATAATATAGATGAAATAAAATCTACATTAAATAAAGCAAAATCTATGACTGGAAATGGTAAACCAATTGTTATTATTATGAAGACTGAAATGGGGCAAGGTGTTGATTATATGATGGGGTCTCATAAATGGCATGGTGTTGCACCTAATCCTGAACAATTAATTCTAGCTTTGAATCAATTAGAAGAAACATTAGGCGATTATTAATTTGAAGAAAGTTCTCTTTATATCATTTTTACTTTTAAGTTCATTTTCAAATGGACAAAAATTAACGCGAATATTATTTATTTTAGACGCGTCTAATAGTATGAATGCTAAATGGACAACTGATCAAACAAGAATTCAGGCAGCTAAAGAATTATTAGCGAATGCGATTGATAGTTTGGTAGGAACACCAAATCTGGAAGTTGCATTGAGAGTATATGGACATCAATCTCCAATTACTTTAACTTCTCAAGATTGTGCGGACACGAAATTAGAAGTCCCTTTTTCAAAAGATAATTTCACTAAGATAAAATATAGAATTAAATCGATAGAAGCAAAAGGAACAACTCCTATTGCTCGTTCATTAGAGGCTGCAGCTTCTGATTTCCCAGATACAAATTCGATCAATATTATTATTCTTATAACTGATGGATTAGAAGCGTGTGATAATGATCCATGTGTTATAGCTAAAAAATTGCATGACAAAGGAGTAAGGGTAACTCCTTTTGTTATTGGTTTAGGAATGGATTTATCGTATTTAGATAAATTTAAATGTATTGGAACATATGCTGAAGCGGAAAATAAAGAGACGTTTAAAAATGTGTTAAACAGTGTTATTAATAAAGCTTTGGGTAATACTACTGTCCAAATTAATCTAAATAACATTAATAAAATTCCTTTGGAGACGGATGTTACAATGTTTTTGTATAAAGCTGGTACATTTGAATTAAAATATACTTTTACGCATACTTTAAACAAATTTAATAATCCAGATACGTTAATATTAGATCCGACGATCAGTTATGATCTGGTGGTAAATACAACACCTAAACTTGAACTGAAAGGAATTGTTATTAAGAAATACGTTCACAATACAATTGTTGTTGATGCTCCACAAGGATATGTCAATGTTCGATTTATTAATTCATTAAAGCCTTATTCTATTGAAACAAGAGTTATGCTAAAAGAATCAAATCGAACTTTAAATGTTCAACCAATTAATGCTTCTGGTAAATATTTAATAGGTAAATATGATGTTGAAGTTTTGACTCTACCTAGAATTAATTTAAGTGTAGAAGTAACTCAAAGTGCAACTAAATTTATTGATATTCCAGCACCTGGGCATTTTAATTATAGTTTAAGTCATTTAATTGTAGGACAGATTTTTGTTAAAAAAGAGGATGACTCTTTCGAATGGGTTTGTAATATAGATCAAAATACAAAATCAGGTCAATGGCAATTACAACCAGGTAATTATCGTTTGGTTTATAGACGAAAAATCAGTAAAAACACCTTACAAACTAGTCAACTAGATTTTAGAATTACATCAAATAAAACATTTTCAATAACTTTATAAATAATAACATCATGATTGATATTGTAGTAACAGGGAATAAAGATACTCGTTCAGGTTTTGGAGAGGGTTTGTTAGAATTAGCTAAAACAAATAAAGACGTTGTTGCTTTATGTGCTGATTTAATTGGTTCTTTAAAAATGGACGCTTTTAAAGCTGAAGCTCCAGAACGTTTTTTTCAAATGGGAATCGCTGAAGCGAATATGATTGGAATGGCTGCAGGGATGACAGTCGGAGGAAAAATTCCTTTTACTGGTACTTTCGCAGTGTTTTCTACAGGTCGAGTTTATGATCAAATTAGACAATCAGTAGCATATTCTAAAAAAAATGTGAAAATTTGTGCTTCTCATGCTGGAGTTACTTTAGGTGAAGATGGGGCAACTCATCAAATTCTAGAAGACATAGGAATGATGAAAATGCTTCCAAATATGACAGTGGTTGTTCCTTGTGATTTCAATCAAACCAAACAAGCAACAATTGCTATAGCAGCATATGAAGGGCCTGTTTATCTTCGTTTTGGGAGACCAGTTATGCCAATTTTTATTAAAGAAGATGCTGATTTCGTAATTGGGAAAGCAGATGTTCTTATTGAAGGAACTGATTGTACGATCATTGCTTGTGGACATTTAGTATGGAAATCTATTGAAGCTGCTCGTATTTTAGAGGCACAAGGAATCTCAGTTGAATTAATAAATATGCACACGATTAAACCTTTGGACGTTCAAGCAGTCTTAAAATCAATTACTAAAACAAAATGTGTTGTAACAGCTGAAGAACATATGATCAACGGTGGTCTAGGTGATTCAATTGCTCAAGTTCTGATTCAAAATTTGTTAGTGCCTCAAGAATACGTTGGAGTAAATGATACTTTCGGAGAAAGTGGAAATCCAATGGAATTGATGACTAAGTTTGGAATAGATACACAAAATGTTGTTGATGCAGTTTTAAAAGTTATAAAAAGAAAATAGATCTATGATAAAGCACCCTGACGATAACGAAATATTAAATTTGTTTAAGCAGGGTGCTTCATCTTCTGAGAAAGCATTTACTCAGATTTCTCAAAAATTTGGCAAACAATTATATTGGCAAATTAGAAGAATCACTAAAAATCATGAACATACAAACGATATATTGCAAAATGTCTTTGTTAAGATTTGGCTTAATTTATCGGGGTTCAATGCACAATCTTCTCTTTATTCTTGGATGTATAGAATCGCGAGAAATGAGACGATTACTTTTTTAGAAAAGGAAAAGAAAAATTCGAGTATTGATATAGATGATTCATTGGTAGAGATAATTGCGGGCCATGCTTCTTTAGATACTCATAATGCAGAAGAAATTAGTGAGTTGTTGATGAAGGCTATCGAAATTTTACCTGAAAAACAAGCCTTGGTTTTTCAATTAAAATATTTTGAAGATTTAAAATATAGTGAAATTTCAGCACAATTAGGTACTAGTGAAGGTGCTTTAAAAGCAAATTATTTTCATGCTGTCCAAAAAATTCAAGATTTTATTTTAAGTAAATTAAACTATTAAGAATTTTAAAAGTCAAAGATATATGGAAACGAAAAAGGATATATTAGAATTCATTAGGCCAAGGGAAAGAGAAGTGATTGATACTGATTATTTTTCTTCTTTAGCTGCTAATGCTATTCTTTTAGCTGAGAAACAAAAATCAAAAACTAAAAGAAAAATAATTAGAAGATCTTTATTTTGGATTTCTAGTGCTGCCGCAATTATTTTTGTAATTATTAGGTTAGATTCACCTATAGAGCCTGTAAAATGTGATTTTAATTCAATTTCAAAAACTGAATTATATTCTTATATCGATAAAAATATTGATGAGTTTGATGAAAATCTTATTGCTCATTATTTAAAAAATGATTATATTGATACGACAAAAAAAATAAACACTAGTTCTCCAATTGAAATAAATTCAAACCAGCCTTCTGAAATAGAGCACGATAAAAACGATCTTGATTTGTTTGAAAATGTAAATAAAGAAGATATTTTAAAATATTTAGAAACGGAAGGGATTACTATAGAGGAACTAGAAGAATCTGTTAAAGGTTAATTAATATAAAAGCCATGAATACAATTAAACAAATAAGCAAATTTAGAATATTAATTTTATTGATATCTTTTCTGTTTTTAGGATTTTCAACTTTTTCTCAAAATGAAGTTGATTCTTCTAAACAAGGGAAAATAGAACTTTTAAAAATTGCATATATCACGAAAGAATTGAATTTAACGCCTGCACAATCTGAAAAGTTTTGGCCTATTTATAATGAGATGAATTCGAAAATTATTGAAAATCAAAAATCGAAAAGGAAAATTGTAAAAGAACTTAAGTTAAATTCGTCGACATTAAAACCAGAGGATATTAAGAAAAAATTAGAAACAGTTTTTGATTGTGATGCTATAGAGTCAGCTATTAAAAAAGAGTATTTTAACAAACTTTCTTTAGTGATTGGTTATCAAAAAGTTGTTCAACTTTTAAATGTAGAACAACAATTTAAACGTGAATTATTAAAACGTTTAAATCAACAAAATAATCAAGGGGGGCAAAAAAAAGGAAATGGTCAAGGTCGACCAATGAAATGACAATAAGATGAATAAACAAAATACATATCTTGAATATCAAGGTCAAACTAATCAAAATCCTTTTTTAATTGATGTAGATCGTGCAGATGGTATTTATATTTTTGATAAAGAAGGAAAATCATATATGGATATGATTGCAGGTGTAGCAGTAAATAATATTGGACATTGTCATCCGAAAGTAAAAGAGGCAATGAAAACACAAATTGATAATTATTTACATGTAATGGTTTATGGTGAATTTATTCAAGATTCTCAATTAAATTTTGCTGTAAAATTATCTTCAATACTGCCCGACTCTTTAAATTGTGTGTATACCGTAAATTCTGGTACCGAAGCAAATGAGGCGGCTTTAAAATTAGTTAAACGCGTGACAGGAAGATCAGAATTAGTTTCGTTTAGAGGATCTTATCATGGTTCTACTCATGGCTCAATGTCAGTTTCAGGAAACGAAGTGAAAAAACAATCGTTTCGACCTTTATTACCAGATGTAAGATTTTTACAATTTAATTCAATAGTTGATTTACAAAATATAACAAACAAAACGGCAGGTGTAATTATTGAAACGGTTCAAGGAGATGCAGGTGTTCGTATTCCTGATATTAGCTTTCTGAAAGCTTTAAGAGCTAGGTGTTCTGAAGTTGGTGCATTGCTTATTTTTGATGAAATTCAATGTGGTATGGGACGAACTGGAAAAATGTTTGCATTTGAGCATTTTGAGGTAGTACCGGATGTTTTGACATTAGGGAAAGCTTTGGGAGGAGGTATGCCAATTGGAGCATTAGTTTCTTCGAAGAAATTGTTGAACGAGTTTACCTACAATCCAATGTTAGGTCATATTACTACTTTTGGTGGTCATCCAGTAATTTGTGCTGCTGCTCATGCTTGTATAGAAGTATTTGAGAAGGAAATTGATTTTTTAGAAGTGAATCGTCTAGGTCAGTTATTGGAAGAATTAATTAAGACTGATCCTGAAATTAAAGAAGTAAGACGAATCGGTCAGATGTTTGCTTTTGATATGGAATCTTTCGAAAGAGTTGAAAGAGTGGTGAGTAGATGTTTAGAATTAGGACTAATTAGTTTTTGGTTCTTGTCTCATCCGTATAGTTTTAGATTATCACCTCCATTGACTATATCTGAAAAAGAAATAAGAAAAGCAGCTGCAATTATTTTGCAAGCAATAAACGAGACGAGATAATTGACTTTATTTTTAATTCTAAGTATGAATTTTCTAGGGCATCTTTATTTTTCAGACAATGATTTAGCTTTGATGCAGGCGAATATATTTGGTGATTTTGTTAAAGGAAAAGATTTAAGCCGTTTTCCAATAAAGATGCAGGAGGGAATTCTTCTTCATCGAAAAATTGATAGTTATATTGATACTCATCCTTCGGTAATTCTGTTGCTGCATAGATTGTATTCTGACTTACCTAAAGTCGCTGGAATTGCTGTTGATTTATATTTTGACCATTTATTAGCAAAAAACTGGAAAGACTTTCATACTAAGGATTTAGATGTCTTTATAAATCAGTTTTATGCTTCGATTGATACTTCGAATGAAAATTATTCAAGTAAATATTTTTATATGCTTGAAAAAATGCAAGAAAAAAATTGGCTTTTTCAATATCAATTTCTGGATGGATTAGATAAATCGTGTCATGGAGTATCAAGAAGAATTTCTTTCGAAAATAAATTATCAATTGGAGTTGATGTCTTTAAAAAATTTGAAAAGGAAATCGAATATGCCTTTTTTGAATATATGAAAGATGCTAAAATTGTTTTTAAAAGCTAATGAATGCTGTTCTTTTTCCACATGTTGATTTAGCTATTTGTCCAAGGGAATAATTTAATTCAAATAAAAATTGAATAGCTATTGGATGGGTTCTAGCATTTGATATAATATCGGTGTAGTTTGTAAGTGGGTAGTTACTAGATGAGTAGTTTCTAGAAGTTAAATTACTAAATGTGTAATGAATTCGCATTCCCATTGAAAGAGAGAGGTTGTCATTTCCGAAAATATATCCACCAAATCCAAAAACAGCACTAGCTAAGTTTTTATTAAGAACTTTTTGAGCTGATTCTGAAAGAATCAATTCTAACTCATCAATTATTTCACCTTTTTTGAAAACAGAAAATTCAGGTCCAATTTCTACATATTGTGAACCTTTTGTGTTTCTATATAAAGTAGCAAATGTTAAAGTAGAGTAATTAATTGAATATTTAAATGACTCTTTTGACGTTGAAATACCTGATTGAAGAAAAGAATATTGGTTATTAGCAAATGATCCATCTAGAGTTAAAGAATGGATTGAACCCCAATTTAGTCCAATTTTACCCCCCATAAAATTGTTAACACCTGGATTAACGCTTAGTCTTTGGTCTTTTGAAAGTGTTTTATTTATGAGATATCCAGTACCAATTCCACCTTTAATACCTGCGTCAAACCATAATTGGCTATGTGCTGTATTGGAAATAATAAAAAATATGGAAAATAGAAATTTCATTTGATTTATATGTACAAGTTAACGACAAAATTACATATTTATTGGTTGATTTAATATTTATTATCAAGTATTTTTCTATCTTAAAATGTAAAGAATGAAACCTAATTGTATTTTAGTCGTAGGAGAATCTTAAAGAAGGCTATAATTGCCTTTTATTCAACGTGTATAGGATGCAAAGATTTAATGATTTTTTATTTTTCATTTTAGTAAAGAATAGGATTAAAACAATTTACGCGTTATTAATTGTTTTAATTTTTACATTTATTTATGATAGAATTTCTGTTAATAGAGATTTATCTGTCAATTCAGTATATGCAAATTCTGTTCGCTTTGATTTGCCAGAAATTCTTAAAAAGGGAAAAATAACAGTTTTAGCGGAAAATAGTTCAACTTCATTTTTTATTTATAGAGGTAAAAAAATGGGTTTTGAATATGAAGTTTTAAAAGAATTTGCCAATGAATTAGGGGTAGAGCTTGAAGTGAAAATAGTAGATAATCTAGATGATATTACAAAACGTTTAAATGAAGGTGAAGGGGACATTGTTGCTTGTAATTATACTGTAACAAAGGATAGATGTAAGGAAATTGATTTTTCGATTCCAACAATGAGAACAAATCAGGTCTTAATTCAACGAAAACCTAAAAATTGGGAAAAAATGGAAACATATCAGTGGAAAGAAAAAATGTTAGTGGATCCTTCTCAATTATTTCAGAAAAAAATTCATGTTTGGAGAAATTCAAGCTATTATCAACGTTTAATTCATTTACAAGAAGAGATTGGTGATACTATTTATATTCAAGAACAAGATGGAAGAACTGGAGCTGAAGAATTAATTGAAATGGTTTCTGAGGGGATGATTGATTATACAGTTACTGAAGCCAATTTAGCACGAATCAATTTAAGATTTTATGATAATTTAGACATTGATTTAAGTTTATCAATTAAGCAAAAAATTGCTTTTGGATTACGCAAATCTAGCCCTTTGTTGAAGGCTCGAATAGATAAGTGGCTAGAAAGCTACATGAGAAAAACGGCTTTTAAATATATCAAACATAAATATTACGATATTACGCAAGTATCAACTGCAATTAAAACAGAATTTAGAAGTTTAAAAGGTGGAGAATTATCGATTTATGATTCTTATTTCAAATCTTCAGCAAAAAAATATGGCTGGGATTGGAGACTATTAGCTTCACTTTCATATCAGGAATCTAAATTTAATCCAAATGCTATATCTTTTGGAGGTGCATATAGTATGATGCAATTTATGCCAGGAACAGGACCTAAATATGGTGTATTCCCTTATTCAGCTCCTCAAACACAAATTATGGGTGGGATGAGAAAATTAAGCGACGATTATATTTCTTGGTCGGTAATTCCTGACAAAGTTCAAAGACAAAAATTTACGATTGCAACGTATAATTCAGGAAGAAGTCATGTTGAAGATGCTCGATATTTAGCTGGAAAACACGGGTTAAATCCAAATGTATGGGATGATAATGTTGAAATAATGATGCTAAATTTATCTAAGAAAGAATATTATCGTGATGCAGGTGTGAAAAGTGGTGCAGCAAAAGGGTCTGTGACTCATCGTTATGTACGTGAAATATTTAGTAGATATGAAATGTATTCAACGCTTTATCATTAATAATTTAACTATTTTGTTTAACTCTTTTGATGATTTTAGTTTATTTACTGAATGAAGACTATTTCCAAAAAACAACTTATCGTTATTGAAGGTCCTACGGCTAGCGGAAAAACAGCTTTGGGAATTGAATTAGCAAAGCGCTTGAAAACTGTTATTATTTCTGCAGATTCGCGGCAGTTTTACAAAGAAATTTCAATTGGCACAGCGAAACCTTCATTAGAAGAACAAGATGGAATCAAACATTATTTTATAGATTCTCATTTTTTAACTGAAGAAATCACCTCTGCAGGATACGCAAAGGAAGTTCTAGGTATTCTAGAAAATGAATTTAAAAATTCTGATTCAATTGTTTTGGTTGGTGGTTCTGGAATGTTTATTGATGCTGTTTGCATTGGTTTGGATGAAATCCCAAAGTCCGATGAGTTAAAAAAAACAATTACTCTTCAATGGGAAAATGAAGGATTAGAGTCGCTTCTTATTGAATTGAAAGAGAAAGATATTGTCTTTTATGACGAAGTGGACAAAGAGAATCCAATGAGAGTTATTCGTGCTATTGAAGCTATTCGATTAACAGGTGAACCTTTTTCAAAATTAAGAAATCAGAAGAAGAAAGATCTTCCTTTTGATGTTAGGCGTTTTGTGATTAATCATCCTCGTGAGGTTTTATATGATCGAATTAATCGTCGAGTAGATATGATGATTGATAATGGTTTATTAGATGAAGTGAAATCAGTTCATCATTTAAAACATCTTTCAACATTGAAAACAGTTGGATATTCTGAATTATTTCAATTTTTAGAAGCTCGTTTGAGTTTTCAGCAGGCCATTAATTTAATTAAACAGAATACAAGAAGGTATGCAAAAAGACAATTGACTTGGTTTCGAAAACATCCTGAAGCAATTTGGATCGATTTTTCTTCGACAAATGAAATGACTGATAAAATTGAATCTTTTTTAGACATTAGATTTTTAGACATAGACTGATTTTTTTTCTTCAAATTAATGAATGTTATTATGTTGTAGAAATAATTTTATCAATTTTTAAAGTCTAATTTCTACAATCTAAATATCTTATGTCTAACTTTGGAATGATTCTTGAAAACCACAAAACCAAATACACGAAAATGGATATTATTCTAAATAATGTAATGCCGATTCCTCTTGCTTCTATTCAACATGGGGATGATAGTATTTGGGGAAATTTCATTGAATTGAAAGCGAGTAAACATATTCTTTTAAATGCTTCAAGTGGTAAAGGAAAATCTACTTTTACAATGGCTGTAATTGGACTGCGAAAAGATTATGATGGAATAATTTCTTTTGATGGAAAGAATATTAAAAACTATTCTTCTATGGATTGGACTCGAATTCGCCAAAATAAAATTTCTGTTATCTACCAAGATTTACAATTGTTCCCTAATTTATCTGTTGCTGAAAATTTGATTTTAAAAAATAGTCTAACTGATGTGTTTTCTGAAAATGAAATGCTTCAAATGTTGGAGGAATTAGAAATCGATAATAAATGGCAACAAAAATGTGGTCTTCTTTCAATGGGACAACAACAACGCGTTGCTATTGTCAGAGCAATGCTTCAGCCTTTTGAATGGTTAATAATGGACGAACCTTTTTCTCATTTAGACATTGAAAATGCAAAAAAAAGTATGGATATGATTGATGCTCGTTGCAAAGATTTAAATGCTGGTTTTGTTTTGACTACTCTTGGTGATAGTCATGGTTATAAATATGATCAAGAATTAAAACTGTGAGCCATGTTAAATAAACTTTTATTCAAGAATCAAGATAAAAAGCAATTAATCATCGCGATTATAGGTGCTTTTATGGGAATTACTTTTCTGATCACTTCTATCCATTATATAATCAAAGTGAATGATTTTGGAAAAGGAGTTGATGTTTTTGGTCCAAACACGATCATTGTTCAGAAAAAAGTAACGAATGCGAGTAGTTTAAATTTAACGAAAACCGATTTTTCAAATAAAGAATTACAAAAAATTAAAAATGAATCTTTTATTGTTGATGTACAACCTGTAATCAGTAATAATTTTGATGTTTCATTTGAAACTTCTGACTCTTTGGTACCATATTTCCGAACAGATGTATTTATTCAGACGGTAGATCAGAAGTTTCTAGGTGTTCAAACAGATCAATGGCATTGGAAAGAAGGAGATGATTTTGTACCGATGATTATGCCTCGCGAATTTTTAGTGATGTTAAATACATTTATGTGTGCAAGTGGAATCCCTCAGATTTCAGACGAATTGGCAAAAGAAGTAAAATTCAAATTTAAAATTTGGAATGGAAAAGGAATGGAACGTGTAAATGCTCGAATAGTAGGATTTACAAATGAAGTCAGTTCTCTTCTAGTACCAGCTTCTTTTATGAAATTTGGAAACGATAAATACTCAGATGGAACAGAACAAAAAATAACTCAAATTATTATTGCTGGAAAAGAAAGTGAGTTTGGTTTGGTTGAAGATTTATTAAATAAAAAAGGATTGGAAACGAAAAATGCTCAAATGATTGTTGGACGTTTAAAAAGTGTTGTAGGAACATTGTTTATTGTTGTTTTAGGAATTTCAATTATTGCTGTACTAGCTTCTGGATTAGTTCTTATTCAATACATGCAATTATTGATGTCAAGAAATTCATATGAAGTTAGAACTCTTTTGAGATTAGGATATAATCCTACTGATATTATTAAAAGTTTCTTTTACTATTTCATAAAAATTTTCGGGATTGTAGCTTCTTTGGGATTATTGGTGTTCTTTGTTTTTAAGTATTTTTTAGACGAAATGTTTGCTTCCGGAGGATTATATATTGATACAGAAATGACCTATTTTAGTATCATTTCTTTACTTATTTCTTACACTATTTTTGCTCTTGCAAGTTTTAACACTGCTAAAAGAGGAATTTTTAAACAATTTTAACTGTTAAATTAATGTTAAAATCTATTTCTTTCTTATTTTTGGTGCGTCTAGTAAAAAAAGATATTTTAAAATAAATAAATTCTAATCAGTTATGAAAATTTTATTCTTACTTACATTTTTGATTTCGACTGTTTCTTTTGGTCAAAAAATGAAATTTAAAGTCTTAGGTCAAAAAGATACTACCGTTTTTTTAGTTAAATATTATGGTAAAGGTTTGTTTTATGCTGATACTGCACAAATTAAAGATGAGGTAGTTGAGTTTGATGGCACTCGTCAAATACCTGGAATTTTTGCGCTTTTACTTCCTCAACAAAAATATTTTGAATTTATTTACAATAATGAAGACATAAATATTGAGACAACTGCTCCAGATTTTGTGAATCAAATGAAGGTGAAGAAATCAGAAGAAAACAAAATCTTTAATGATTACATGAAGTTTTTAAATGTTAAGCGTGCTGAGGCAAATAAAATGTCTGATGAGCGTATAAAATTGAAAAAAGAAGATCCGCTTTATAAAGAATTATCTATTAAGATGGATGCGGTTTCAAAAGAAGTTGTTGCCTACCAAAAAAATCTCATCCTTGTAAATAATACTAAATTAGTGTCAAAAATCGTTAAAATGGGGATGGATATTGTTATTCCAGAATCTCCAAGAGATGCGAGCGGCAAACAATTAGACACCCTATTCTCATATCATTTTTACCGTGATCACTTTTTTGATAACATTGATTTAAACGATGGACGTTTAGTTAACACTCCTTTGTTTCATACTAAATTAGAAACGTATTTTGGTAAAACAATGATGGTTCAACATTATGATTCAATTATTAAATATGCTTTTTTGTTATGTGATAAAATTGATCCTAAAACTAAAACTTTTGAGTATTGTGTATCTTGGATTACATCTACTTACGAGAAAAGTAACATAATGGGAATGGATAAAGTTTTTGTAATGATGGGCGATAGATATTATTGTAGTAAGAACAAAGACGGTAAATCTCCTGCAAATTGGGTGACCGATGAAAAATTAAAAGGACTTTGTGAGAAAGTAAGTGTTCAGAAAAATCTAGTTTTAGGAGTTGTTCCTCCAAATCTTTGTTTACGTGATACAACAGATATTAATTGGGTGAGTGTAAAGAATATAAAAGCAGAATACACTATTATCTATTTCTGGGATCCAGAATGTGGTCATTGTAAAAAAACGACTCCAAAATTACAAGAATTGTATGCTAAGAAATTTAAAGATAGAAATATTGAAGTATATGCAGTCAGTAAAGCAATTGGAGACGATTTTATCAAATGGAAAAAATTTATTAAAGACAATAATTTAACGTTTATAAATGTTGGTGTTACTGAATCATTGTTCAAAGCTGCGATGGAAGACGCTAGACAATTTGTTCCTCAGTATACAAATATTGAATCGTTAAATTATCAAACGACTTATGATGTGTATTCTACTCCGCGTGTTTTTGTTTTAGATAAAGATAAGAAAATTATTGCTAAACAACTTTCTATATCTCAATTAGAGGATTTCTTGGATAAGTTGCAAAATAAAACAGATGCTGTCAAATTATTTCCTCCAGACGCGGAAGAAGATAAGCAGATGACTGAATAAAATGAATGAAATGGTAGTCTTAGATTACCATTTTTTTTGAATTAAATTAATTGTTATTTTTCTGTTAAAATGAATCGCTTTTTATACTTAGAATCGTCTTTATTTTGAATTAACTTATAAACATCATGAAATTATCCCTATTACTTTTTATTGTTTTCACTACTACTTTTTCGTTTGGTCAAAAACTAAAAATCAAAATTAACGGTCAAAAAGATACGACTGTTTTTTTATTACATTATGTCGGAAAAGGACTTTATTATGCTGATACGGCTGAAATAAAAAGTGGTGTTGTAGAATTTGATATATCGAAAGAGAAACCTGGAATCCTCGCTCTTTTATTACCTCAGGTTAAATATTTTGAATTTGTTTATAATAAAGAAGATATCGATTTAGAGACTTCGGGGCCGGATTACTCTAAGAACATGAAGATCAATAAATCGGAAGAAAATAAAGTTTTCTATTCTTATATCCGTTTTTTAGCTGAAAAAAGGGAACTTCAATCACCTATTTCTGATAGTCTTTCAAAACTCGATAAAGAAAGTGCTTTATACAAAGAATTCTTGTTGAAAAACGATGCGATTTCAAAAGATATTATCGCTTATCAAAAGAAATTGATGTTGAATAATCCTACTAAGTTCGTGTCTAAAATTGTTAAGATTAGTATGGATGTAGAAATACCTGAAGCTCCAAAAGATTTAGCAGGAAAAGCTATTGACCCTGATTTTGCTTACCATTATTATAGAGATCATTATTTTGATAATGTTGATTTTAATGATGATAGAATGGTAAATATTACCTCTTTTCATACACGACTTGAAACTTATTTTGGCAATACGATGATGGTTCAACGATGGGATTCTATTGTTAAATATGCTTTTTTATTATGCGATAAATTGGATCCAAAGTCAGAAGCTTTTAAACACGTTGTTTCTTGGATTACTTCTTCTTATGAAAAAAGTAATATCCTTGGGATGGAGAATGTTTTTGTAATGATGGCTGATAAATATTATTGTACTTTAAATGCACAAGGTAAATCTCCAGCTCATTGGGTATCTGCTGAAAATTTGGAAACACTTAATAAATCAATAAAAGTTAGAAGAAAATTGTTATTTGGTATGGTGCCTCCGAATGTTATACTTAAAGACACAACAGATGTCGTTTGGAAAGATTTTTACAGCATAAAAGCAGATTATACTATTCTTTATTTTTGGGAACCTTCATGCGGACATTGTAAAACGACAACGCCTAAATTACAGAAATTGTACACTGAGAAATTGAAAGCTAGAAATATTGAAGTGTTCTCTGTTGCAAAAGCTGTTGAGGAAGAGTTTGAATTATGGAAGAAATTTGTGAAAGAAAATAATTTAACATTTATTACTGTAGGGATGACAAAATCGCTGTTTAAATTAGCGTCAGCCGATTATCGTAATGTTGTTCCAAAATATACCAATGTTGAGTCGATTAACTATTCTGAGCATTTTGATATTATTTCTACTCCTACAATTTATGTTTTAGATAAAGATAAAAAGATAATCGCTAAAAAACTTTCAATTGCTCAACTTGAAGATTTTCTTGACATAATGCAGCATCAAGAAAATTCATTGAAAATATTTCCTTTAGATCAAGAAAAACCTGAAGCAGAACATTAACATTTATATACGGTAGAATAAGTCTACCGTTTTTTTATATAAATTAAATATCTATTAATTAGTTAAACGTTTAATATAGTTTAATTATATTTGTTGCGGTTTTAAAATCGTAATATGAAAAATGGTTTTTTATTTAGTGTGTTTTTATTTCTATTAAACTTCAATTTTATAAGTCAAATTATCGGAATGTATGAATTTTCAGGTGCTGGAATTTGCCCTAATCCAAATACTTCTGTAACTTCTCAACCTTTAGATGCTATTTTTAGTATTTATTCCAGTCAAGGAAATAATTGTTCTTCAGCTAATGATGTTTATAATACCAATGGTTGGAATACAACAAGTACAATTAATTTATCTGAGTACAACGAATTTTCTATTATTACTAATGAATGTTTTAATTTGAATTTAATTTCAATTACGTTTTCTCATAGGGTAAGTAATGTAACTTCAATTCCAACTTGGCATTTACGCTCAAGTATTGATGGTTTTTTGAGTGATGTATCAAGTGGAACATCAAGTGTTGTTTTAACTCCGACTATGATCAATTTACCAATAACCTTTGTTAATTTAAGAAATATTACTTTCCGTTTTTATATTACTTCTGCAACTGCTTCAACAACTACATGGAGAAATGATCAAGTTGAAATTACTGGAAGTATAAATTCAATTGTACCTGATATTTATTATGCTGATTTAGATGGAGATTCATTTGGAGATCCTTTTAATTTTATTTCAGCTTGTTCTTCTCAAATAGGATATGTTTTAAATAATCAAGATTGTGATGATACGAAATCTGGTATTAATCCCAATACTCTTTGGTTTGAAGATTATGACAATGATAGTTATGGAAATCCGTCTATCCAAATTATAGCTTGTTCAAGTTCTTTGAATTTTGTGTTAGATAATACAGATTGTAATGATTCGAATTCTGTAATTCAAAATGCTGTTGATGTTTTTTATTTAGATTATGATCTTGATGGTTTTGGAGATCCATCCAATACACTAATTTCTTGCGATCAACCTGAAGGCTATGTGTCAAATCAATTAGATTGTGATGATTTGAACAATTTAATTACGGTTGCTTCTAAAGTATTTTACCAAGATTTTGATTTTGATGGATTTGGAAATTCTCAGATTTCTGAAATTACATGTTTTCAGACTGATGGTTATTGTCTTGACTCGACAGATTGCGACGATACAAATCCCATGATATATCCAAATGCTTTAGATAACAATGATAATGAAATTGATGAGAATTGTGATGGAGTGGATGGAATTTTAGCTTTGTCACAATTGTATTTTGATGAACTAAAAATAAATATATCGGATAATTTATTGAAAATAACTTTAAATGTACCTACAGATAAACTGTTTATTCAATTAATAAACTTAGAAGGGAAGTTAGTGTTCACAAGTTCTAAATTTTCAAATATTGATATTTCGACATTGAAAAGTGGTATTTACATTTTACACATTGAAACAAATTCAGAACTCATTAATCAAAGAATTTTTTTATCGAAAGATTTTCAATCATTGAATTAGATTAATCTATAGTCCTATTTTTCCGTTTAAATAATAATTGATTTCAATTCTTCTTTTTTTTATTAAATTAGTGGACTTTTTAGCCATTTATTGGTTATTTTTTTAATTAGTTATTACTATTATGAAACAATTTACTTTTATCACTATTTTATTTTTCAGTTCATTTTCTCTTTTTTCTCAAACCTATTGGCAGCAAGAAGTTAATTATAAAATTGATGTTACTTTAGATGATATTAAACACGAAATATCAGCTTTTGAAGAATTTGAATACATCAATAATTCCCCAAATTCTTTAGATTTTATTTATGTTCATTTATGGGCAAATGCTTACAGAAGTGAAAACTCAGCTTTAGGACAGCAGCAATGGAAGGACGGAAAATTTGTTTTGAAATATGGTGCAGATTCATTAAAAGGTGGAATGGATAAGTTAGATTTCAAAGTTAATGGAGAAACTGTTAAATGGGAATATGATTCTAAAAACATGGATATTTGTAAAATAATATTAGCAAAACCTTTAGTTTCTGGAGCAAAAATGATGGTTTCAACTCCTTTTACAGTAAAAATTCCTTCAGGTGAAATATCTCGTTTGGGTCACGTTGGTCAGTCTTATCAGATTACACAATGGTATCCTAAGCCTGCAGTTTATGATAAAAATGGATGGAATCCAATTCCTTATTTGAATCAAGGTGAATTTTATTCAGAATATGGTTCATTTGATGTAAGTATTACACTTCCTGCAAATTATGTTGTTGGAGCAACGGGTGATTTACAAACAAGTTCTGAAATTTATTTCTTGAATGATTTAGCAGAGAAATCAGCTTTAAAATTTAAAACAGGAGATTTAGGAAGTGTTTCTAAAAAAGCAACAAAATTTCCTGAGTCATCTACAAAAATGAAAACCATTCGTTACACACAATCAAAAATTCATGATTTTGGATGGTTTGCTGATAAACGATTTGAAGTATTAAAAGGAGAAGTTGAATTGCCTCAATCAAAAAGAAAAGTAACGACTTGGGCAATGTTTACACCTGCTAATTCAGATGTTTGGAAAAATGCGATTGAATATATCAACGATGGAACTTATTATTATTCATTGTGGAATGGAGATTATCCGTATAATCAAGTTACTGCTGTCGATGGAACAATAAGTGCAGGAGGAGGAATGGAATATCCAAATGTTACAGTAATAGGTAATTCAAGTACGAAAGAAGAATTAGAAGTTGTTATAGTTCATGAAGTAGGGCATAATTGGTTTTATGGAATTTTAGGTTCAAACGAACGTGTTCATGGTTGGATGGATGAAGGAATGAATACCTTAAATGAAGTTCGTTACATGCAAACAAAATATCCAGATAATACGCGTATGTCTGATATGGCGAGAGATGGTAGTTTTCACATGAATGATTTAGATCACCATGATATGGGAGATTTATCGTATCGTTTTATGGCAATGATTGGAGAAGATCAACCAATTGAAACTTCGTCAGCTGATTTCACGCCGATCAATTATGGAATTATCATGTATCAAAAAACGGGATTAGTCTTCTTTTACTTGCGAGCTTATTTAGGAGAAGATTTATTTGGAAAATGTATGCATGCTTATTTTGAAGAATGGAAATTCAAACATCCCCAGCCAGAAGATATGAGAGCTTCTTTAGAAAAAGCATCGGGTAAAAATTTATCATGGTTATTTGATGATTTAATTACAACGACAAATCATATTGATTATAAAATCACAAAGGTTGAAAAAAGTAATGTTGGATTTGATGTTACTGTAAAGAATGTTGGTCAAGTTAACGGTCCAATCGGAATTGATGGCTATGTAAATGGAAAATTAAAAGAAACAGTTTGGGTTGATCCAAGTGATACTAAGCAGATAGCTCATTTGACTTCTGATTCAATTAATGAAGTTCGAATTGATGCGAATAATAACATTCCAGAAATGGATAGAACAAATAACAGTTGGAAAAAAAGTTTACTTTTCAATAAGATTGAGCCAATAAAATTTGAATTTGCTATTGGAGATCATGAAAAAAACAAATCTCTTCAATTTTGGTCACCAATGATTGGATTGAATTCTTATGATAAATTCATGGTTGGTATTGCACTTCATAATTATGGTGTTCCCGTTAAGAAGTTCCAATATGGAATTGTACCAATGTATTCGATAGGAAGAAAAAGTTTATCAGGAATTGGAGAATTTAGTTATTCAATGTTACCTAGAAGAAATGCTAAGTTGATTAGAGTAGGAGTCTCTATGAAGACATTTAAAAATAATGACATCGAAGATTATACTCATAATGAACGTAATCAATATTTTGCAAATATATCTCCTTATGTTTTTATTAATTTAGGAAATAGAAAAGGGGCATCAGCTTTTTCTCATTCTTTATTGATTCATTCAATTTATAGTTTAGAGCAAAAAGGGATTACTTCAACCGAAGAAATTGGAGGGTTTGCAAAATATACAATGCGTTATTATAAACCAGATCATCAGGTAGAAATAATTTTGAGAAATGATTACTTGAAAGGAGTAAATGGAAGTTCAAATGAATTGGGGAGATTTTCTGTAGAAGGAAATTACCGTTTTAGATACATGACCAATAAAATGAAAAGATGGATAGAATTTAGAGCTTATTTTGGTACAAATTACACGTATAAAGAAACCCAAGCTACTGGTAGATATTTAATTTCAATGAGTGGAGTTAGTGGTGTTCAAGATATTTATTTTGAGGATTATTATTTTGGAAGATCTGCAACTAAAGGATTTTATGGGAACCAAAGAAATACAGATATGGGTGGATTTAAGACAACAAATAATTTTGGATCAACTGCTTATTGGATGTCGACAGGAAATATGTATTTCCAATTACCAATTAAACCAAATTGTTTTGGGGTTTTCGCTGATGCAGGAATTTTCTCAAATGGAGTTAAAACGTATACAGCTTATACAACAGGTTTAGGTTTTAAAATTGCTAAAATATTCGCGGTTTATTTCCCATTGTATCAAAGCGAAAACATGGGTAATTTGTTTACCGATTATTCTAAAAACATCCGTATTAGTTGGAAGATCAATATTATTAATAAAGGGTTTAAAATTCCGGGGATTAATTGATGTTTTGTTGAGGTTGAGTTGACAGATCTTTGTGGTTACCTGTTTAATTTGCTTATGATTCAAGTGAAATCAGTTGAATTAATTTCTATTTTTGAGAGCCAACTAAAAGAAGGGTGAGGATGCTTTTAGTTTTAGAAGGTTTGCAAATCCAACTGAAAGGATAGTTTTGAGTTTGTGTTCCAAATATGACTTATAATAATGAAGAAAAACTAATATGGCAAAAGAAATAATACATAATATCGAAAATAAATTAGTGTTATTAGGTTATCGAAAAACTAGTTTGATGGAAGTACCCGATATTATAAATCGTATTGAAATCACATTAAGGTTTGCTCATATTTATTATAATGAAAAGCAAGTTTTATCTGAAACTGATAAAAAATGGTGTAGTTATTATTCACATTATATACATTTTTTTGATTCTGAAAAATTTGAAAAATTAGGAGAGTTATATTATGAGTTAATAGAACAAATGAAATTAGACAATTGTTTTTCTGGACAATCAATTTGAAGTAATCCATCAAACTTATTGATTTCCTATCAACAGCGTTAACATCCATCGTCTTTCTAATTAAATCCTTCACATGTATAGGAGATTAAAATAAATAAAAAGTTTACCAAATATCAAAAGATTCTCAGAATTGGGGTTCTTTTATGTTTGGGGAGAATTGTGTAGATTTGGAAGATGAAAAACACAATATGTATTATATTATAGTAAGTTTTAAATGTAATATAAATTTGTTTCACTTTCATTTACTTCTTAGCTTTAGATTAATTAAACGTGGAAATTCCGATTTAAAGCAAGACAATAATGTAGCATCAATCCTAATTTTACATCCAAAATAAAAACGACATGACAATTCTAAATGATATTTACAAATCCTTTTTCGGTAAAAATCACAAAGAAGCTTGGCTTCAATTCTCCCATGACAATAACGGGATATTTACAACAGGTAAGCATGGAAACCTTGATAGTGTGGAAGTTGTATATCTTAGCCATAAAATTATTTTTGACCGCTATGTTCATTATGTAACTGTTGGAGGACAAACTTTCGATACTGAATTTACTAGAATTCGCCTTGAATTTATAACACCAGATGACCTTAGGTTTAGAATAACAAAACATGATTTCATAAATACGATAGGTAAATTTTTTGGTGCTCAAGATATTGAAGTAGGAGATGAAGAATTTGATAAAAAGCACATGATTAAAGGTAATAACGAATTTAAAATTCAAACAATATTTTCACACAAAGTAATTAAGAGTTTAATAATGGCACAAGAAGATACTTTTCTTCAATTAATGGATGAAGAAGGAGCTTTTCATGAACCTATCCAAGAAGGCCATGCAATGCTTTATTATATTTCAGAAACTCTAATTAAGGATAAAGAAAAACTTAACTCTTTACTTAAATTATACCAAATCCTAATAGATCAATTAATAAAAACATGTTCAATAAAACGTGTAAACACGAATAATCTCAATCGTTAATTTGGGTGCTTTATATGTTTATATTCTTAACTTTAAATCCTAAATAACAGGTTTATTCGGAAATATTAAAACTTGACTTCTTTTTTTATAACCATTACTCCGAGTTTACAACGTAAAATCCTCGGAGTAAACTAGTGTTTTTTTTCGTGAAATACAGTAAAACTTGTATTGTTTTATATGTAAAACTACCTATTTACTCAATTTTCGCGAGATTTCTTTATTTTTAATCACAGAAAATTTGTAGCTTATTAATAGTAAATACGCTACGCTATGAGAACTATATCTCTATACTTTGTTCGTTTGTTTTTCAACAACATTGTCACTCGATTCTTTTTTAGAATATTTTTCATTTTTTCTATTTGTTTATACCCAACTATTAATTTCTCTCAAGTCGTTTTACAATTTCCAAATGGTGCAGGAGATGGTGCTTTAGTAAGTGGAGTCGCTGGTACCGTTGGGGCAATCTACCAATGGGCAAATGTAGGATCTGAAGGAGGAGTAACGATCAAAGCTAAAATTGAAATTATTTCTATTATTGGAAGTGCTACATTAACAACAATTGATGGAGCTTCTACTGCTGCTGATTGGGAGCCACAAGTTGCAGGTCCAATTACTACAGTTGGTAATTCTTGGGGAATGAAATTTCAAGTTCGTTTTTACAATGCAGCGAACAATGCAGCTTATTCAATCACTTCTTTAAAAGCACAAGCTATTGATATTGATGGTGGAGGAGGTGTAAGTGCTTTACGAGAATTCAATACATTTGATAATCCAGTTAGTTACACATTGGAAACACCAACTGATTTAACAGCAACTGATGTCGGAGGAAATATAAAGTTTAAATCTGGTTTAGCTTTTTTTAATGGTATTTCAATAGCACAAACTCAATTGATAGCTTCTTGCAATTATAGCAATGTTAACAATGTTTATATTACTTGTGGAGTTGTAGCTGTAGGAGGTACTGTTCCTGCAGGAAATCGTTTGCATTCAATAAATTTTAGAAACGTTGTTGTTTTTATAGATCCAATTACTTTACCGATTGATTTAACTTGTTTTAAAGCGGTGAAAGAAAATAATATTGATGTTGATTTGAAGTGGACTACAGCCTCAGAATTAAATAATGATTATTTTACAATTGAACGCTTTGACCAGTCTTTATTTATTCCATTATTTATTGTTAATGGCGCTGGGAACTCAAATGAAATGAATGAATATCATTTTCTTGATGCTCATCCAGCTCGTGAAATTTTATATTATCGTTTAAAACAAACTGATTATAATGGGGAGTCTTCTTATTCTGAAATTATTTCAGTAGATAATCGAATACATAAAAAAGAAATAGATAATATTACTGATGTTTTAGGTCTTGAAGTAAATGAATATTATAAAGGTGTTGTGATTGTTGTTTATACTGATGGATCAACATCAAAAATGATTCAATAAACTAATTTATTTAGCCTCGACTGAATTTACTATTTTCAAAGATGCACCAGCTTGTTTATTGACAAATTCGATAGTTTTAGTTTTTAATTCAGTTGAATTAGTTTTTATATTTTCGATTCTTTTTTTTAATTCTTCAACTGTTTGAATTGAAAAGCCAATTTCTTCGTCTATAAACATTTCTCCTTCAGGAAAACGTGAATGCTTTGGTCCGAAAATAACGGGTAATCCAAAAACAGCTGGTTCTAGAATGTTATGCAAACTTCCTGAAAAACCTCCTCCAACATAAGCGTAAAAACCATAAGAATAAGCATTTGCTAAATTTCCTATCGTGTCTAAAATGATTACTTTTTCATCGTTTAATTCGATGCCTTTTTCTAGTTCTGAATAGCGAATAAAAGGGACGGATAGCTTTTTACTAATTTGATGAATATGTGTCTCAGAAACATCATGAGGTGCGATTATTATTTTTTCTTTAATTATTCCATTATTTATGAGCGGAATAATTAAATCTTCATCTTCAGGCCATGAGCTACCGATGATAAATGCTTTTTCCTCCCTTAAAAAGTGTTGTAAAATAGGATTTTCTTGTAAATTGTTTTTGTTATCAATAACCCTGTCAAAACGAGTGTCTCCGGTAATTTCTACCTTTGAAATACCTATCGATTGAAGTAAGTTAGAAGAAACTTTGTTTTGAACATAAAAGAAATCAAATTGATTTAAGATAGAACGGAAAAAACCTCCTGATTTCTTAAAGAAACGATGGTCTTCACGAAACAAAGAACTTATAGAATATAATTTACTTCCAGTTTTTTTTACTGCAAAAATATAATTCGCCCAAAATTCATATTTCACAAAAAATACTTTTTCAGGAGAAAAATGAGAAACAAATTTTTTTGCATTTGAAGGAGTATCTAATGGAAGATAACAAACGTAATCTGCTTTGTGGTTTCTTTTATGATAATGTAAAAAGCCAGAAGGAGAAAAAAAAGTGACAACGATATAAATAGAAGTATCTTTTTCTTTCAATAAATTAATAACCGGTAATGCCTGATCAAATTCACCTAAAGAAGCACAATGAAACCAATATGTTTTTTTATTTGAAACGTCGGGAAGTTGATTGAACAAACCTCTTCTACCATGAACCCAAAGTTTTGCTTTCGCGTGAAAAAGGGATGCAAATCTTAAAAGAAGTCCATATAAAATGATACCTATGTTGTAAATAACATGCATTAATCGAAATAAAAATCTTTTGGTTTTCTTTTGTAAATTGGTATGAACCAACCCAATTTAAACCCAACTTGTAAATCAATCATTGTTTTTGTTGAAACAGGAACATTAGGTTGATCAAAAAATATTTTTCTAAAATTTTCAGTTAAACCTTGTTGAGCATAGAATCCTCCGTAAAAATTAATTAATCCGTGATCTGCCATAAAAGCATATCCTAAAAATTCATGAAAATTAGGGCCTAACGTTAAACGGTCATACCCTTTTTTATAATCTAATTCTAGTTGAGGAATAACTTGATCCTGAGTCGCGATTCTGTATTTATGAGCAAGAAATCCCATTCCACCGTGAACAAAAAAGCCGGAATTTTTATTAGGACTTAACACAGGAAAAACTTTTCCTACAGCGAAATTTACATTTAATCCACGAGCAGAAACAACAACAGTTCCAATATCACCATTCATATCTGTAATATTTCCTGTAGCATCGGTTAACCCATCAAACATTCCATTTATATTCACTTTGTCACTAAACATGAAATTTCCATCTAATCCCCAAAACCAATTTTTAGAAGTCTTGTAGCCAGCCATAATGCCTAGATGATGTAAAAAAGTGTATTTTAAAGCTAAATCACCATGAGTCCAGTTTCCTCCATAATTAACAGCGACCCAAGGTGTACCAATTATTGAGTCTCTAACATTTCTTTGTCCCATTAGGAATGGACAAAAAGAAAATGTAAGGATAAAAATTACGATTATGTTTTTCATTATAATTCTATCAATTTAATTGTAATAATTCATCTGATAAAATTGCAAATGAAGTAAGAATACTCAAAAATAAGGTCTTTTTTAGGAATGTAGAGCAAAAACAATGTAAAAAGTGTTAATTATTGATCGATTGGTTTTTTTAAATTGTGAATAAGTGCTAAAAACTCCTTTTGATATGAATCTAAATTCGCCTTATCTTTGTTGCTCACAAATAAGAAAATATGTTAACTCTTGATCCAAAAACGCTTCCAATTCAGAAGTTGCACCAATATTTATTAGGAGCTATTGGTCCACGTCCAATTGCTTTTGCTTCTACTATTGATGCAGAAGGGAATACCAATTTGGCACCTTTCAGTTTCTTTAATGTGTTTAGTGCGAATCCACCGATCATGATTTTTTCTCCTGCAAGAAGTGGAAGAACAAATGAAACGAAGGATACTTATAAAAATGTTAAAATAAATCCTGAGGTTGTAATCAATGTTGTTAATTATGATATTGTTCATCAAATGAGTTTAGCAAGTTCACCTTACGATCCAGGAGTAAGTGAATTTGAAAAAGCTGGTTTTACACCTTTAGCTTCAGATTTAATTAGACCAATGAGAGTTGCGGAATCACCTGTTCAATTTGAGTGTAAAGTAAATGAAGTTGTTGAATTAGGAACAGAAGGAGGAGCAGGGAATTTAATTATTTGTGAAGTTGTTAAGATTCATATCCATGATGAGGTTTTGGATGAAAATGGAATGATCGATCAGCATAAGATTGATTTAGTTTCTCGAATGGGAGGAAATTGGTATTGTCGAGCAGATAAAAATTCAATGTTTGAAATAATGAAACCAATAACGACTTGTGGTATTGGGTTTGATCAATTACCTCAAGATATTAAAAATAGTAATCTTTTGACAGGTAACGATCTAGGTCATTTGGCAGGGATTGAAGAAATTCCAAATGAAACAGATGTTAATGAATATAAATTGATAGAATTAAGTGAATTATTTGTATCTTTAGAAAACGAACCTGTAAAGTTAGAAGAATCTTTACATCAAAGAGCGAAAGATTTATTAAAAGAAAATAAATTGGAAGAAGCATGGTTAACGCTGCTTTCTTTCAATAATTAATTAAAAATAGAACAATCAAAAACAAAAAGTATGTTTAAATTAAGTGGAATCGTTAAAGTTGTAAATGCAACTGTTCAAGTGAGTGAGAAATTTGCTAAAAGAGAATTTGTGATTACTGATGCGTCTAGTATGTATCCTCAAGATATCATGTTCCAATCTACGCAAGATAAATGTTCTTTGTTAGATAATGTTCAAGTGAATGATCAAGTTGAAGTTTCTTTCAACCTTCGTGGACGTGAGTGGACTAGTCCAACTGGAGAAGTAAAGTATTTTAATACATTAGAAGCTTGGAGAATTGATAAAGTTGGAGCTAACGGTGGTGCAATGCCTCAAGGTGGACCAGCTGCAATGAGTTTAGATCCAATCGCTGCAACTGCAACTCAAGCAATCGTTGAAAGTGCTGATGATGATTTACCATTCTAATTGGAATGTTGAATTTTTAGTGTTGGATGTTTGATTGATATTCAATTTTAAAGTATTGAGAGGTTGTCAGGTTTGACAACCTTTTTTTATGGGTATTTTTTATCAAATTGTTCTATCTTTCCATTTAATCTCGATGAAAAGAGGGAGAATGATTAAGGTCAAAATATAAAAAGGATAAATAATAGTTGACAAAGGGATAATTAAAAGAGTTTTTTGCCGATCGATTTGTTTGAAATAGGGAAAATAAATAATTATTTCAATAATAGACTTTATGAATATGAATTCTAGCAGTTCTAACAATTCTTTATTGCTAATTAATAGAATAACTAAAATAGTAAAGATTAAATGTGATAACCCCGCTATAAAAGCAAGAGAATTACTTAATTGGTCCTTCACTTTGTTTCCTTTTGAAATCCATCTTAGTCTTTGGTGTAAAAAAGAATTAATTGTTAAAGGTGTTTCAGTGAAAACAGCATTTGAATTAGAAGTTATTATTCTAACTTGACAATTATTCTTCTGAAAATCATGTAATAAGAAGACATCGTCTCCTGATGCAATTTCTTTGTGACTGTCATAATTGTCAAATTTGAGAAATGAATCTTTTTTGAACAATAAGTTCGCTCCACTAGCAATAAAAGGTCGTTTTAATGAAGAAATAGCTGTGTTTATTGCGTTAGAAATAGAATAATCTAATTCAAAAAAGGTTTGTTTTACTCCTTTTCCTTGCATTATTACTGGTAAAATTAGCATATCAGCTTTTTCATTTTTTTGAAGTGATGAAAAGTAAGTAGAATCAAATTCAACATCCGCATCTAAAGTTAGAAGATAATCTGTTCTTGAAGATTGAATTCCAAAGCGTATAGCAGCTTTTTTACCTTGAATTTTATTGGGCAGGTTTATTATTTGATAAGGGATTGAATTGTTTAATTTTTCAATTTCATTTCTCCCGTTGTCTGTTGAATGATCATCAATAAAAAGAATTTGAAAAGGAAGAGCAGTTTGTTTTTCTATTGATTTAATTAATTTATCCAGATTTAAAGCTTCATTTCTGTATGGAATGAGTACAGTTAATTCATTTAATTTAATGTGTTCAAGAGATAATTCACTATTTGATTTCTCTTTTTTGAAATGAATCAGTAAACCTATTAAGATAAAAACACCTAATAAAGAATAGACTAATAGAAATATAAATTGAAAATTATTCAATCTCTTTCTTGTTTTGTTTACAAATGAATACACTAATCAAAGAAGGTAAAGCTAAATTAACAATCCAAATTAATACAGATGCTGTTAATATTTCTACTTGACCAAATCCAACACTTCCTAGTACAATTAATGCAATTGTTTCCCTGATTACTAATTTACCAAACCATAAAGATGGAACTAAGGTTGTCCATAAAAATATTTGCCAAATCCATAAAAAGGTATCAAAGTTTAATGCATTTTCAAAAGCATTAAACATTAACCAAAACTGAAGTGTAAAAATGAAATGTCTTCCTAAGCTAAGGTACAATAATTTAAATCTAAAAGTATTCTTGTTTTTTAACAGTTCAACTACTTTAGTATAATGTTTTTTACGTGATAAATATTTCCATTTTAATTTTTCAAATTTGAAATAAAAAAGTTGAAGAATAATACAAAATACGATAAGCAAAGTAATTCCCAATTTTATGTTTAAGCCAAATGGTGTTTCATTTAATATTAGTATTGATAATAATCCAAAAAATATACTAGCAAAAAATTGAGAAAAACTGGAAAGAAGGGTCAGTAATATAATTGAAGGCCGAAATTCTTTTTTAAAATAATAGATTCTTCCAAGAAAATTCCCAATCATATTCGGAGTAATTAATCCAGTTGCTATTCCAGCCATGAAAGCTTTAAAATTGGTTTTATTAGTTGTGTCCGTTTTAATTAAAGAAAGCGTATCTGTCCATTTAATCCATTCAATCCCCCAATTTATAATTATTAGTGAGCAACTAAGCAGCAAGAAAAGAGGGTGTTTTAGCTCTAGAAGGTTCCAATCTTCTGATTTCACACTCGATAATTGGTTGTATAGTAAATAAGATACCCCCAAAAGGAGAATCATTTTGATAAATAGGAATAAAATCCCTTTATTTTTTATAGTTTTATCCAACGAAGTATACTTTAAATGGTTGAAGATAAAATAATTCTTGGAATTGACCCCGGAACAAATGTTTTAGGGTATGGATTAATTCACGTTAAACAGAGTAAATTAACGCTTATTAACTTCGGTGTCATACAGTTAAGTAAACTTCCGACGCATCCAGATAAATTAAAAAAAATTTTTGAAAGGTTGGATTCTATCATAAAAGAGTACAAACCAGATGAAATGGCAATAGAAGCTCCTTTCTTTGGAAAGAATGTTCAGTCGATGTTAAAATTAGGTCGAGCACAAGGGGTTGCAATTGCGGCTTCGTTAAGTAACAATGTTCCTTTTGAAGAATATACGCCAAGAAGAATTAAACAGGCGATTACGGGTAATGGAAATGCATCAAAAGAGCAAGTTGCAGCTATGTTGCAAACTATTTTAGGATTTACAGATATGCCAAAGTATTTAGATGCTACTGATGGATTGGCAATTGCTGTTTGTCACCATTTTTCAAAAGGAGTAGGGGAGCATAATAAAGCAAAAGGGAATAAATGGGAAAGCTTTTTAAAAGATAATCCGGATAGAAAATTGAGATAAAGAATTTATTTCGCTGTTAATTCAGTTAATTCACGGTTTACAGAATCTAAAACTTGTGAATATATAGACTGCATCATTTTTTGTCTACTTCCGTAATAATCCATTGATGCATTGAAACGGGTAGTATCCACATTGTATTTTTCTAAAATAAGTTGACCTGATTTCTGCAATGATTTAAAGCTTTGATTTATAGGAGGGAATTTATTTTTAATATGTGCTTCTATAATTGAAAGATCTTTAATAACCATAACCATTGTATCTTTTGGGATTAATTCATCAGGCATTTTAACGCGTTGAATCCCTTCAGAGCAAGAGGTAATAAATAGTATTAAACAAATTAAGAAGATTGCTTTCATTATCTTCTGTTGAACAATAAACGTTTCCCTATAACGTTGTCTGTTATAATTCCATCTGAATAAACAATATTACCATTAACAAATGTTTTATCTATAGAATGTGAAAAAACATTTCCTTCAAATGGTGACCAACCACATTTAGAAAGAATATTATCTTTAGAAACGGTAATTCCTTTAGTTGGATTTACAATTACTAAATCGGCGAAATAGCCCTCTCTAATATATCCACGATCTTCTATCTTGAATAAAATAGCGGGTGCATGAGCCATTTTTTCTACTACTTTTTCAATTGAAATTTTACCTTCTCTTGATTTTTCAAGCATGGCTAATAATGCGTGTTGAACAAGTGGCCCTCCGGATGGAGCTTTAAAATAAGACTGTTTTTTTTCTTCAATTGTATGAGGAGCATGATCAGTCGCAACAACATCAATTTTATCTTCTAATAAAGCTTTCCAAATAGCTTCTCTGTCACTTGCTTTTTTAACAGCAGGATTCCATTTAATATTATTTCCTTTAGTTGCGTAATCTTCTTCTGAGAACCATAAATGATGAACACATGCTTCAGCTGTAATCAGTTTTTGTTCGAGAGGAATATTATTCTCAAATAAAGCAATTTCTTTTTCTGTTGAAATATGCAAAATATGTAGACGAGTACCATGCTTTTTAGCTAGACCAACAGCTAAAGAAGATGAAATATAACATGCTTCAGCACTTCTAATAATTGGGTGCATTTCGATAGGTACATTTTCACCGTATTGTTCTCTTGCTAGTTGAATGTTTCGTTGAATTGTTGCTTCATCTTCACAATGAGTAGCAATTAAAACGGGTGGAACTCTTGAAAACAAACTGTTTAAAGTCACTTCACTGTCAACAAGCATGTTACCTGTAGAAGACCCCATGAAAATTTTCACACCACAGACTTCTCTATCATTTGTTTTTAAGACTTCTTCAATGTTATCATTGGAGGCACCCATGAAAAAAGAGTAATTTGCAGACGAACTTTGAGAAGCTAACTGATATTTATCCTCTAATAATTTTTGAGTTAATGTGTTTGGCAGCGTATTCGGCATTTCCATAAAAGAGGTGATTCCTCCAGCTACAGCTGCTCTAGATTCATGTCGAATGTCAGCTTTATGGGTTAATCCAGGCTCACGAAAATGAACTTGGTCATCTATACAACCTGGAAGAATTAATTTTCCTTCGATATTTATTTCTTCAAGAGAGTAATCTACAGAAATAGAAGAATCAATACGCTCAATTCTACCATTTTTTATTAATATATCAGCAATAAATTGTTTGCCTTCGTTAACGATTGTTCCTCCTTTTAATAGAATTGATTTGCTCATAGTTTCATTCCTCGCATTTTCCACACACCAAAAAAAGCTTCTTTAAAAATTCCTGAATTCATTTTTGAAATCCCGTATAAACGGTCAACAAAAGTAATTGGTACTTCTGTTATTTTAAAATTATGTTTTAAGGCAGCATACTTCATACAAATTTGAAAAGCATAACCTTTAAAAATATTAGCGTCTAAATTTATTTTTTCAAGTACATTTCTTTTGTAGCATTTAAAACCTGCAGTTGTATCTTTAATACCAATAAAAAGTATACTCCTCACATAAACACTTGCGAAATAAGACATCAAAACTCTTTTTAGTGGCCAGTTTTTAACTTTTCCTCCTGTACAATAACGTGAGCCAATACTAACATCAGCACCTTCAAAAGCACACGCATTGTATAATCTAATTAAATCATCAGGATCATGAGAAAAGTCACAATCCATTTCAAAAATGTAATCGTATTTTTTTTCGATTGCCCATTTAAAACCATGAATATAAGCCGTTCCTAATCCTAGTTTACCAGTTCTTGTTTCTAAATGAATACGTCCATTGAACTCTAATTGTAAAGTTTGTATAATATCTCCAGTTCCATCCGGAGATGAATCATCTACAAAAAGAATATGAAAATCTTTTTCAAAAGACATGAGCTTTCGAATCATATTTTCAACGTTTTCTTTTTCGTTAAATGTAGGAATTATTATTACTGAATCAGACATTTTAATTTATTGAATTGCTAAATTAATTAATTAAACTCAATCATTAATTGATTTTTTTGAAATAATAAGGATATTATTAATCTTTTATTTAAAATTAACATTTAGACTACTTTGAAAAAACTTCATTAATAGCTTCACTTATTAAATCAGACTCATAACCTTTGGATTGTAAGTAACGAAACACCTTCGCTTTTTTTTCCCAAATATCGCCTTTTTTTGACTCAATTTCTTTTTTCTTTTTTTCAGAGAGATGAAGAATGGTTTCCCAATATTTATCAGGATCAATTTCTTTCATTCCTTGATTAATAGAATAGGTAGAAATTTTTTTTTGTTTTAAATGTGTCTTAATTTTAATTCTACCCCACTGTTTAATGTTAAATTTCCCTGAAACATAGGCTCCTGAAAATCGTTCTTCATTGATAAAATTATTTGAAATTAAATCAGCTATTAATTGATCTCTTTGTTCAGATTGAAAATTCCAGAGATATAGTTTTTGATCCATTTCAAATTGACACCTTTCTTGGTAGGCGCATAAAGCTTCGAGTTTAGCTTTAGCTTCTAGAAAGGAATATTTCGAATCGAATGACATTATTATCAAGTTTTATTACAAAAAAAAGGATTAAAACTCAATTAGTCTTAATCCTTTTTAAAATTTCTTTAGAATTATTACAATTTATAATGTAATTTCTTCATTGTTTTTGTTGACAAATTTGTATTCTAAAAGTTTGTTTTCAGTAATTCCTCTTACTGTAATCCATTTTTTATATTTGAATAACCATTTAACTTGTCTTGATATTAAGCCATTTATAAAATAAGCTTCTAAATATGGGTGAACTAAAAGGCTCACATTTTTTTCTTTACGCTCAGTTACTAAATAATTTAAATTACTTTCAATTTCTTCAGCATATAAAATGGAAGCTTGTACTTCGCCCGTTCCATTACAAGTTGGACAAGCTTCAGACGTATTAATATCTGTTTCAGGCCTAACTCTTTGACGAGTTATTTCAACAACTCCAAATTTTGAAGGAGGTAATATGTTGTGTTTTGCTCGATCTGAAATCATGTGCTCTTTGATTTTCTCAAAAAGCTGTTTGTTATTTTCACGGTCATGCATATCGATAAAATCGATACAAATAATACCACCCATGTCACGTAATTGAAGAACACGAGCTATTTCTTCAGCTGCCTCTAAATTTGTAGCTAATGCATTATTTTCTTGACCATCAGAACCTTTACGGTTACCGCTGTTCACGTCAATAACATGCATTGCTTCAGTGTGTTCTATGATTAGATACCCACCACTTGCTAGAGGAACTTTTTTACCAAACAATGTTTTTATTTGTTTTGTAATTCCAAATTTTTCAAAAATACTTATTTTACGATCGTGTAATTTTAATATTTTTTCTCTACCTGGAGCTATGTTAACAATATACTCACTCATTTCTGTCATGAGAATTACATCATTTACGTGAATATTTGAAAAATCTGCATTTAACAAATCACGCAATATAGAAGATGTTTTATCAAGTTCACCCAATACTTTTTTTGGTGGAGTAGCTGTTTTTAAATTAGCATACATAAATTTCCACTTTTCAAGTAAATTTTGCAAATCTTGATCAAGTAATTCAACCTTTTTATTTTCTGCAACCGTACGGATAATAACACCAAAGTTTTTTGGTTTAATATTATTCATCAGGTTTTTCAATCGAGCCCTTTCTTCAGGATCTTTAATCTTTTGAGAAATTGAAATTTTATCTGAAAAAGGTACCAAAACGAGGTATCGTCCAGCTAAGGTTATCTCAGCACTTAAACGAGGTCCTTTACTTGAAATAGGTTCTTTAGCAACTTGCACCAATATAGGTGAAGAAGAAGATACTATTTCATTTATTAAACCATCTTTTGGAATGTCTTTTTCGGCCTTAAAATAAAGAAGGTCAGCTACGTTTTGCCTACCATGTAACGTATCTCGAGTAAACTTATTTAGCGAATTGAATTGTGGACCAAGATCAAGATAATGTAAAAAAGCATCTTTTTCATAGCCAACATCCACAAATGCAGCATTCAAACTAGGAACTACTTTTCGAACTTTTCCAAGATAAATATCTCCAACGGCAAATTCAGTATTCCCTTTTTCTTCCTGCAATTCAATAAGTTTCCCGTCGCGTAACAAAGCAAGCCAAATGCCATTTGGTCTGGCATCGACAACTAGTTCTAAACTCACGAAAGACTGTATTAAAATATGAATATAAGAAAACAGAAAAACTTAGTAAGCAATTGCTTACTAAGCTTAATTCTTTATAATAATCTAAAGATTATTTTTTCTTCTTGTGACGGTTCTTTCTTAGACGTTTTTTACGCTTGTGAGTCGCCATTTTGTGACCTTTTCTTTTTTTACCGCTTGGCATAATTATATATTTTATTTGATTAAACTCGCTTTTAACACTTGAAATCTATTTGCTTTTTTGAGAAGTAAATTATTTCAAGAGTGCGAAACTAATGAATTTAATCGGATTAATTGCAATTGGTTTAAGAAAACCAAAAATTATTTTACTTTCACACTTGTTTTAACCTCGTCAACAAACGTTTTTGCAGGTTTAAAAGAAGGGATGTTGTGAGCTGGAATTATGATAGTTGTGTTTTTTGAAATGTTTCTTCCTGTTTTTTCAGCTCTTTCTTTTACGATAAAACTACCAAAACCTCTTAAATAAACATTTTCACCTTTTGATAATGAAGATTTAATAGATGTCATAAAAGCCTCAACTGCTTTTAGTGCTTCATTTCTTTCTAATCCTGTCTCTACTGCGATGTCTGCAACAATGTCCGCTTTTGTCATTTTGTTTTTATTTTGTGTTATTAATATTTCAACTTTTTGATTTTCAGAATGCAAAAGTATGGTACTTAAATAAATATTTTTGCATTTTTGTGAAATAATTTACAAACTTTCGTCTTAATGGCTGATTTTCACCGACTAATAGGTAAATGGTATAGATTAAATAAACGTGATCTACCCTGGCGTTCAACAAATAATCCATATTTTATTTGGTTGTCTGAAATAATTCTGCAACAAACTCGTGTTTCTCAAGGTTTGAATTATTATTTAAAATTTATTCAGAATTATCCAACTGTATTTGATCTTGCAGATGCTTCAGAAAATGATGTCTTGAATAATTGGCAAGGGTTGGGGTATTATAGTCGTGCTCGTAATTTGCATGCTACAGCTAAAATAATTGCTATAGAGTTGAATGGAGTTTTTCCTTCTACTTATGAAGAAATTAAGAAATTAAAGGGGGTTGGTGATTATACTGCTGCTGCTATTTCATCTTTTGCGTTTGATTTACCTCATTCTGTTGTTGATGGAAATGTTTACCGTGTTTTAAGTCGTGTATTTAATATTGATCTCCCGATTGATTCTACAGAAGGAAAGAAATATTTTGCACAATTAGCTCAAGAGTTACTGCCTGTTAATGCTGCTGCAATTCATAATCAGGCAATTATGGAGATGGGGGCTGTTCAGTGTTTGCCCTCTAACCCTCTTTGTGATACATGTCCTTTAAACGACATTTGCTTATCGAGATCTTTAGGAAATTACAACGAAAGGCCGATAAAATCAAAAAAAATAAAAACTAGAAATAGGTTTTTTCATTTTATGATATTTTTGGATGAAGGTAAAATAATTCTTGAAAAGCGGGTAGATAATGATATTTGGCAGCATTTGTATCAGTTCCCTTTAATTGAGACAGATAAAGATGTTTCAAGTTTAGATATTGAAGCAAAAATTTTAGATTTATATGCTTTAAAACCTTTTGATTTTAGTGAAAATGTCACGCATATTTTATCTCATCAAAAAATAGTAGCTAAATTTTATTATTTCAATAAAACACCCAATCCAATTGCTTCATCTTTTATCAAAATTAAGTACGAGAGTATTCAAGATTTTCCTTTGCCAAGATTAATCGACCGCTTTTTGGGTGAGAATAAAATAGTGTTTAAATGAGTTTTTACTGAATAAGCCATCATCCAAATTAATGGTCATCATCTTTGAATATTTTAAGAAGGTGTTTTGATAAGAAAATTGTTAATTAAAGAATTAAAATACATTTGAAATATTTAATTAATTCATTTATCTTTGAGAAAAGTTATTAATATGGCAGGCTCAGTAAACAAAGTAATTCTTATTGGAAATTTGGGGAAAGATCCTGAAGTTAGGCGTTTAGAAAATGGATCGATGGTTGCTACTTTTTCAATTGCTACTTCTGAAGTTTACACCGATAAATCAACTGGTGAGAAAAAAGAAATTACTGATTGGCACGATGTCGTAGTTTGGAGAGCATTGGCTGAAGTTGCTGAGAAATATATTAAAAAAGGATATAAAGTTTATGTAGAGGGAAAACTAAAAAAACGTTCTTGGCAAGATAAAGAGGGTGTTACGCGTTATACAACTGAAATTATTGCTGATGAATTAAATGTTATATCTAGGCCAGAAGGGTATGATAAGGTGGGTAAATCTGAACCTTCCTATTCCTCAGAAGGGATTCCTAATGAACTTTCAAAAATCGATGGTTTATTAGGCGATGATAAAAATGATTTACCTTTTTAATTTTTTTTTAAACTCTATTTTTGTTTCTATCTCTTTAATCAGTTTAAAATTACTATTTTTGAATTATTAATAATTTTTTTTAAGATTTCTTCATGATTTCAACAGATTCGTCAACTATAGCATCGGTTGTTCATATAACTCAAGCTGGATTTGATTTTTCGGGAACATTTTCTTCTTTTTTAATACTTGTTTTGCTTTTGTCTTCAAGTGCTTTAATGTCAGGTGCAGAAGCTGCATTTTTCTCTTTAAGCCCTCTTGAAAAAGGTGAGTTAGCTCTTGATACTAGTAAAACTGGAATCTTGGCAAATAAGTTATTAGGGATGCCAAAACAACTTTTAGCGACTATTTTAATTATAAATAATTTTGTAAATGTTGGAGTTGTTATTGTTTCGAGTTCCTTGCTTACGAGTATGTTGGGTGACGTAAATCCTGCAAATGAAACATTTCGTTTTATTATTGATGTTTTTGTTATAACATTAGTTCTACTTTTAATTGGTGAGGTTGTGCCAAAAATTTACGCTACTAAAAACGCTTTATCTTTTGCTAAATTTACTGCTATACCTCTAAATTTTTTAAATGAAATGCCTCCTTTTTCTTGGTTGAAAACTGGTTTGGTTAATGGCTCAAATTTAATTCATAAATATTCGAAGAAAAAGGGGATTAAAATTTCATCTGATGAATTAGAACATGCATTAGCATTGACTAAAGAAGATAATGTGTCAGAAGGAGAGCATAAGATATTGGAAGGTATTGTTCGCTTTGGAAATACTGATGTTCGACAAATTATGTGTTCTAGAATGCAAGTTAGTGCTATTCAAGATGATTTAAATTACAAAGAAGTTTTATCCCTGATTTTAGAAGCTGGTTATTCAAGAATTCCTGTTTTTTCTGAAACTTTTGATAATATAAAAGGAATTTTATTTATTAAGGATTTATTGCCTTTTTTGGAGGAAGATGATTCATTTGATTGGCAAAACTTAATTAGAAAACCATTTTTTGTTCCAGAAAATAAGAAAATTGATGATTTGTTGAAAGAGTTTCAAAGTAAGAAAGTTCACATGGCCATTGTTGTCGACGAATATGGTGGGGCTAGTGGTGTTGTTACTTTGGAAGATGTTTTAGAAGAAATTGTTGGAGATATAACTGACGAATTTGATGATGCTGAAATTTTACATAAAAGAATTGATGATACTACTTTTCTGATTGAAGGCAAGGTATCATTAAATGATTTTTATAAAATTATTGAAATTGACGGTAAAGACTTTGATAATATCAAAGGTGAATCTGATTCTTTAGGTGGACTAATGATAGAAAACGCAGGTAAAATATTAAAAAATAATGAATTTTTAATATGTGGTAATGTCAAATTAATTGTTGAATCTTCTGATAAAAAGAGAATAAAAATGATTAAAGTTGTTATTTCTAAAATTCTAAATGAAGATTAATTATCCATATTTAGTTAAAACATTTTTATTAGATAGGCTTAGCGAAAAACTTCAAAACTGCGAAGTTGACAACTTAGTTAAAAACAGAAGAATTTCAAAATGGCAATATTAAATAACACCGCGAAGCAGCATCTAAGATAAATCAAAAACAAATAAAATACTTATGAAACATACAGGCTTTTTATTATTATTCATTCTTCTTTTTTCTTGTGGAGGTAATGAAATTTCGATTCCTAAACCTCCAACCTATTTGAGAACTAATTTTCCTGAGCATTCTTATGTAAAATACGATGACAATTGTCCTTATTCATTTGATGTATCAACTCTTTTTAAGGTTGATAAAGTTAAGGAAGGAGATAAAGAAACATGCCATAAAGATATTCAACTTGGAGCCTTGAACGGCGTTATTCATTTTTCCTATATCGATATGATTGAACCTTTGTCTAAATATGTTAATTATTCGAATGATAAAGTTGATGAGCATAAGATTAAAGCCTCTTCTATTGAGGATTTACAGATTATTCGTCCCGAAGATAAAGTTTTTGGTACTTTTTTCGAATTAAAAGGAGATGTCGCTACACCGTTTCAATTTTATTTAACTGATTCAGTATCTCAATTTGTTAGTGGAATTGTTTATTTTAATAGTGTTCCAAATTATGATTCTTTAAGATCAAGTATTGAATATTTAAAGGTTGACTTATTAAAAATGGTTAATACGTTTAAATGGCAAAAGAAATAGAATTTTATTCAACTGTTTATATCAGTATCGGAAGTAATTTGGGTGATAGATTGGTGAATATTCAAAAGTCAATTAATTTAATTCGTGATAGAGTAGGAGTTGTTAAAGATATTTCTCCTATATATGAGACGCCACCTTTAGATTTTGAAGCTGATACTTTGTTTTATAATTTGTGTATTTCAGTTCAAACTAAATTAAATCCGATTGAAGTCTTAAATGAAACTCAGAAGATTGAATTAGAGCTTGGTCGATCTTTTAAGACCGTCGGAAATGTTTATTCATCAAGAATAATAGATTTGGATATTATCTTTTTTGGAGATTTAATAATTGATTCTCCGAGATTGAAGATTCCACATCCGTTGTTTTGTTTTCGTAAATTTGTTTTAATTCCTTTATCTGATATCGGTAATGATGTTATTGATCCAGTCTCTGTAAAGTCAATTCATCAAATTATTGCTAAATGTTTAGATAAAAGTCAACTTTTAATAGTTGAAGCTTCAATTTGTTAAGGTGAATTCAATAGTTGTATTTTGTGGTTTTATTTATTGCATTTTCTAATAAAAATGATTAATATTGCACCGAATTAAGTTAGAATTACAACTCTTACAATATGAAAAAACAAACTATTAAAGGTTTTGCTTTAATTGCTGTTGCTAGTACACTTGTTACAAGTTGCAACCAAATGAAAGATGTTACTGTTACAGTTACTCCAAATCCATTAGAAATGCATGGTGATTCTGTTGTCATCAGTGGTGAAATTACTTTACCTCCAAAAGGTTTAAGAAAAAAGGCTTCTGCTGAAATAACACCAATGTACGGAAGTACAGCATTAAAATCTATTACTGTTCAAGGAGAAAAAGTGAAAGGTGATGGAAATTCTATTAGTTATAAACCTGGAGGATCTGTAAAATATTCTGATTTAGTAGCTTATAAAGCTGAATTTGAAGACACTGAACTTAAAATTACTGGTTCAGTTTCAAAAGGTGGAAAAGTTAAAAAAGCTGTTCCTGAAATGAAAATTGCTGACGGAACAATCGTTACCCCATTCTTAGTAAACAAAGATTTTAAAGTAATTCTTGAAAAAGATGCTTTTAATAGAGTAACAGAAAAAGGTTTTTCTGCTCAAATTAATTTTGAAAAAGGAAAATCAATAGTTAAGCCTACTGAATTAAAAGAAAAAGATATTGCTGATTTTAAAATTTGGTTAGCTGCTGCTCAATCAAATCCTAAAATTGCTATCAAATCAATTAATTTAATTGGTTATGCATCTCCAGAAGGGGAGGTAGGATCTAATGATTCTTTGTCAAACGAAAGAGCTTCGGCTGCAAAAATTTCTGTTATGGGAATTTCTAAAGAAGCAAAAAATGATAAAGCTCAAACTGAAATTTATTCTTTAACAGGTAGAGGAGAAGATTTTGATGGATTCAAAAAAGAATTAGAAAAATCTACAATGAATAATGATGAGAAACAATTAATTATTCGTGTACTTGAAATGCATAAGGATCCAGTTACTCGTGAAACTGAAATGCGTAATATGGGTAAAACATTTACTTTTTTAGAAGCAAATGTTTTTGCAAAATTACGTCGTTCTGAAATCGTAGTTACTTATGACAAAACAGGGTATTCTGATGAAGAATTGCAAAAGTTGTCTGTTTCTTCGCCTGACTCTTTAAATGTTGAAGAATTATTGTTTACTGCTACGTTAACAAATGATTTAAACGAGAAATTACGTATTTATAAAATTGCTGAGAAAAACTTCTCTTCAGATTACAGAACTTCAAACAATGTTGGAGCAATCTTATATATGCAAAATAAAATGTCTGAAGCTAAAGCTGAATTTGAAAAAGCAAATGGTATTAAAGATAATTCTATTTCTAAAAATAATTTAGGTGCAATTGCTGGAGTAAGCGGTGATCGTTCAGGTGCTAAAGCATTATTTGATGAAGCTGGATCTTCTACTGAAACAAATTATAATTTAGGGATTTTAGATATTCAAAGCGGTAAATATAATGATGCGGTTGGTCATTTTGGATCTGATGATTCTTTTAACAAAGCGTTGGCTTTATTATTAGCTAAATCAGTTGGGCCTGATATGACTTCTCTTGATGGATCAGCTGATAAAGAAAGTGCTCAAGGATATTATTTAAGAGCTATTGCTGCTGCTCGTGCAAACAATCTTACTTCAGTTGTTAGTAACTTGAAAAGTTGTTTTGCTCTAGATGCTATTTGGAAAGCGAAAGCTGCTAAAGATAAAGAATTTATAAAATTTATTGCTGATGCTTCTTTTTCTGGAATTGTCAAATAGTTAAAACTTATAATTTTAAGCCCGATTTTCTTTTGATAATCGGGCTTTTTTTATTGCTGCTTTTCCTTTAAACTTAATCTTATTAATCAATCATTGATTTTTAACCTTTCATACTATTCTAAATTTTAATTTAATTTTTAATAATTAAATTTACATTATATATAAAAAAATGACAGAAAAAAAAGTGAGTTTTGGAAAAATATTTTGGCCTAGTTTAATTGCTGCAATAATTGTTTCAGTTTTAGGTTCTATTATATTTTTAATGATGGTAGGTGGGGTTTTGAATTCTAAATTCGAAGAAACTCCTTACTCAGTAAAAAATAATACAATTTTGCACATAACTTTAGATGGTGATATTGCTGAAATTGGAACCACTAAATTTAACAAACATCAACTTAGTTTTGATAATAAAATTGGTTTAAGTGATTTGTTGTTTGGTTTTAAGTCTGCTGCATCTAATGAAAACATTAAAGGGATTTTTATTGATATTGCTGATGTTCATTGTGGTTATGCAACTGCAAGGGAAATTAGAAAGGCTATTAATGAATTTGAAAAATCTGGTAAATTTGCTATTGCTTATAATTCAGGGGAAATTATTACACAGAAAGAGTATTATATTGCTTCAGCTGCCAATTTAAATTACGGTTTTCCTAGTTCAACAATGGAATTTAATGGACTTGGAGCTGAATTAACTTATTTTAAAAATACGTTAGATAAACTAGAGGTTGAAATGCAAGTCATAAGAGGTAAAAACAATGATTTTAAAAGTGCTGTAGAACCTTTCTTTAGAGATAATATGAGTGATTCAAGTAGAGTTCAAATTGAGCGATACTTGACTTCTATGTGGGGAGATATTCGTTCTGATATTTCTTTGGATCGAAAAGTTTCTGAAAAAGAATTAAATGAAATTGCTGAAAACATTTCAATTCATAGAGCCAATGATGCTGTTACGTTTAACCTAATGGATGGAGTTAAGTATCGAGATGAAATTATTGATATTTTAAGAAAAAAGATAAATATCTCAGAAAATGAAGAGTTGGAATTACAATCCTTTGAGAAGTATTCAAAAAAGAAATTTTATCAAGACCAATTAATTATGAAAACTGACTCTCCGAATATCGCTGTAATTTTAGCGGAAGGTGAAGTTAGTAAAGATGGTGACGGATTATCTTCTGAAAACATTTGTAAATTATTTCAGGACGCTCGTAAAAATAAAACAATTAAAACAGTTGTCTTTAGGATTAATAGTCCTGGAGGAAGTGCTTTAGCAAGTGATGAAATATGGAGAGAGGTTAAGTTGACAAATAAAGTGAAGCCTGTAATTGTTTCAATGGGTGATGTAGCTGCATCTGGAGGTTATTATATTGCAGCTCCAGCTTCTACTATTTTCGCTGAGCCGAACACTATAACTGGTTCAATAGGTGTTTTTGGTGTTATTCCTTATACAGGTAAAATGTTAAGTAATAAATTAGGTTTGACTTTTGATCGTGCTTCAACAAATAAGCATTCTGTTTTGTCTACAAATCGTAAATTAACGGAGGAAGAATTCAGTATTATTCAAAAAGAGGTAGATAATATTTATATACAATTTATGAATAGAGTTGCTGAAGGGAGAGGGATGAGTATTGACGGTGTAAATAAGATTGCTAGAGGTCGTGTATGGACAGGAAGAGATGCATTGAAAATCGGATTGGTTGATAAGCTTGGAGGTATAGATGATGCAATTAAATATGCAGCTAAAAAATCAAAAATATACAGTCCTAAAATATTATATTATCCAATATTAGAGGAAGATTTTCTTTCAGGTTTAGTTGAAAAATTGGATGAAAATTCTAAAACGGATGCTTCGATCTCAAATACAGAATTGCCAGAACTCTTGTTGGAATATTATTCTCAATTAAAGAAATTAGAAGCCATGAAAGGTATTCAAATGCGATTGCCGTATGATATGATGATTAAATAGTTATTTAACAATAATAATACTCACAAAAAAACCATTGATAATTAATCAATGGTTTTTTTGTGAGTATTATTTTGAATTAATTCTTATTCGCTAAAGCAATAAATTCGTCATAAGAAATTTCTTTTTCATCTAATTTCACTGTTTCTTTGAAATATTTAGTAATCTTTTGATCTGCTAACATTTCAAGAATACGAGCTGATTCTTCTTTTTTAGATAAAAGTCCAATTGCTGTTTCTGTTAATTCTTTGTCTTCCGGAGCAGCCATTCCGTATTGAGCGAAATTGTTAATCAAAATACCTTTCGTGAAATCAATGATTTCTTGGTTTTCTAATTTTAATCCAGTAGCTTTAAAAATAGTACCTTGAATTAATTGCCATTTTAAACTTTTAGCGTACCCTTCATATTCTGCTTCAATTTGTTCTGGAAGAATTGGTTTCTCGTTTGATAAACGAATCCATCTTTTCAAAAATGCATCAGGTAATAATATCGTTGAATTTTCAATTAAATCTTCAAAAATTGTTCTAGATAAAATTCTGTCAGAATCATTTACAAACATTTCTTTTAAATCAACTGATATTTTAGCTTTTAACTCAGCTTCAGAATTGATTTTACCTTCACCAAATAAACGGTCATAAAGTTCTTGACTTAAATCAGCCATTTCCATGCGTTTAATTTCGTTGATAGTCATTTGGAATTTATCTGAAATAGTCGATAATTCTTCTTCTTTAATTCCAAGCATTGCTGCTGTATCTTTACCACCTCTTGAAACAGATAATGGTGAAACAATAACTTTATCTCCAATTGCTTTCCCTACTAATTCTTTTTTCGTTTTAGCATCTTCAACAAATTCCATTGAGATAGTAGAAGAATGTAAAATCCCACCAGCTAAGATTTCACCTTTTTCATTTAATTCAACAAACTGCGCTAAAATTAAATCAGTATCACCTACTTTTTCACATCCAATTAGTTTTCCATAACGACGACGTAAATCATCAATTTGTTTATTTACTAATTCGTCATCAATTTTAATTGTAACGTATTCGTATTTACTCGCTTCAGTAATTTTTACATCAATTTTTGGAGAAAGTCCAATTTCATACGTGAATTCAAAATCTTCTGGCTTATTGAAGTTACCAACTACTGGAGTTTTATCACTAGGAATCGGGTTCCCTAATATTTCCATGCGATTTTCAGTGATGAAGTTATATAAGCTATCATTGACAATGTTATTTAAAACATCTGATAATACTTTGTGTCCGTGTTTTTGTTGAACAACATTCATTGGAACTTTTCCAGGTCTGAAACCTGTCATTTTCATTGTTTCTCTGTGTTTGTCAAGTCCAGCTTTTACTTTGTTTGCGTAATCTTCTGGTTTAATTTGAACTTTAACTGTCGCACAATTGATGCCTTCTTCAACTCTAGTAATAATCATTTTCTTACAATTTAAAAACTATTCTAAACAAAAAATGGTATTAGCGAACTAATACCATTATCAAGTGAGGATAGAGGGAGTCGAACCCACACGCCGCGAGGCACTAGATCCTAAGTCTAGCATGTCTACCAATTCCACCATATCCCCATAAAATCAAAAATAACAATTGTCAGTTTGAATTTATGTTATCCCGTTACGTTTAACGGTCTGCAAAGATATTCTTTTTTTTTGAATATGGTATTAAAATTCTTTTTTTTTTAGAAAATTTACATTTCTTTTTATTTAAGATGTTAAAAAGTAATAATGCAGAACTTTTATGATGCATCTACAACGAAATATTGTTTATTTTTACGTAATATTAAATATTCAAAATTAGTGGAATTAGAAAGAAATGAAGTAATTCTTGTGAATTCAGATGATGAAGTGATCGGGAGTATGGAAAAAATGGAAGCCCACGAAAAAGGGTTGTTACATCGAGCGTTTTCGGTTTTTGTTTTTAATTCTAAAAATGAATTATTGATTCAAAGAAGAGCTTTTGGTAAGTATCATTCAGAAGGTTTATGGACGAATACATGTTGTAGTCATCCTTCTCCTGGAGAATCTATATTGGAAGCTGCTAAAAGACGTTTAATGGAAGAGATGGGGATGGAATGTGGTATGAAAAGCATTTTCTCTTTTATTTATAATGTTGAATTAGAAAATGGTTTAAAAGAGCATGAATTAGATCATATTGTGATTGGTTTATCTAATGTTGATCCAATATTAAATTTAGAAGAGGCTTCTGATTTTAAATGGATTTCGCTGAGTGAAATTAAATCAGACATGGATTTATTACCTCAAAAATATACGAGTTGGTTTAAAATTATTTTAAACGATCATTTTGATAAATTAACAGCATCAATAAATTTATATCCATGAAAGTTTGTAGAAGAGAAACATTTAACGCTGCTCATCGCCTTTTTAGACCGGATTGGAGTGATGAAAAAAACAAAGAAGTTTTTGGTAAATGTAATAATCCAAATTATCATGGTCATAACTATGTGTTAGAAACTTGGGTTGAAGGTGATGTGGATTCAGAAACTGGTTTTTTGATTGATTTAAAAGTATTGAAACAGTTAGTTAAGACTGAGATTACGCAACGTTTTGATCACTTTAATTTAAATCTTGATTGCAAAGAATTTGCGAATTTAAATCCTACTTCTGAAAATATTTCAATTGTTATTTGGAATATTTTAAGAGAAAAATTAGATCCAAAATACAAGTTGACTATTAAATTATGGGAAACAGAAAATAATATTTGTGAATACAGTGGAGAGTAAAGCTATATTTTGGCATCGAAGAGATTTACGAATTAATGACAATGCAGGTTTATTTAAGGCGTTAAAAAAAGTAGATAAAATTTATCCGATTTTTATTTTTGATTCAGCTATTTTAGAAAAAATCCCTAAAAACGATCAAAGGGTTATCTTTATTTATAATTCTATTAAGGAATTAAAAAGTGATTATAATAAGAAAGGGGTTGATTTATTAGTTTATTTCGGAGATCCAAAAGTCTTAATTCCAAGTTTGTCATTAGAGTTAAATGTTTCAAGTGTATATACTAATAACGATTATGAGCCAAATGCAATTAAAAGGGACTTGTTTGTATACAATGAATTAGCAAAAATAAACATTTCATTCATAGGTGCTAAGGATCATGTGATTTTCGAAAAAAATGAAATAGTAAAGGGGGATAATTCTCCCTATACTGTTTTTACTCCATATATGAAAAAATGGAAAGAGAAATTAAACGATTTTTATTTAAAATCGTATCCATCAGAAAATAAAATGTTAAAAATCAATCCGATTAAGGAGTTTTCAGAATTACCTACTTTAGAACAAATCGGGTTTTCAGATGTTCAAAATCAATCATTTCCTTCAAGAAGTTGTTCTAATCAAATATTGACTGAATACGCAGCTAATAGAGATTATCCTGAATTAGAGGCAACTTCAAAATTAGGATTACATCTTAGGTTTGGTACGATTAGTATTCGAGAATTGGCTCGTGAAAGTTCATTTTTAAGTACTGTTTATTTAAATGAATTAATTTGGAGAGATTTTTACCAAATGATCATTTATCAATTTCCTTACTCAGAAAAAAGTGCTTTCAAAAAGAAATACGATTTAATTACTTGGGATAATAATGAAGTTTTTTTTAATAAATGGTGTGAAGGTAAAACAGGATATCCGATTGTTGATGCTGGTATGAGAGAATTAAATTCTACTGGTTTCATGCACAATCGGGTGAGAATGATTGTTGCGAGTTTTTTGACAAAGCATTTATTAATAGATTGGAAATGGGGAGAAACATATTTTGCGGAGAAACTGTTGGATTATGATTTAGCTAGTAATGTTGGAGGTTGGCAATGGGCTGCAAGTTCTGGTTGTGATGCTTCTCCGTATTTTAGAGTTTTTAACCCAACTCTTCAACAACAAAAGTTTGATAAGGAATTTAAGTATATTAAAAAGTGGGTGAAGGAATTTGGAACAAGTGAATATCCTGAACCTATAATTGAACATTCTTTTGCTAGAGAAAGAGTTATTTCATTGTACAAAAAAACATTAGCTATATGAGTATTACAAAAGGTAATAATTGTCCAGATTTTTCACTTCTAAATCAAGAGGGTGAAATGATACATATCAAAGATTTAATTGGGACTAAAAATCTTGTGATTTATTTTTACCCAAAAGATAATACGTGGGGATGTACAAAACAAGCTTGTTCTTTTCAAGAAAACCAACAAGATTTTCTTGATTTAGATTGTTGTGTTATTGGAATCTCTTCAGATAGTGTGTTATCTCATAAGACTTTTGCTGATGAGCATCGCTTAAAATTTATGTTATTATCAGACATGAATGATGTGGTTCGAAATAAATTTGGAGTGCCTACTAGTTTTTTTGGTTTAATAAAAGGAAGAGTAACCTATTTAATAGATAAAAAAGGAATTGTGAAAGGAGTATATAATTCTCAGATAAATGCAACTAAGCATATTCCGAAAGCACTGGAAATATTAAAATCCAATAATAAGTAATCTTTATTTTAACAGTTTACTCTCTAAATACTACCATTCGTCCTTTTTTATTAATATACTGTTTTTAATTTAGTATCTTGTGAATGCTAAAAAAAACTATATATACTTATGCGTCATATTTTACTATTTGCATTTACTTTTATTTTTACTTTTTTATTTTCACAACAAAAATATTCAAGAGTAAAAATATATACTGATTCAAAAGGTCTTCAAACTTTATCTGAAATGGGTATTGCTGTTGATCATGGAACTTCTAAAAAAGAGGTGTTTTTTATCAGTGATTTTTCAGAATCTGAAATAATTCAAATCAAAGAAAATAATTTTTCAATTGAAATATTAATTGAAGATGTTCAAAAATATTACGTTGAGAGAAATACTTTATCTAATAAATCTCTAGAGAAAAACATTGTTTGCGATCCAGGAACTAATGGAACGAGTACTTTTTTTCCTGTAGTTCCTTCTAATTTTAATTTAGGTTCAATGGGTGGTTTTTTTACTTACCAGGAATTTTTAGATGAAGTAGATGCTATGGCAGTTCAATATCCAACTTTAATTTCTCCTCGATCTACTATTAGTTCTTTTTTAACGACAGAAAATAGACCAATTTACTGGTTAAGAATTTCAGACAACCCAAATCTTGATGAAACAGATGAAACAGAGGTTTTGTATTCGTCAGTTCATCATGCCCGTGAACCCAATTCTCTCTCTGAAACAATCTTTTATATGTGGTATTTATTAGAAAATTATTCAACCAGTGAAGAGATTCAATTTTTAGTAAATTCAACAGAAATGTATTTTGTTCCATGCATTAATCCAGATGGTTATGTGTATAATGAAACAACAAATCCCAATGGGGGCGGAATGCATCGCAAAAACAGAAGAGATGTTGGCACAACAAATAAAGGAGTTGATTTAAATCGAAATTATTCTTATGGGTGGGGAACAACCGGTGTAAGCTTGAGTGTTAATTCAGATACTTATCCTGGAACTGGAGCATTTTCTGAAATTGAAACACAAGCGATGAAATGGTTCTGTGAGCAAAGAGATTTTTTATTTGCTTTTAACGCACATACCTTTGCGAATGATATTTTATACCCAATTGGCACTACTGTTTCTGAAGTTGCGGTGGATAATGATTATTTTGCTGCTTTTACAAGTCATATGGTTCAATACAGCGGATATACGAGCATGAAAAGTTCAGCTTTGTATCCAGCTTCAGGTGATTCAGACGATTTCATGTACAAAGAGGATATAATTAATAAACCTCAAATTTTTGCAATGACTCCTGAAATTGGAAACCAAAGTCAAGGTTTTTGGCCTGCTTCTGCTGATATTACAAGCATTTGTCAAGACATGGTTTTTCCAAATTTAATTTTAGCCCATTTAAGTCATAAATATTTAATTGTTAAAGATCTAGACCCTTCTAAAATCGAAAACTTAACAGGTGATTTCCATTTTTCCATTTATAGATTAGGGACAGAAGCGGGTGATGTTACTATTTCGATTGAACCTTTATTAAATATACAATCTGTAGGAACTAGTTTTATTTTTAATTTAAATTTAATGGAAACACAAAATGGTGCAATTTCTTTTATCTTAAATCCAGCCATTCAATTTGGTGATTTAGTTCGATATGTAATTCATTCTGATTACGGAACTTGGATCAAACACGATACAATTGAGAAATCATTTGGAAGTATAACTCTTCAGTTTTTTGATGACGCTTCTTCAAATTCAGGATGGACAGGAACTTGGACAACTACAAATACTACTTTTTATTCTCCTACTAATTCTTTTACTGAAAGTCCAATTGGTGATTATAATAACGGAGCGAATATGTCCTATAAGTTTAACCAAACTATAAACCTTACGAATGCTACTTCTGCAATGATTTCTTATTTTGCCAAATGGGAAATTGAAGCAGATTACGATTTCTGTCAATTTCAAGTGTCTACTGATGGAGGAACAACTTGGATACCTCAATGTGGAACATATACAAATTCAGGGAGCGGAACAAATTCAGGAGGTGTTCAACCATTGAATGAACCTTTGTACGATGGTAGTCAACTTTCTTGGGTAAGGGAAGAAATTAATTTAAGCGATTACTTAGGACAAACGATTCAAGTTCGTTTTTTATTTAAATCGGATGGTGGTGCAAGACAAGATGGTTTCTATTTTGATGATTTCGAAGTGATGTACAATATTGATCCAAATGGTGGTATTGATGAATTGAATATGCAAACGAAAGTAATGCCTAATCCGGCTAATTCCATGGTGTATTTGTGTCTGTCAAAAGTTTTAAGTGAAGGAAGTATTTCAGTTTTTGATAATACAGGAAAACTCGTTTTAAATCAGAAAATAGAAGGTCCCACAAATAAAATCATCCTTAATACTGATACTATTCCATCAGGTATTTATACAATTCAATTTTCAGTAAATTATTTGATTACTACTCCTGAAAAACTTGTTATTGTGCATTAATTTGAATTTTTTGAGTTGTGTTCATTTAAATTAATTTTATTCCAAATTAAATGAATATTTTTGATGAAATTATTACTTATAATAAGTTCATTATGTCAAAATTACTTCTTGTATTCATTTTATTATTTCTTTCTGGATTGTCTTCAATGCAAGCACAGCAAAAAGATTCTCCAAAGTTGGTGATTGGAATTGTTATTGATCAAATGTGCTATGAATATTTGTTTCGTTTCCAGGAGAAATTCGGAAAAGATGGTTTTGTGAAATTAATGAACGGTGGAACACATTGTCGAAATACACAATACAATTATGTTCCCACCTTCACTGGACCGGGACATGCTTCAATTTATACAGGAACAACACCTAATAATCACGGAATTGTTGGCAATGATTGGTTTGATAGAAATATAGGGAAAAATGTAAATTGTGTTGACGATTCAACTGTTCAGGGTGTTGGCACAACTTCAATTGAAGGAAATTGTTCGCCTTATTATTTAAAAGCAAATACGATTACCGATCAATTAAGATTAACCTATCCAAATTCGAAAGTTATTTCAATGTCGATTAAAGATAGAGGAGCAATTTTGCCTGGTGGACATTTATCAAACGGTTCTTATTGGTTCGATTATTCATCAGGTAATTTTGTGACAAGTTCCTATTTTGAGAAAGAATTGCCTTTTTGGGTTACTAATTTTAATGCGAAAAAGCATCCTTTAAATGCATTAACTCAAACATGGAATACGCTTAATGATATTAGTACCTATACAGAAAGTGGACCTGATAACGCTCCTTATGAAGAATTATTAGCAGGTAAAACAACACCAACTTTTCCGTATGATTTAAAAGCAATGAGTGGTGGTTTACCAACTTATAACCTTTTTACGTCTTCTCCTTTCGCCAATACTTTTTTAGCAGATTTTGCAATTGAATCGATTTACCAAGAAATGTTAGGTCAGGATAAACAAACTGATTTTTTATGTATTAGCTTTTCTACTCCTGATATTGTAGGTCATGCTTTTGGACCTTATTCTGTTGAAATGGAGGATTTATATATTCGTTTAGATCTAGAAATTGCCAAATTAATTAAAGAATTAGAAGAAAGGGTAGGGAAAGATAAGTTTGTCTTGTTTTTAACAGCTGATCATGCAGTTGTGCCTAATCCTCAATATTTAATAGATAAAAAACTACCTGGTGGATTTATGTTTAAAGAAGCTAATATGATTCAATTAGATGAAGAAATTAAAGCAACTTTTGGGGCTGATTTAATTTTGACTGTTGTGAATAATAATATTTATTTAGACCATGAAACAATCGATGTTTTAAAAATAAATAAAGTTGCCGTTGAAAATCTTATAGCTGAAAGAGTCTCAAATTGGGAAGGAGTGAAATGTGTTTTTACATCAGAGCAATTGAATAATTCATCCGAAGATAATAGCTGGAGAGACATGATTCGTTTAGGGTATGTCGCAAATGAAAGTGGAGATTTGATTTATATGCTTGAACCAGGTTTCTTACCTAAATCGAGCGATACAGAAGAGTCAAGAAAAGGAACAAGTCATGGTTCTGCATTTAATTATGATACGCATGTTCCATTGATTTGGTATGGGAAAAATATTAAGAAACAAGAAATTTTCAGAAGAATTGATATTATTGATATTGCTGCAACATTGACACATATTTTGTATTTGCAAAAGCCTAATGCTACAACTGGTGAACCGATTTTGGAATTGTTAGAGAAGTAGGAGAATGATTAAGGTTTGTGGTTTGTTTTATTTCCCCATCCCCATAGGATAGAGTTTAAACCCTATCCTATGGGGATGGAAAAGGCATTTTGAAATTTATCAATAATGATGACATGAAATTTACATTTTTCACAAGCAATATGTTAAACATCTTTGTTCTATCTGTATTCATTTTTAATTTTTTTTTGTTTTTAAGTCAAAAATCTGAACTAAAACTCCAAATAGATTCACTTTTGACAGTAAAATCTTCCAAACCATTTAATGGAATTGTTTTAGTAGGTAAAAATGATACTATTCAATTTTCTAAAGTTGTTGGATATTCAGATTTTTCAACCTCAAAATTACTTTCCATTAAAGATCAATTTGTGATTGGTTCTATTAGCAAACAATTTACTGCTGTTTTGGTTTTACAAGAATATGAAAAAGGCAATATTCAATTAGATGTTCCAATCAGTAATTATTTACCTGAATTACCTATGAGTTGGAAAGATTCTGTAACGATCCATCAATTATTGACACATACGCACGGAATAATAGATTTAAATAAAGAGTTAGAATTTCATCCAGGAACTAGTTATCATTATTCTCAAATTGGATATGATTTATTAGCGAAAATTATCGAAAAAACGTCCAAAAAGTCATTTGTTAATTTGTCAAAGGAGTTGTTTGATAAATGCCATATGAAAAGCACATTTCATCCCGATAATATTGAATACAAGAATCTAGTAACTAGTTATACAGAACAAGAAAATGGTGAGATAGAGATAGAAACTAAAAGCTTTCAAAATTTTCCAGCGGCTGGTTCCTTTGTGTCAACAGCGGAAGATTTACTTTTATGGAATAATTGTTTTTATGGAGGTAAAATCTTAAAACAAGCAACATTGGATTTATTAACGACTATTCAAAAAGGTGCTGTCAGAGATCATCCCATTTTTAGGGAAACAAAATATGGGTATGGTATTACAATCACGAATACGAATGATGTTGTTCAATATGGTCAGACTGGTTTTGCGCCAGGATTTGTTTCTATGAATTATTACTTTCCAGAATCGAAAATAAGTGTTGTTGTTTTAGAGAATGTAGCTTATGATACAAATGATTTGAAAAAAACTTTTTATTATCAAGTTGAGATTTTGAGATTGATTAAATTGAATTTGAAATGAATGTTTAAATCTAATGGATTTTGGGTTATGTGAAATATTGAACTTCAGGGGAATGAAATAATAAATGTGGTTTTGCCATTTTTACATAGGATAGGGTTTAAACCCTATCCTATGTAAATGTTTCGGAATTTAATTCAATTATCCATTTTCACCCAAATTTTCCAAATTATATCACTTTCATCACCTGCCACAACCTCATTGCCACAACGAATTCCAACACACCACAAAATCTTCTCATCATCCACCAAAACCAAAACATCCTTTTTCTCATTCGAAGGAACTTTTGCATCTTTAATAATATCAGAAATCAATTTACTTCCTTTCATACCGATCGGATTCATTCTGTCGCCAGTTTCCCATTTCCGAAGGTGTAAATCTCCTTTTATTTTTGAAGGATCTAAATAAATTTCATCTTTTGAAAATGTAAGAGGAAGATGATTTGTTTCTGTAATAATTAAAGAGGGAAGAGAAGGCTTGTTTTCAGTTGTATTAACGAATTTAAAAAAGGAATCTTCACGAATTATATGTGTAAAAGCGAAGTTAGAATCTATTTCTAATTTGATTTGTTTTCCTTTTTGTGTCAATCTAAGTTTATCGAACTCTTTTAATAATCTAGCTTTATGACCAAGTTGCCTGATTAATTCTATTTTTTCATTTTCTGATAATAGATCGTAATCCTTAAAAGAGAGTATTTGATTTTTAAGAATATTTTTAAAAATAGGGGAGACGATCCTTTCCAATTCGACCTGAGTTTCTTGAAATTTCTGAACCAACAGTAAAACACTTTCTTCCAAGGAAGGTATTTGTGTTTGAAGCTCTGGAAGTAAAATGTTTCTTAAAATATTTCGGGTGTATTTATTTGTCTTGTTGGAATAATCTTCTCTCCATTCAATACCGTTTTCTTTCGCATATTGAATAATTTCTTCTTTTGAAAATGGAAGTAAAGGTCGAATGAACTGATGATGTTCAGAAGGCATACAAGCCATTCCCATAATCCCAGATTTACGAGCTAAATGCATGAAAAAAGTTTCAACTTGATCATTTTTATGATGACCCAAAGCGATATAATTATTCTCAGATAAAGATTTCTTCTCTTCAAAAAAATCATACCGAACTTTTCGAGCAACTTCTTGTAGATTTCCTCCTTTTGAATCTAAAATAGATTGTAAATCAATTCGTTTTAAATGAAATGGGACAGATAGTTTTTTGCAGGTTTCAAGCACTAAATTCATATCTCCTTCTGAATCTTCTCCTCGTAATTGATAATTAACATGAAGAACCTCTACTTTCCAATTTGCTTTGTGTAAAATGGATAATAAAGTCATAGAATCAACTCCACCACTACATGCAAGGTAAATAGTTTTACCTGATAGTTTTGACCATTGATTGGTAATGTGTTGAAAAATATTACTCATTCATTCCGACTAAAATACGTTGAACTTTGGTCAAACATTCTTCGTATTCCTTTTCAGGAGAAGATAGGTCTGTAATTGCTCCACCAACAGAACAAGAAAGTTGTTTCTTAGTTTTATTGTAAAGAAGTGAACGGATAACTACATTAAAGTCGAAATCACCATTTGGATGAATGTAACCGATTGAACCTGAATATAAACCTCTTTTAAAAGATTCGTGATCCTCAATTAATTCCATCGCACGAATTTTTGGTACGCCAGTCATGGAACCCATTGGAAAAGTTGCTTTTAATATATCGGTAAATGAAGTTGATTTTTCAACAGTGCATGAGATAGAGGAAATCATTTGGTGAACAGTTTCAAAACTGTAAATCTTACACAATTCATTCACTTGAACACTGTTTTTTGTAGCGATTTTTGAGAGATCATTTCGAACTAAATCGACTATCATTACATTTTCAGCTCGTTCTTTCGGGTCATTAATTAAATTGTTTTTTAATTGTTCGTCTTCTTCATCCGTTTTCCCTCTTTTCGCAGTTCCTTTAATAGGTTCACTTAAAAGTTTATCCCCAGTTTTCTTCAAAAATCTTTCAGGACTTCCACCAAAAACAGAGAAATCACCCATTTGGAAAAAAGATGAAAAAGGAGCTTTTGTAAGTGAATTTAACTTGAAATAAACATCTAAAGGGTAGTCAATTTCTACATTTTCAGCAATGTATTCTTGACAAAAGTTGATTTCATAAATATTTCCTAACTGAATGTGATTTTTTAATTTTTCAACTTGTTCAATATACGTTTCTTTAGAAATAGAAGGTTTGAAATCAAAGTTATACGAGTGAAAATTTTGATCTGTTTCTTCTTCTAAAAAAAAGCTAATAAAATCTAAACTTTCAGAACATTTTTCACCTTTTAAGAAGGTGAAATTTTCATTTTTTAATTCAACCACATATTTCGGAATCCAAAAACATAGGTCGGGAAATCCAATTGAATCTGTATTATCAGATCTTAAGTTTTCAATCTCATTTTTTAAATCATATCCCAGCCAACCGAAAATGTATTCATTTGGATTCTCCTGAATAAAAGATTCTAACCCCTTAATAGCTTGACCAAATTTATACTGAATCATTTTTCCTTCACCGAAAGCTAAAAGTCCAGAACCGTTGTTGCTATTTAAATATGAAATGGGGAATTGAAACATAAAATAAAGATAAGTTCAAATTTAAGAATTATTCCTTTCCAAGACTTGATTTTTAGCTGATTTATTTAAAAGGAAATACTCAAAAAATGTTAAAGCAATTAAAAGACTGATAAAAATTGTTATTTTTGAGACTATAAGTAACAAATTCAATTGAATGATCTATCGCTTTTTAAAATTCACTGTTGGTATTGGAATCCGTTTTTATTATAAAGAAGTCAAAATTCTGAACAGTAAATCCCTTTCTCATGATGGGCCATTGATTATTATCGCGAATCATCCGAACACATTAATGGATGCAATGATGATTGGTTTTGCTTCAAAACAGCCGATTTATTTCATGGCAAAAGGAACCTTATTCAATTCGAAATTTAAATTATGGCTCTTACAAAAATTGAACATGATTCCTATTAATAGACAGGGAGAAAAGTCAACTGCAGGAGTTTCAAATCAAGGGTCATTCGACGCGTGTTATAAAGTATTAGAAAGCGGTAAAACGCTTGTTGTTTTTCCTGAGGGAACAAGTTTTCAAGAAAGACATTTACGCGAATTAAAACCAGGTACAGCTAGGATTGCATTAGAGGTTGAAAAAAGATCAGAAGGAAAATTGAATTTAAGAGTAGTTCCTTTAGGTTTAAACTATTTAAAAGCTGAAAAGTTTAGAAGTTCAGTTCTTATCAACGTAGGACAACAATTGTCTGTTGTTGATTTTTTAGAGCAATTCAAAACAGATGCAGGAAAAACTGCTAAAAAATTGACAGAGAAATTCAGAGTTAATTTGGAGCATGTTTTAGTTAATTCTGAATCAAAGGAACAAGAAAATTTAGTGGATGAATTATCAGAATTGTTGACTTCAAAATACATTAAAACCGATGAAAAAGGAGTTGAGGGAGATATTTCATTTTTAAAAGAAATTAGAAATAAGATCGAAGAAATTCATTTGACTCAACCATGGAAAATAGCTGAAATTCAATTGTTGATTCAAAATTTACAATGGAGATTAACGAAACTAAATGTTAGAGCTGATTTTTTAGACAGACGTTTTAGATCGAAAATGTTTTTTAGACAAATATTATTTTCTATATTCTTTTTAATAATTGGACTTCCTGTTTTCGTATTTGGATTTATTCATAACATTATTCAATATAAATTAACAGACTTTTTAGTTCCTAATATTACGAAGGATATTGAGTATTATGCTCCAATTTCAGTTTTATTAGGATTGATTTTTTACCCAATTTTCTATTTTTCATTTTTATTTACTGTTGATACTTTTTTGGATTTAGATTTTTGGAGTAAATTACTTTACTTTTTATTGATGCCGATTACTGGTTTATTAGCCAATTCATTTAATCGATATTTGAAACATATTTCCTATAAGTGGAAGTATATCTTTATGATGATCAATGATAAACAAGCAATGCTTGAATTACAAGAAAAAAGAAGAGAATTGAGATCTATGATTTTTGATAAATAATTTAGCTTAAGAAATTCGTTATTTCCTGAGTTAATATTTCTAAATCATTTTGATCTAATGGATGAACGAAATTTTCAAGTTTTTTCAATTGAGCGTTTTGTAAGTTCTCAACAACATATTGAGATTCTTCGACACTAATCATTGTGTCGTTTGTACCAACCGTTATTAAAACAGGAGTTGTGATTTGCTGAAAATCAGCGGCCTTTAAAGATTTTTTATCACCTAATTCGAGCATCATTTTAGCCGTTTTAGTCATTACATCTTTCCAATTATTTCCTTTGTGCATTTCTTTTAAAAGTGAAGCAAATTGAGGAACTTTTTCTTCAATTTTTTCAGGATTCAACCGATTTGATTCTTTTATTGAATTTTCTAGACTCCAATCTATTTTGGTTCCAAACGTAATTATTTTATGTAAGTTTTCAGTATTTCCCTTCGCATAATTTAAAGCAACATATCCGCCCATACTGTATCCGAAAATAGACACTTCTTTTAAGTTGTTTTTAAGAATGTAATCGCTCAGATTTTTTGTGAAAAGGTCAATAGAAAAATTAGATTCAGATGAGTTTACACCATGGCCTTCAAAATCAAATAGATGAAGATCAAAATTTTGACTTAATGTTTTAGAGAGTTTAGTCAATTGCGATTTAGCACCCAAAGCTGCATGAAGAAGAATTAATGTTTTTTTAGGTTTTTTCATTTTCGTTACTGTTTATATTGAAATAAATTATTTTTTCAGATAAAGATAATGCATTTGCTATAATAAATTTATACAATCTTAAACGAGTTTGTAATTGTTTTCAGATACAGAATGATTTTCAGGTTTTTAAATAAATAATTAAAATTAGATATTGTAAACTTAATATTGAATCAATTAAATAAAAAAATTATCTTTGACTAATAATTTGAAAATAATTATTATAATTAAATTCTCTTAGTTCCAAAAAATGCAAATTAATAAACTTTCTATAGTAGTACCTGCTTATAATGAAGGTAAGACAATTCAACTTGTTTTAAAAAATGTCGTTGAATTGACATTAGTAAATAATATTGAAAAGGAATTGATAATTGTAAATGATTGTTCAACTGATAATACAGGAGAGGAAATTGAAACTTTTATTAAAAATAATCCTGAATATACTATAGTTTCTTACCATCAAGAAGTTAATAAGGGTAAAGGAGCTGCAATTCATAAAGGTATTTCACTTTCAACTGGAGAGTATTTAATTATTCAAGACGCTGATTTAGAGCTAGTTCCTTCTGATATCAATATATTACTAAATGAGGTCGTTTCTACGGGAGTTGATATCGTTTATGGTTCTAGATTTTTAGATGGAAACCATAAAAACACTTCATTTATTTGGCATATTTTAGGAAACGGATTTTTAACTAAATTAAGTAATTTGTTTAGTGGATATAGATTGACAGATATGATGACCTGTTATAAATTAGTACCTACATCTGTTATAAAATCAATTGATTTAAAAGAGAATCGATTTGGTTTTGAGCCAGAAATTACTATGAAATTAGCTAAAATGAAAAATTTGAAAATCATAGAAGTACCTATTTCTTATATTGCTAGAACAAAAGACGAAGGAAAAAAAATAAGTTCAAAAGACGGGATGAGGGTTATTTATTGTATTTTGAAATATAAATTTTCAAAATAATAATTTAGTATTTTTTTAAAATAAGTTGGTCTCCATCTGTTAAACCAACTATAAAATAATGAGTAAAATTTTGGCCTATAATTGTCACTGTTTTTGAAATAATTTGTTCATTAACTAATACTTTAACAATATTCCCATTTACAGCGTTAAAAGGAATCGCTACACTTTTATCAGTTGTCGTATGTTTTGTTGTAATTTTTAATTTAGTGCCTGCTGCGACAGCTTTAGAGTTGTCTTGAATAGTATAAATAATGTCAATTAAATTACTTTTTCTTTTCTTTTTGGATAAACTTAAAAACTCTCCATTTCCTATTTTTCGACCTTTATTAGTTACGAAATGTACGTGTTTTTTATTTTTATATAGTTTTAAATCGTTTTTATTGATAGTTACTTTTGCTAATAATTCTGATTTTTCAGCAATTTGAGCAATAGTATTTCCTGGTTCAATTTTTTGACCTATTTCAATAATTGTCCGAACATATTTACCATCAAAAGGGGCTAAATAAAAATACTTTTCCATCTCTTTTTCTAGCATACTTGTTTTAACATACTCCTGAATAAATCCTTTTTTAATTAATAAAATTCTTTCGTTAGGAGGGAAGTTATTAGGAAGTTCTGGCAGTCTTTTAATTGGTTTTATTTCATTTAAAAAATCGACCCATTTTGTTTTGGCAAGTGGGATTTCAGTTTCTAGTTCAGTCGTTATATTTTTTAAAAGTAAAGCAAGATTATTTTTTTTCTCTGCTAAAACATTAAACGCTTCAGTGTTGTTAATTCTAAATAGTAATTGGTTTTTTTGAAATTCATCACCAGCAATAAATAATTTTTCACCTTGCATTAAATCACCTGATGTTTCAAATTTTATATTTTGAACAGGTAATTCATAAATAATCCCATTTGCAGTTAGCTCATAGTTAATGAAGCTATTATGTATTGAGAGTGTCTCATATTTATCCTTTAATATTTCCTTTTTTTTAACTTCTAAATCCGTTTCAGTTTTTTTTAAGTATAAAAAAGTGCTAATCAAGCTAATAGTTAGAATGATTATTAGGATAATAAGTTGTTTTTTTTTCATTTTATAATTTGAAATGTTATTTTACAAATGATTGTTTGTAAGCGTAAAAGTAGGGCAAAACATCTATTTAATCACAAAGTTAATAGAATTAAAATAGATTATTGTTCATGGAGAATTTATGATTGTTGAAAACTTCGTTGAAAACCAAATTTGATGGTTGAAAAATATAGCTTCATCGTTTATTAACTTTGCTTTAACAATTAAAATCTGTAACATGGCATTATTAGGAACACTACTAAAACGTAAGTTATCTGACGATCAGGTATCAAATGTATTTATCAATGCATTGTTAGATGTTGTCGATAATGGTTTTACTGAAGTTGCAGAGCTTATTAATGAAGATTTAGCTTTTGTTAAATCGCCTGAAATTGAATCAAATCAAAATGGTGAATTTGCCTTAATTGTAATTGCTGCGAATTTGTCATTTTTAGAAAGTACATTTGAAGCTGATCAGGCGTTGAGAGTTGAACAGATTATTTTTGAAAAATTAGGGAAGATGTACAACATGTCTACTTTAGATTTTCAAAGTTTAGCTAGAGAATACCAAAGTTTTATTGCAAGAGTGAATTATCCATCTAAAAATATGGTTTACGGCATGTCTAAAGCTATGTTTGAAAAATATAGATTGAATGATTTTCAAGATGATTATTTCCGTCGTATGCAAGCTCCAAATCCTTTATTCTTAAAAAGAATGGATGAGGTGATGGCAAATTTTGTATGGAACTGGGATGCTTTCTTCAAAAAATATAAAATGAATTAAAAAAGTTACTTTGATAATAAAAAAACAAAAAAACTCGAGATGTAAGTCTCGAGTTTTTTTGTGGTATTAATTCTCAATTCCTCATTAATATATTATTCAAGATTGAAATCTCATTTAATAAACTATTTTATCACCCAGCTTATACCAAACATAACTACAAAATAGTCCAATCTTCTTGTTCTTTTTCATCAATACATCTTCAAAAAATAGTTCCATAGCTTAGGCTATGCAACTATTTTTTTCATCATCTTGATAAAAAAATACTTCGCATATTTGGCCTATTTTATAATTATATTTGGTATTAATTTTTAATTATATACTTTACTCTAACCTTCGATTGGTATTCTAGTTTAACAGATGAATTGATATAATCAGACTGAGTGATTTTTATATTTTGTAAAAAAATATAAAAATCGTACCGAAGGCGGGTTTTATCAATTCCTTACATAAACCACTTTCTTTGTGTCGAAAAATTCTTCTTCAAATATTTTATTCAAATCATGAAATCTATAATGTTTTTTTACAGGAGCCATTTCTTCAATAAGATCTCCGCCTTTCAGATACAGAATACCATTTTTAAGTTCATTTTTACTTTCCTTTTTAAACTTCTTTTCAACCCATGTTAAAAATGCCGGCATTGCTGTAACTGCTCTACTAACTACAAAATCAAATTTTTCGGGAATGGTCTCAGCTC
>CANJKA010000004.1 GCA_947474675.1 Flavobacteriales bacterium
TATTAAAAGTTAAATCGACGCAAGATGCTAAATAGAACGATACAACCAGATTTAAAAACTGTTGACAAAATTGATTTCGTTAACCCAACTATTTACGACATAACTTCAGATGTGAAATTGTTTTTCATGAAGGATGTCCCAAATGAAACAGCACGATTTGAACTTTATTTTGATGCAGGAAACATTAGAGGAAAGAAAGGTATTCCAACTTTTGTAAGCAGTTTATTGCTTTCAGGAACAAATGAAAAATCTTCCACTCAAATAAACAATGAAATAGATGCATTAGGAGGATTCATGGAAAGTGGATTATCTGCTGAAACATCTTGTGTAACAATGTATTGCTTACGTGAAAACATGTTACCTCTTTTACATGTATTGACAGATGCCATTGATAACGTTGCTTTTCTAGAAAGAGAAGTAAAAGAACTATTAGCGGATAAAAAACAAGCTTTTCTAATGAACATGGAAAAAGTAAGTTATTTAGCTCAAAGAGCGTTTCAACAGCGTCTTTTTAATTCATCTGAAATTTATTCATCTATAGCTACACCTGATTTCTATGAAAATGTAGAAATTGAAACCTTAAAAAAATTCTTCAAAAACAATTATCAAAATGGTTTAACGAAAGTTGTTATTGTTGGAAATCTTGAACAAGATGCAATTGACGAAACTATTGACACGCTTGGTAAATGGGTTAAAAAAGGAAGTTATGAATTCGAAAAGGACATAAAGAACCTTCCTGGCCAAATTCATATTGAAAAAGAAAACGCGGTTCAAACTGCAATAAGAATGGGTAAAATATTATTCAACAAAACACACGAAGACTACAACGACTTCATGGTTTTAAATACTATTTTAGGCGATTATTTTGGTAGTAGATTAATGTCAAACATTCGAGAAGACAAAGGTTATACTTATGGAATAGGCTCAATGATAGCCGAATACAATCACATTGGATATTTCATGATTGCCACAGAGGTTGGAAAAGAAGTGAAAGATGCTACATTAGGTGAAATCAAAATTGAAATTGAAAAATTACAAACTGAATTAGTCGACGTTGAAGAATTAGATTTAATCAAAAACTATTTATTAGGACAACTTTTAAAAAGTGCAGACGGTCCATATTCAATGACAGACTTATACATGAGTGCAGAAGCACAAGGCTTAAACTTCGATTTTTACAACAAGGCGATAAAAGATCTTCATGCTATTACGCCAGAAAGAATAAGAGAATTGGCCGTTAAATATTTGGTTTGGGATGAAATGACAATTGTTTCTGCAGGATAAAATTAGATGTTGAATGTTAAATTTTAATTTTGAATGTTTAATTACATTTTGTTTAAAATAAATGAATAATGTATTTAAAAACGCTTGAAATATTTCAAATAAATGATGACAATCACAACAAAAAGAGACAATTATTTTACGCTCTCTTTTTCACGATTTTTACAATTCTTGCTTTAGGTATTGACTCGGTAACTTTCATTAAGAATTATTTCGATGGAAGAAATATTACGAATGTTCTAGCAATTATTTATTTTTCATTGTTTTATATTGTTTCAGATTCTGCCTTAAAAAAGCTGATGATACTGATGGTATTTCTTTCATATCTTGGAGAAATAATATTTTGCACAATTCTGGGAATGTATAATTATCGTACTGATGTAATTCCATTATATGTTCCTTTTGGTCATGCAATTGTTTATGCCTCGGGATATGTTTTCGCACATACAGATTGGGCTATTCGAAAAGAAAAAAACATTAGAAGCTTTTTTATTGCGTTCTATATTCTCTTATTTATATTGGTTGGAATATTTTTAAACGATCAATTTACGCTGATTTTCGGAGTGTTCTTTTTTGTTCTTTTGAGACGAAAAAAATGGCAAAATCTCTACTTTTTTATTGCACTATGTGTAATTTTCATTGAGTTAGTTGGCACCTACTTTCAATGTTGGAAGTGGGTACCTTATACTTTTAATTTAATTCCGACTGTAAATCCACCGATGGGCGCCATCTTCTTTTATGCAGGAGGAGATGTTTTATTAGTTAAAATTGTAAAGATCATTGATAAAATTAAAAAAAATTAAATTCTCTAAAAATCAACTGCTTCACTATATTTGCACTAAAATCACAAAATGATCGTTAATTAAATATGAAGTACTTATTTTTCGTTTTATTCATTTGTTTCAACTTTATTTCCTCAATAGTTTTTGGAAATGAAATAAATGGATATTTAAAAAATAACGATTCTAGTTTTTCCTGTTCAAGAATTAGGGCTACTCATGAAACCACTTTAGAAAAATCGATAGGCTTTACAATCAACTGTGTACAAACGATTACAGGAAATCTTACCACAGTTACATGGTCAACTTTTCTAAATCCCTTAGGTGATTTCGTTGAATATCAAGTCTATTCCGTACAAAATGGTTTGTTAGCAACTATCTCTTCCTTAGGAACTACCACTTATTCTGAGACTACCAATGGATTAGTAAATGAGTATTATATAATCGCAATTTCAGGTTTAGGAGGAACTACACAAACCTATAGTGATACACTTTCAAACATCCATTTAACAGTAAGTAATCCTTCAGACGGCACGGCAATTTTAGTATGGAACAATCCTTCCCCAATCGCTTTACCTTTCATGGATCAATATTATAAGATTTATAGAGAATATCCAACTGGAACATGGATATTACTAGATAGCGTTCCTTATGGTGTTCACAATTATAAAGATACTATTGATATTTGTTCAGCTTTTATCAATTATCGAATTATACTTCCAAATCAACCCTGTAATTTTGCCTCTAATTTCGATGGCGATGATTTTGAAGACTTGCTAAATCCAAACATCCCTATTATTCAAGCTATTACAATCGACACTCTAACGGGAGATTTAACAATAACTTGGAATGAAAACTACCAACCTGACACATACGGATATATCATTTATTCAATTGACGCAAATGGTTTCCCCGCCGAAATTGATACTGTATGGGGATTATCGAACACAAGTTATACCTACAATCCAAATGTGAATATTGGAGCACTCACTTATTCAATTGCCGCCTTTGATTCTTGTTTTACAGCTTCTGTAATTCCAACCTATCAAACTTCTGCAAAAGCTGAAACTCAAACAACAGTATACCTGAGAGCAACGGTTGGTATTTGCGACAACAAAGTAAGCATGAATTGGACCCCCTATTTAGGATGGAATAATACCATTACTTATGAAGTTTGGGGACATATAGTAGGGCAACCTTGGGAAAATTTCGGTACAACCAATGGTCTAAGTTACTCGATAATTGGTAGCCCTTTACAAAATTATTGCTTTGCGATAAAGGCGAAATCAACCACAGGACAAGAGGCATTCTCGAATAAAGTTTGTCTTAACATTATAGCACCCTCACAGCCAACCTATAATTATCTGCAAGTTGCAACTATAAATTCTAATACCATTGAACTAAAGCATTTAATAGATTTAGTTGGTGGAGTTCAATTTATTGTTTTTCAAAAATTAAATAAACTAGGTGTTTTCGAAGAAATAGCAAGAATGCCTGGAAATATATCCATTAATTCATTTATTGATGAAGCTGTATTTGTTGACAAATATTCTTACACTTACAGAGTAATGGTGATTGACAGTTGTGGGAATGATGGAGCTCTTTCTAACACAGCTACGACGATTTTATTAAAGGTTAAAACTGTTGATGAAGAAAGAATCAATTACTTAAACTGGACAGCTTACTCGGACTTTAATGGACCTATTTTAGGATATAATGTATACCGAGGAATTGATGGTTATTTTAGTCCTCAACCTCTCGTATTTTTAACAAATGCACAATTTAATTATGAAGACATATTACTAAGTACGGATTCAATTGCTCGAACTTGTTACTACGTTGAAGCAGTTGAAGGAATCAATTTATTTGGGTTGAATGAAATAAGTCGATCAAATGCCGTTTGTAAAATATTGAAACCTATTATTTACATTCCAAATTCATTTACACCTAATGGAGATGCATATAATCAAACATTCCTGCCTGTAATTACTTATTATGACTATAATAGTTATCATCTGATGATTTTAGATCGCTGGGAACATCCGATTTTTGAATCAAAAGATGCCACTCAAGGCTGGACAGGTGAAATCAATTCAACTGGAAAATCGGCTACTCCAGGAACATATTTATACATCTTAACAATTAAAAACGGAGAAGGAGAAGAAATTGTTAAAAGAGGGAATGTGAATATTCTCAAATAAACCGGAATAAGTTTGCAGACATTCGTCTAAAAAAATACCTTTACAATGTGAAAAAAATTGTCATTATACAAACCGCATTTTTAGGCGATGTTATTTTAGCTACTCCAGTTATCTCGGAATTAAAACTGCTTTTCCCTGATGCCAATATAGATTTTTTAGTACGTAAAGGAAATGAAAGTTTATTGAAAAATAATCCACATCTTCAAAACGTTTATATTTTAGATAAAAAAGAAGGGAAATACAAGTCAATTTTTCGATTGATAAACCAATTTAAAAAAGAAAAATACGATCTAGCTATAAATCTTCATCGTTTCGGAAGTTCAGGAATTATAACCGCTTTTTCTGGAGCTAAAAAGAAATATGGCTTCAAGAAAAATCCGTTATCCTTTTTATACACGAAGAAATTTGAACATGAAATTGGAAATGGACAACATGAAGTAGAACGTAATCTTTCAATCATAAAAGAATTTGGAGCAGTTGACTCTAAAAGACCTGAACTGTTTCCGACGGAAGAAGATTTTGACATCGTATCACAAATTATGAATCCACCATTTTACTGCATGGCTCCAGCATCTGTCTGGTTTACCAAACAATTACCAAAAGAAAAATGGATTCAATTAATTGATCATTACAATCAAATTGGAACCGTTTATATATTAGGAGGAAAAGGTGATCAAAATTTTTGTGAAGAAATAATTTCTCTAACGGTAGCGAAAACAAGTATTAATTTAGCTGGACAATTAAATTTATTAGAATCTGCCGCTTTAATGTCAAAAGCGGAACGAAATTTTGTCAATGATTCAGGTCCATTACACATTGCATCCGCTATGAATGCTCCTGTAACCGCTTTTTTCTGTTCGACAGTAACAAAATTTGGTTTTGGGCCGATGTCGGAAGATCAAAACATAAGAGAAGTAAATGATTTAGATTGTCGTCCATGTGGGCTTCACGGTCACAAAACGTGTCCAAAAGGACATTTTAAATGTGGCTTTGACATTGATTTGGCGTTGGATCCAAATGAGGCCTGAGAATGTTTTCAATAAAACAATTTTACTTTCTCCGCTTAATTGGGGGATGGGTCATGTAGCGAGATGTATTTCTTTGATTCATCAACTTATTCAACAAGAAAATAGACTAATTATTGCATGTAGCGAAAGTCAAAAACAAATTTTCAAAAGCTATTTCCCGGATCTTGAATATGAAAACCACGTAGGTTATCCTTTTAAATTTAACGGAAAGGGTAATTTTGGAAAAGATCTATTGTTTAGTTTTTTCAACTTAAATAAACGATTAAAACGTGAGAAGAAAGAAGTCAATGAATTAGTTGAAAAATATGATGTAGATATTATTCTTTCAGATCATCGTTATGGATTTATATCACAAAAATGCAGTTCTATATTCATCACACATCAATTGAATTTACCCGTTTTATGGCATTCAAAATTGGTTGATCTTCTCCATAAAAAATTAATTAATCCTTTTGATTTTATATGGATTTTAGACACACCCTATTCAAAATTCGCAGGAAAGTTAAGTGTAAATAAAGCCTTCAAAAACGTAGAATACATTGGTCCATATTCACGATTTTCACTGTATAATCAACAAGGAAAAACAATTCCTTTGGTTGTAATCATTAGCGGTCCTGAACCCTATTCAAAACAATTTTTCAAACAACAATTTGAAATTGCAAATAAAAAAAAGGACAAAACAGTTTTTATTGTTCCAGCTCATTATCCGACAAAGTCACAATTTGAGCAAATTGAAATATCCTCCTCATCCGATTGGAAAGTGACAGATTTAATTATTTTGCAAGCACAAAAAATTATTTCTAGATCTGGTTATTCTACTATTATGGATTTGAATGTTTTAAATACTCAATATGAATTGATTGCGACTAAAGGTCAACAAGAGCAGGAGTATTTAAATTTTATACACAAAAATAGAAATTAATCGAAATTAGAATGGCTAAAATTTGAGGCAATGAAGTTTTACAAAAGAAAAAGATAATTAATCCTTCATCAATTTCATCTCATCGACCAAATGTTTCGCTCCCGAATATTTATCCATTACCCATAAAACATAACGGATATCAACAACCACATTTCTACAACGAGACGGATCAAACATATAATCACTCATTGTACTTTCCCAAGTTCTATCGAAATTTAATCCCATTAAATAGCCATTTTTATCTAAAACTGGTGATCCTGAGTTTCCTCCAGTAGTATGATTTGATCCTGAAAAACAAACCCACAATTCACCATCTTGGGCATATTCACCAAAATCTCCTTTCTTATATAATTCAAGTAAACCAGGTAACAAATCAAAGTCAGGATTTCCTGAATTAAATTTTTGAATAATACCATCTGTTGTTGTGTGTTCAGTGTATTTCATCCCATCAGTTGGAGCAGAACCTTCTATTTTACCATACGTAACCCTCAATGTTCCATTCGCATCAGCCCAATGTTTTTCTTCTGGAAACATGATAAATTTACCTTCCACATAAATTTTTAATAATTCATTCATTTTTTTGTTAAAAAGTCGATAGTTGGGCACAACATTTAATTCAAAATTAGATGCTTCTAGTTTCCAGTGAGCAAAACCAGGATCTTTTAATAATTTTTTTAGAGAACTCTTTTTAAAATTCTTTAAGAAAGAAATATAACTATCTTTATTTACTAAAAAAGACTTCGAATAAATTAAGTTAGTTAAAGATTTAGAAGAATAATTGACATATATTTCTTCAGTCCCTTTCGTCTGACGAACGTATTCTGCATTTAACAATTCAAAAATCCCTTTATCAACATTGACATCATAATTTTTAAAAAAATATTCGGCCCCCTTTATTAAAATGTCTAATTTTGCCTGTAATTCATTTTTCTCTAAATATTTATCGTAATTCATATAAATATCATTTAAAGCTTCAGCTAAATCAAACATTTCAGGACCAACATATAAATATTCAATACCCATTTGGTATTTAAAATCATCATTGCTATTAGATTCAACCAATTTATTCATTAAATCTATAGTCATTCCGTACTTTTCTTTCCATTCAGGTTTAGATAACGCTTTTTCGAGATAGGCTTTTTCATATTGCTTTTTTACTTCAACAGCCCCTAGTTCTTTTAATCCACCAACTTGTCCAATCCACTTTTTATAAGCATTTGCAATACTGGCTTGTTTTGCAGAATATTTAATTCGAACCTCATCTGAAGATCTCATTGAAGAATTAATTACTGAAAGAGACTTTTCGCGCATTAAAATTCTTGCTGGACGTTCTTTCTCAACAATGTATTTAATTTGAGAAGATACTAAATGTTGTTCAGTTGTACCTGGAAAACCGTAGACCATTGTAAAATCACCCTCTTTACGATCGATAAAAGAAATAGGTAAAAAATGTAATGGAACATAAGGAACATTATCAACTGAATAATCAGCAGGTTTATTATCTTTTCCAGCATAAATTCTAAAAACCGAAAAATCTCCTGTATGTCTTGGCCATACCCAATTATCAGTATCTCCTCCGAATTTCCCAATTGAATTAGGCGGTGTACCCACTAAACGAACATCTTTAAACACCTCTTTAACAATCATATAATAATCATTTCCGTAATTAAAAGGTTTTATTTCAGCTTCAAAATGAGTACCTTCTTTTGCTTCTTTGATTAATTTTTCAATATTTGCCTTCATCATTGCAAATCGAACTTCTTCTTTATCCGTTGAATTCACACCTAATAAAACCTTTGAAGTTACATCATCAATGCGAACCATTCGAGTTGCTGTAAGTCCAGCATTTTTTAATTCATCTTTGAATGTTTTTGCCCAAAATCCATTTTTTAAATAATCATTTTCCAACGAAGAATGAGATTGTACTTGTGAATAACCACAATGATGATTAGTTAAAATAAGACCTTGATTGGAAACTATCTCAGCTGTACATCCACCTCCAAAATGAATAATAGCATCTTTTATACTAGAATGATTGACATCATAAATATCTTTCGCAGATAATTTCATCCCCATTGCTTGCATATTAGATTCAAATGCAGAAATTAAAGAAGGGATTAACATTCCTTCTTCAGCAAAAGTAGAAATTGAAAATGAACTAATTATGAAACAAGATACTATGAGATTTTTAAACATTTTATTAAATTTTGTGTCCCCAAAGATACCAATCCTTCTTTGAAAATGAAATTGAAATCACTTTTTTAAATCATTGAAAATTAAAAAAAACATCAAATCTTTAAATACAATCGATTTTTCTTTTAATTTCGCTAAAAATAATAAAAATTGGAATTATTAAATTTTGCGTTTAGTCTGGGTGTTGTATTTGCCATTTTTGGTTTTCTTTGGGGAATTTTACAACTTGGTTACACTTTACTTCGAATTGGAAAAACGAAATTTGAAGGAGAAGAATATCTCGTAAAAACAATTAAATATTTCCTTTTAGTTGAAGTTACAATTAATTTTAGTGAAAAAGTAAATCAATATGACTCAAATTTGAATCAACTAATAATTGCAGCTTTAATTCTCTTAACCTATTTTATAGGGAAATTGCAAAATCAACAAAACAAAAAAGTTTTATTTCAAATGGTAGCACAAGGTTTGCCAAAAGCTGAAACAAAATTCAATATAAAAGCTGAAATTGGTGTTATAGTTTTTTCACTCTTACTTTTTACTGGATTTATATTTTATCCTGAATACTCAAAAAACCCTTTATCAAATTGGTTTTTAGAAAGTATTGAAAGTTTAGAAAATGCCGCAGTCTTTGGTTTTATTTTTAAAATTATTGGTTTTGTTATATTAATGAATATGATCATGAAAATGTTAAATGCCATTTCAATGATTTTATCAGGAAAACCATTAGGACAAAAAAATAATAGATTCAATCAAAATCAAGAAAACAAAGAGGATACAAATAAATTTGATGATTACGAAGAATTAAACTAGGATCTCTTCCCCCTTAAATTAGAAGAGTGAATCAATTCTTTTAAAATATTGTCAACTTGAGAAATAAGACTTATTTTTTCATCATTTGAAATGATAAACGAAGCTAAGTGAGATTTCTGCTCATCAGTCCATTGATTGTTCATTCTAGTTAAAACATCTTCTTTTTTACAGGAATCTCTTTTCATTACTCTCTCAATTTTTAAATCTAAAGGAGCAGTTATCAAGACAGTATAGTCAAATGTTTTATAAATATCTGTCTCAAACAATATGGCAGCTTCATTGAATACAATGTTTGATTTTTGAAAACTCGCCCAATTATTAAAACATTCTCGTACGTTAGGATGGATAATTGAATTAACTTTTTCGAGAAGTAAATTATCAGTAAATATTAAATTAGACAAACGAATCTTGTCTAATTTATTATCCTTATAAATCTCATTTCCAAACAAATGAATTAATTCTTGTTTAATAGAATCATTCGTTTCAATTAATATTTTAGCAGACTTATCAGAATAGAATACAGGAAAACCTAAATGTTCTAAAATTGAGCACACATAAGATTTCCCAGAACCTATACCCCCAGTAATTCCGACTTTTAACAAGAAAACATGTTTTAAATTTCTTCGACTTCAATCATTTTGAAAGGAAGTTTAATGATCGCCTGGTAATCCTCACCAGCCTCTTCCATATCCTCGTCATCTTGTTCAAAATACCAGTTTATAGAAACAACTGACCCTTGTTTATTAATATATTCTAATTTCTTAAATAAATCTAAGATACATTTAGAAGAAGATGTGTTAAAATACTCTAATTTAATATCAACAATGGTTTCAGAACAAGGTTTTGACCCATATGAATCTATCCAATCATTTAATGGTTTATAGAATTCAACAGAATTCTCTGGTATTGAACGTCCTTTCAACTCCAATATACCAGAAGCAGAATCAAAACTTACTGCTGGTGTTTTTGCAGATCCTTCACGTAGTATATTTTCCATATTTAAATAATTTAATAAGTTAATTAATCAATTTTTACATTCAAACTGAAAAAGCTAAAATCTTTATCAATTTCAAGAAATTCATATTCTAATTTATTCCCCGATTTGCGAGCAATATCAATCATTCCTAAACCGGCAGTTCCTTTATCAGAAATTGAACCATTCCCTAATACTTCCCTATAATACTCTCTCAAATGTTCTTTATCTAGACTATTGATTTTTTTTAATCGATCTTCTAAATTTTTCACACTTGTTTTATCAATATAATTACCTGTTTGTATGAAGAAATTGTTTTCATCCCGAATTACCATAACTAAAACTGATTTATATTTTCTCATTTCTTTTCTTTCTCCTTTTCCCTCATCAATATGATGATATAAATTTTGAAGACATTCAACAAGAACATTAAAAACCTTCTTTTTAGTTTTAGGAGGCTCCTCTAGGTGATTCATTTTTGTTTCGACAATATCTAATACCGCTGTAAGGAAATCAGCTGTAACAACACCGTTAAAAGAGAGAATTATCTTCTCTTGCTCCAATGTATGATACAAATTATAAATCCTTTTTATCGACATAGTAATATTCTATTACCAACAAATATAATATAATCTTTGGAATATGCAAGATAATAAGAATAACTTTTAGAAAATAAAAGCATAAAATGTATATTTGTAAAATGGAATCAAAAGAATGGTTTGAATCGTGGTTTGACACATCTTATTATCACTCTCTTTATAAAAACAGAGATGAAAATGAAGCAAAATTATTTGTTACAAAATTAGTTCGCTTTTTAAAATTAACAAAAAATCAATCGGCTTTAGATTTAGCTTGCGGTAAAGGAAGGCACTCAATCACATTGAATGAATTAGGTTTAAATGTTGTAGGGGTTGACCTATCTAAAAACAGCATTGAATGTGCAAAGAAACATGAAAATGAGACATTAAAATTTGGTGTACATGACATGAGAGAAAATCTTTCTCCTAATTCGTTTGAAATAGTTTTTAACTTGTTTACCAGTTTTGGATATTTTGACAATTTTACTGACAATGAAAAAGTGATTCAGTCAATACACAACATGCTAACTGATAAAGGAATACTTGTGATTGATTTCATGAACAGCGAAAAGTCAATTTCTAATCTTGTCTTAGAAGAAACGAAGAAAGTGGATGAAATAGACTATGTTATTAGTAGAAAATATGATGGTCACCACATTTTTAAAAACATTCAATTTTCTGACCAAGGAAAAGATTTTAAGTATACAGAACGTGTTCAAGCATTAAAATTAAAAGATTTTGAAAACTTATTAATTTCTAATAAATTTGAAATTATTCATATCTTTGGTGACTTCAATTTAAATCCATTTGATGAAAAACAATCAGATAGATTAATTCTAATTGCAACAAAAAATTAATGGGACATATATTAGCAATCGTCAGTTTAATCATCGCTGTAGTTTTAGGCGGATTAATCGTAACATATCTTCACGCTTCAAACAAACAAAAATTCATTAAATTAATGCTTTCATTTAGTGGAGGATTTTTATTGTCTATTGCATTTATACATTTTGTACCCGAACTATACGCTTCTGAAACAAAAAACATTGGCGTTTACATATTAATTGGCTTTTTAGTACAACTTTCTTTGGAATTTTTCTCTGGAGGAATAGAGCATGGTCACGTTCATGTTCACAAAGGACAATCAATGCCATGGGGCTTATTTATTTCTCTCTCTGTTCATTCATTTTTAGAAGGAATACCTTTAGGAAATCAATACGCTGGACATATACTTGAAGCTCATCATCATCATGGACACAGTGAAAACTCTTTACTTTTCGGTATTTTGTTTCACCAACTCCCAGTTGCCGTTGCTTTAATGACACTTTTAATATCTACTAATATCACGAAATTAAAAGCCTGGTCAATATTGATGTTATTTGCAATTATGACACCTGCCGGACTTGTATTAGGTTTAAACTCTTCAGAGATTTCAAGTTTCTTAGATTTCAATATGATTCTTGCCATTGTAGTCGGAATGTTTTTACACATATCAACAACCATTATATTTGAAACGAGTGAAAATCACAAATTCAATATATTAAAATTAACGAGTATAATTATTGGTTGCAGTTTGGCGTTTTTTATGAATTGACATTTTTTGTTTTTTATTAGGACAGGTCACTATCCCAATAAAAAAAAATCAAAATTATTTAACCATTTTTAAAAACGTTTTCCACATAATTTTTAAATCATGAATAAGAGTTGGGTTCGCTAAATACTTTTTATTTAATTCTAATTTAGCAGGCATAATTTCTTTGACATACGTCTCTCTAGGGTTTTCCGAAGACCCCAGCAATTCATTTTCATTAAAATACTCAAGAGATGCGTAATCAGTTATTCCTGGTTTTACTGCTAACACTTTTCTTTGTTCTTCTGAATATAAATCAACGTACTCCTTCACTTCTGGTCTTGGTCCAACAATACTCATTTGACCAATAAGAACATTTATAAATTGTGGAAATTCATCTAATTTGAATTTACGAAGAAAAAATCCTATTCTTGTTATTCTTGGGTCACGCATTCCGACTGTCAAAGTTCCTGCTTTATCAGCATTCACTTTCATCGTTCTAAATTTAAAAATTTTAAAAGGAATGCCATTCTTACCAATTCTTTCTTGACAGTAAAAAATCCCCCCCTTACTTTCAAGAAGTATAGCTAAACAAAAGAAAATTCCGAAAATAGAAAATGGAAGTAATATTAAAGTAGATACAATTATATCAAATAATCGTTTCACCCTATAATTAATTTTACCGATTTCTTAACTGCTGCAACAACTGTATCTACTTGTTCATCGTTTAAATCGAAATAAACAGGTAAAGTTATTTCATTGTAATATTTATTCCAAGCCTCAGGATAATCGACCATTTTATATCCTAAATTCATATAAGCTGTTAAAATCGGCAAAGGTAAAAAATGAACATTTACAGCAACTTCACAATCAAAAATCGCCTGAATTAATGCATCTCTTTGCTCTTCAGATACATCTTTAAATCGCAATTGATATAAATGATAACACGTTTCTTTTTTACCAGTCTTATACAATGGTAATATAGCCCAAGATTCATTTTTAAAAGCTTCATCATATTTATTAAATATGATTTTTCTTCTATCCATATTTTCTTGATAACGACTCAACTCTACTAAACCAATTGCCGCAGAAATATCAGTCATATTACATTTATAACCAGGTTCAGTTACATCGTATTTCCAATTTCCTTTTAGCGTTTTAGATAATGCATCTTTTGATTGACCATGCAATGTTTTAATGCACAATTCTTTATAAATAGCTTCATGATCGAAGCTATCAGGTAAATTTACAGACATTGCTCCACCTTCTGCAGTCGTAATGTTTTTTACAGCATGAAAAGAAAAACAGGTTATATCTGCGACACTTCCAATTCGTTTTCCATTGTATAAAGCTCCAAAACTATGTGCCGAATCAGAAGCTATAAGAATTCTACCTAATTGCTTTTGAAAATCACTATTTGGAGTAAATTGTTTTAAAATAGACTCTTCATTGATTAATGAAAATAACTCATCATAATCACATGGATATCCAGCAATATCAACAGGCATAATCGCTTTAGTTCGAGGTGTAATTGCTTTTCGAACAGCCTCAACACTTAAATTGAAATCTTCATTGTTCAAATCTACCATAACTGGTATTGCACCAATATTAAGTATCACATTTGCACTTGCACAATATGTATAAGCTGGTAAAATAACCTCATCTCCCTCACCAATCCCCCACCAATGTAAAATTAATTCCATTGCCGCTGTCCAAGAAGTAACAGCAACAGTAGTTTTACATCCGCAGTATTCAGTAATCTTTTTCTCGAATTCTTTCGTTCGTGAACCAGTAGTAATCCAACCGCTTTTTAAAACAGCTGTTACTTCATCAATCACACGTTGATCAATACGAGGAGGTGAAAATGAAATCATAAATTTGGTTTGCTCTTTTATTGATTGTGAAGTTAGGTATTATTCTTTTAAATCCAAGTGAAAACAGACTAAATTTATAAATTGAGTTAAAGCACTCGAACGAATACAATTATCTAGACAAACTTTTCTGATTATTTGAAGGAGTTTTTTTAAGAATAAAAAAATGAATAATCCCTAAGAAATATCCAATACCATAGCTTAAATGAAGAATAGGAAATGTTTTAAACACCCCTAAAAAATCTATAAAAGTTGATGCTTTTTTTATTGAAAAATGAATTCCTAAAAGGAAATAAAAAATTATTCCACTAAAAAAAACTGAAAAAACTGAAATTGAAACAAAAAATAAAATCGGTAATAAAAATAAATACAAAACAAACAATGGAGGAATCAATTGTCTAATTGTAGTTACTTCTCTATGTTTTTTATTTACATAAACTTTCCAATATCCATATTGAAAAAACTGCTTAAACAAACTTCTGTAGTTTCCTCTGACATAATACTTTAAAGATATTGATTTTTCAAACCAAATTTTACCTGAAGCTTTTGTAACACGGAAATTAAAATCATCATCCTGATTTCTTATTAATTCTTCATCAAAATATCCTATTTTATCAAATACAAATGCTGGATACATAGGGGTGCCAACAGTATCAGTATAACCTGATTGTACTAAGGTTCTGAAATTTCCTAGCCCCATACCAAAGCTAGTTGACATAGCTTTTGAAATAATTTCACCTGTTTTGTTGATGTAAAAATTTTCAACATTCCCTCCAACACACCATACAGATGAATCTTTTAAGAATATAGAAATTGATTCTGATAAATAATTATTACTCAATATTTGCCTTGCCCCAACAATTTGATAATAATCTGCTTTGCAAAAATGAATTCCTAAATTAAAGGCAAATGGTGTTAATTGTTGAGGATTATCCACCAAATATAAATTTTTATATTGCGGTATTATACGTTGAACAATTTCCCGAGTACCATCATCACTCAAACCGTCAACAACAATCACGTTCAATTGATGTAAATCATCTAAAACATTTAAATAAACCGATGAAATACATTCTTCAATAAATTCATGTTCATTTCGACAAGGAATTACAACTGAAATAATCATTTCTAGTTATTAATTTTTTTCGCAGGAACACCCGCAACCACATCATTATCAGATACATTCTTGAGAACTACACTACCCATTCCAATTAAAGCATTGTTTCCTATTTCTAATTTTTGTTTTATAGCAGAACAAGGAGACACCCAGGTGTTTTTTCCAATCTTTACGCTACCTGCAATCATAGCGTGTGCAATAATTAAACTGTTCTCTCCAATATGAACACCATGAGCAATATGGACTAAATTATCAACTTTGACTTCTCGTTCTAAAATAGTAGAACCAATTACTGCACGGTCAATACAAACATTATTTCCTATTTCAACAGATTCTTTTAAAACTACATTTCCAATGTGTGGAATCAATTCATATAAACCATCCTCATTAGGCTCATACCCAAATCCAACACCGCCAATAGTACAATTAGAACCTATTTTAACATTGTTATTAATTATTGTTCCTGCTTTAATAACAGAATTTGCACCAATAATAACTTTAGAACCTATTTTTACGTTTTCCTCTATCACTACATTAGGACCTATAATCACATCATTAGATAAAAACAAAACCGTTTCATCAATTATTGAACTAATATGAATAACTCCAAACAAGGGTTGTTTAATAAAAAAACGACCTAAAACTTCAGCAAAAACAAGCCTTGGATTAGAAACAACAATTCTATTAAACTGAGAATCTCCACCTTTGATAAGCAACTCTTCTTCCGTTTTTTTAGATATTAAAACAGTACCTGAATTAATATTATCAAGCAATTGGATATTCTTATCAGAACACCATCCTAAGCTGTTCTTATCAAAAGATAAATCATCAATACTTTTAATTAAAAGAATTGGGTTCTCTTCATTAAAATGGTATGATAGTGGATTTATAAAATCAATTATTTGCCTAATATCCATAAATTTATTTAATTATCCATCGGACTAATTCAAAAGCTTCAGCATATTTTGCTCCAATTTGAACCCCTCTAATTCTTGCCAAAGATCTTAAAAAATCTTCATCTGAATAGGGCCGGTGAGCTTGAGATTGATATGCTTGTAAAGCCTTTACTTTTGTTTGAACATTTTCTTCTGACAAATGAATAAAACTAGATGTTTGAAAAGAAAAGTTATTCCAAGGTAATTCATACGTCAAAATACTATTAAATTTGAATGCTCTCATCCCCTCTTCTGCAATAGTTTTATGATCTTGATGAACATCGGTTAAAGTTGGCATAAATATTAAATCTGGTTGAATATCAGCTTTCAATCTAATTAAATCATCTAAAATATCTTGTCTTCTATATCCAAATGTTCTTACATCATAGTCAAACAAAATTAAATTCGAAGGTTTAACTCCAAGTATTCCAGTTGCTTCTTTTACTTCTGTAATTAATATATCAGAAGGAAATTGAGGTAAAACCGATTGCTGACACGCAGAAAAAGCCGCATAATAAACATCATGCCCCTCTTCCAAAAATTTTGCAATTGAACCACCACAACCAAACTCACCATCATCTGTATGAGGTGCTAAAACTAAAATTCTTTTTTTTTGACTAAACATCTGGTAAAATTTATGCTGTAAAGTTACTATTATATTTAATGAGACAATCTTTTAACGACTGTTCTTGAATGATTATTCTTAATATGTAAAACTAATAAACAAATCCAAAAGGTATAAAAAACAATTCCACTTCTATTCTGTAACATTGATTCAAACAATGAATTAAAAAACAAACTTCCTGTAATAATTATTAGTAACCAATTTTTAAATTTATAACCATAATAAAAAGAAGTAACTATTATGGAAAATAAAATAAACATCCCGAAAATGCCAATCTCAACTCCAGTTTGGAAAAACTGATTATGTGGATTATAATTGTGGTGAACTAATTTATCTTGTTTCAATCGAATTAATTCTTTCCCTAAATATTCATCTACATTTCCTGTTCCTACTCCAAAAGGAAAATTTCTTATTGTTTTAGCTGAAGCTGTCCACATTACAATTCTAACCTCACTACCTGACATAGGATAAACCCTCGATTCCACAAATGTTTCCGGGCTATTCAAATAAATTTCTGCATACCCTTCAGCTGCACCCCACTCCCCTTCTAATGAAGGAATCATTTTAATAGTAAAGAAACCCATTAAAGGCAATGCAACAATAGATATATAAAATACTATTTTTCCGAATTTCATTTTGATATAATAGATAAAAGCTAAAATGATAGTCATCAATAAAAATAAAATACCTGAAAGACTTAGTAAAAATCCTTGTAATAGTAAACTGAAAATGGTAAAAGGAATTATCCAATAAAGCGAAAAAAATCTTATTTTTTCCTTCCAACCTATAAAAAGGATGATTATACATATAAGTATATAAGCTGAAAAATAAGTTGGATGATGCAAAGGTGAAATAAAAGAGGAAGTCAAGGTTGCAGTTATACCATCTGGATATACTTGTCCATTATGAAGTAAACCATATATTACACTATATATTGAAGCAACTACAACTCCGAAAACGAAACCAGTATATAACCAATTCAATGACCATTTAACTTTGAAATTTAAAGAGAATAGAATCGGTAAAATAATAAATGACAACTTATTTTCAACATATTTCATTGCCTGAACTTCATTATGGGTATATATAACCCCTACTAAATAAGCAAAATAAAAAAGAATAAAAAGAACCCCAACGGTATTCAATTTAAATTTCACTTCATTTTTTATAAATCCAAAAACAATAACACTTATTAATAAAATAAAAAAAACAGGTACTAATTTGGGAAATAGAACCAACCCAAAAGAAAAAACGCCTAAACATTTTTCAAATAATTGAATGAAACTATTTTCTTTTACTATCATTTTGAGGCTAAATTATATAATTCAATAAATCTGTTAGTACAAAATTCTCTTGATGCTTTCCCCTCAACCAACTGTCTATTTATTAAGCTACTTTGTTCTGAATTAATAAGTAATGCCGAAAATATTGGGTTTTCATTAATAACTTCAATTATACCATTTTCTCTGTTTTTTATCCATTCATAAGAAACTTGAATGTCTGACAATATCGGAATGCAACCTGCTGACATAGCTTCTAAAACACTAACTGAAGTCCCGTCAGATTTCGGTATCGAAATGTAAATTTTAGATTTCGAATACCATCTCTTATTATCCTCTGGTAAAAGCCATCCAACAAATTCAACTTTATCATTTATCCCTAAATCAATTACTAATTGTTTTAATTTAGAAGTTTGATCGCCTTCTCCGCCAATTACAAGTTTCCAAGTTGGATTTGTTTTAGAAAAATCTGAAAAATAATGAATGATTTTATCTATTCTATAAAGCTCTTTATGAAGACGGTTCGAATATATAATATTCTCTTTTACATCAGGTTCAATCATTTCAATTCCATATTGAAGTAACTCATAATTAGAATCTGACAATGCTTTCATACTGTCAATCATAATAGTAGCGTCCGCTGAAATAACAAAAGACCTTTGAATCGTTTTCTTTGTTAAATATTTGAAGAGAAAATTTTTATTAGGGACTATTAAAACATCACTTCCCCAAGCAGTTGAGACAATTGGGAGATTTAATTTTGAAGCTGCTCTTGTTGTAAAAAAGGCCAATCTATTTAATTGATGAACGTGAATAACTGAGGGTTTTAAATCTTTTAAAAAAGCCTTTAATTTAAAATAATTAATAATAATAGTAATAGGATTTAAACTTCTAAAAGAAATCAATTTTTCAGATTCAACATGTGGAAATTGACAAATCTCTTCAGAAAGTAGAAAAATAGATTTTTCTTTTAAAAATAAGTTTTCAATAAAAGAAGACACGTGAATAGACTTTGAACCTACAATTAATATTTTCATTTCGAAATCAGATTATTAATTAAAGTTTTCAATTTTTGAACTTGATTTCTTCTATGCAAACTCTCTACTTGACTTGTAGAAGCAACATCAAAAACACCTTCTGTTTTATCTTTTATGATTTTCTTTATAGCATCCACTATTTCATCTATATCATTAAATTCTGCTAAATAGCCACAATTCAATTCTTTAATTAAATCAAAGGCAACATCTTTTTTATCTAACATCGCAAATATTGGTCGTTGAACTGAAATATAATCAAATAATTTTCCAGAATAAATACCTTTCCTACCATTATTAGGAATAAATAAAACATTAACATCCATCTTTTGCATTTTCAATATGGCTTGTTCATAAGGTAAATGTGGAAAAATGTGAACTTTATTTTTAAGTTTAGTTGGAATATTAAAGTTTTTATGTGCACCATAAACTTCAAATTGAAAATCAAATTCAGGAACACTTAAAAGAATTTTCATTAATGCTTCAAAAAACAAATCTGGTTTTACAGCACCATAAAAACTACCGAAAAAACCAAATGTAAAAGTAGAATTATTTAAAGAATTTTGATTTTGATTTACTAATAAATGATTGTATCCATTTCTCACTTCTTCGAAAAGGGAAACCTTAGGACAAATTAATTTAAAATCATTTAAAATTGGTTCACTTACTGAAGTTATAGCTGAAGCATATTTATTCACTAAATTCTCAATATTATGCAAATTTGATTTAGTAATTCCATCAATAGTAGGATTTGTACTCATCTCATCTCTCATGTCAGCAATCCAAGGTACAGAAGAATGAATTTGACAAAATTCGGATGCTACAACATGTGATTCACTCGGAGAAAATGAACTAATGATCAAATCAAATGGCTCCTTTTCATGAATTCCTTTTAAATCAAATAAGGTATCATTCTTCCAACTATTTAATGGTGATTTAATAACTTTTTTTAATAAAATTCTTAAAACAGTTTTAAAATTATGAATGATTTTGAAATCTTTTTGATTGCTTTTTAACTTATTAAATAAATTATTAGACATAATGTAATGTACAATTAAAGATTTGCTTTTTTTTATAGTCTCTTTTTTATCTCCTAAACAAAAAACTTCAACCGTAAAATCCTCTGACAGATAATTAGCAAATGAATCCATTCTACTTACTGCTATGCCTGTAATAGGTGGGTACCAGGTCGTAATTAATGCAATCCTTTTATTTGATTTTTGAGAATTCATTCAATACATTTATATAATTACCAATTATTTTTTCTTTGTTAAAATTATCTTGAATATACGAATAATTAGAGTCATTTGGCGTAAAGTTACGTTCTGTAATTTTGTAAACCAAATCATTCATTACTGAAATTAATTCAGTAGAATTGGTTGCTAAATAAGACTTCTCACTAGGGTAACTCCAAATAACTTCACAACCATTGCCTAATGCTTCATATACTGAAACTGAATTACCATCATGCTTGGTTAATCTAACAAAAATAGATGTTTCTCTCATTAATTTATTTACAACAACTTCATCAACCCAACCATGAAATTTAATATTAGAAACACAAGCTAATCCGTCTCCATCAGAACCAATAATATTGAAATCAATCTCAGGAATTTTTTTAGCAGCTAACAATAAATCATCATATCCATAAAAAGATTCTCTACCTTTTCCTATATAAGATAAAACGGAGTTTTTTTTATAATTAGTTTCATTTTTAAGGAAATTAAAATGTTTAAAGTTAACAAGTTTAACCGAATTTATAAAAGTATCTAAATCTTTTTTAAGCCAAATCGCATCCGTAAAATGTAAGGCATTATCAATGTATTTTCTATTAATGGTGTTATTATTAAATCGTTCTACAGCCAAACTTACATCAGTACCTTGCCACTGCATCACTAGTTTTTTTTTAAACTTTAACACCCAATTTAATGAGCCACTATTATCAGAAACGCCATTAAACGAAATAACAATTTTAGAAAAAGGTATTAAAGCAAAAAATTTAATTTTATCCCATAAAGAATAATAAGTATCCGCAAAAACATACGTATTATTTTTATCTAAAGAATTTAAATCTTTGACAAGCCTTTTAGAAAATAAGGGTAATCCATTAACCAATACTAACATCGTGCTTTTTAATTAATTGAATATACCAAGTTAGTAACATTATGTAATAAACACTAAATAATATGCTATATATTAAAAGAGAAGTATAAATTCCAAGTTTATTATAAGCTCCAATATATATACCTATTAATCCTAATGAATATCCAAAAACACTCATCAAGAATGCCTTTTTCTGTTTTTTAAACAAAATAGGCAAACCTGAAATCGGAGAAACAATAAACATAAAAAACAAAATAGGTAAGTTACACTTAGCCATTTCCCCAGCCAATCCATAATCTATAAATTTTGTACCAAAAAAGATAGAAAACATAATTGGAGCAAAGAAAAACAATATAATAATAAAAGGAATTGCAAATATAATTGTTGTCTTAAGCGTTTGTTTTAAAAATGGCATAACTAATTTCCCGTCATTTATAGCTTTACTGACTTCAACATAAAACATTTGAGAAACAGAACTTGTTATTAAAATAACTGGAGCTTTGACATACTTATTCATTTGAGTAAATAAACCTAAATTATCATCTCCGAAAAATGTAGAAATAATCCAAAATAAAACTACTTGAGTCGCAAAAATATCCGTAAAAGCATGTAAAGAATTAATCAGAGGGAAATCTTTGTAATTTATTAAAACATCCATAACAACAGATTTATTAAATCGATTTTTATTCCAACTTATTTTCTCTTTAAACAAAATATAAACAACAGGAATAAATTGTGATAAAAGCCAAGCTATCAATAAACCGTGTACACCAAAACCAATATATCCAAAATAAAGGGCTCCAAAATTATTAATGATTGACTGTAAAATTTTAATAGATGAAAGAACTCGGTATTCTTTATTTCTTAAAATCCAATTATTTGTCACACCTAACAAACCAAAACTTAAAACACAAATCGGTACATAAAAGAGATAATTTGGCAATTTTTGATCATTATAAAAATCACCTATTGATGATGAAAAAATATAAACAATCAAACTAATTATAGTTACTAATGCCGTAAATAGTAAAGCCGTAAAAAGTATATCTTGTGCTTTATTCTTTTCTTTCGGTAAAGGAATGGCTAACTCCAATCTTCCGCAAGAAACGATACCAAAAAGTGTAGAAAGTGCTAACACATTTGAAAACAACCCGAATTCCGTTGGTAAATAAATCCTTGTTAGAAAAGATGCTACCACAAACGGAATCAATTGACTAATAGTGTTACCAGTCAACAGTGTAATAAAGTTTTTTACAAATTTTTTATCTGACACTTTTTAAATTAATTTCAATCTGTGAATAAAGAATCCATAATGACATAAACAACCAATTCATCGGTTGATAAATAAAAGCTGATGGTAAAATTGACACCATAAAAAACATAATAAAACTAAGTTTTAACCAATAAGAAGTTTCAGATTTAAACTTAAATAAATTGAATAATAGGTAAAATAAATAGATTAAAAAACTTATCCCTAAAAGAGCATAATTCGAGATTAATTCAATAAAATAATTGTGAGGACTACAATTAGTACCAATATCGTACGGGACATTTTTCAAACTATTTTGAACTTGAAATTGCCCAGGCCCAACACCTAAAACAGGATTACTTTTAAATAAAAATAAACCATTTAGAATTAGACTTAAACGAATACTAAGCGATTGATCACCTATAATTAAAACTGATTGATGTTTTTCAATATTACTTCCATTATTTAGCAAGACCGGAGTTTCAACAACTTTAATATCAGAAGGTAATTTAGATTGTTCCTTTTTGAAATATAAACTTAAATCAATTACTTTTTTTTCTTTACCAATAACAAGTTTGTTAGTCGAAATAATACCTAATGAAATAGTGAAAAATAAAATATAATATCTCTTATCTTTTAAAAATTGAACAAAATTATTTATTTTCAGAATCTCAAAATCTAATAAAGAATCGTTTTGTTTTTTTGATATAATACGTTTTATTAAAATAAAAAAGAATAAAAGTATCAGAATTAATTCACTCATTCTCGTCAGACAATAAACTGATAAAATAAAAAGTAAAATTAATAATGAAACTTGTTCCCAAAACCTTTTAACTAGTTTATTATCAATAAAAAAAAGAATGAACAAAATAATTAAGCAATTTAAAATGTAATCATTCGGGTTTCCAAAAATAAATAATGATTCACTAACTGAATAAAAATCATTTAAAATATGAATATCTACAAAATGCTCAACAAATCCTATTATTACAATAAACCAAAACCACATCCATATACTACTTAACAATGCTTTTTTAAAAACATCCTTAACAATAAAACTAGAGTATGTCGTTATAATAATTAAAAAAGTATTTAAATAAAAAATATGACTTCTTAATTCAAAAAGAGCAAAATAATTGGCCCCATTTTTAACAATCCAAAAAATTGAATAAACTAAAAATAAAGCTAAGAAAAAAATAAACAATTTATACACTTTCAATAAACTTCTGAATTTCAATAGTATCAAAGGAATAAAAAACAATCCAACTATTAAATTTGGATAAATCGTTAAAAAGCCAAGAGAATATGACCCGATCCAAGAACCTAGAAAAAAAGTTAAAAGCCAAACAGAGAATAGAAAATAAAGATTTTTATCAGAATAAAATTTAGAACCCATTTCTTTAAAATATTCCATCATACTCTAAATCATTAAAATCAAACTATCTTCACTGTTTGATAAACACTTATTTCATTGATTCAATATACTCATTTACCCCTTCTTGAAAAGAATATAATGGACTATAACCTAGATGAGTTTCAATAGCACCAATATTGGCCAAAGAATGTTTAATGTCACCCGGTCTTTCAGGACCAAAAACAACTTTCGAATTTGAATTAATTCCAATTGTAGACAATCCTTTTTTAAGTGCGTCAACAACATGAATTAAAGTAAACGAATCATTACAAGCGACATTAAAAACATGCCCTTTACCTTCATTTTTTTCAGAAAACAAGGCTAAAAAATTTGCTTGAACTGCGTTTTTAACATACGTGAAATCTCGAGTTTGTAAACCATCACCATGAATAATTACTTCATCATCAATTTTTAAACGAGCAATAAATTTTGGAATAGCTGCAGCGTATACTCCGTTAGGATCTTGTTTAGGTCCAAAAATGTTAAAATAACGTAATCCGATAGTTTCCATTCCATGCAATTGAGAATACACCTTAGCATATTTCTCATTTAATTGTTTAGTAACGGCATAAGGTGACAAAAGATTTCCTTCTTCCCCTTCAACTTTTGGAGAAATGGGGCTATCCCCGTAAACACTAGATGAGCTTGCGTAAACAAAACGTTTAATCCCTTTCTCTTTTGCAGCATGCAACATATTTAAAAAACCTGTTGCATTAACAGCATGCGTATTATGAGGGAATTCAATCGAACGAGGGACAGAACCTAAAGCCGCTTGATTACAAACAAAATCAATACCATCCAAAGCTTCTAGACAAGTATCAAAATCACAAATATCACCTTTGATAAATTTGAAATTAGGATGAACCGAAAACTCTTCAATGTTTTCAATTCTACCAGTCGATAAATTATCTAAAACAGTCACTAAAACACCATTATCCAATAATTTTTCAACTATATTAGAGCCAATAAAACCAGCTCCTCCAGTTATTAAAACGTGTTTTCCTTTTATTGACATTGAATAAAAAAATTATTTAGCGTAACTAATTGAGCGTTTTTCTCTAATTACAGTAACTTTCACCTGTCCTGGATACGTCATTTCTGTCTGAATTCTTTGAGAAATTGTAAATGACAATTCATCAGCTCTTAAATCAGTAACTTTCTCACTTTCAACCATAACACGTAATTCACGTCCTGCTTGAATTGCAAATGCAGTAGAAACACCTTCATATGATAAAGCAAGAGCTTCTAATTCTTTTAATCTTTTAATGTATGATTCAACCACTTCACGACGAGCTCCTGGTCTAGCACCTGAAACAGCATCACAAACTTGAACAATTGGAGAAATCATTGAAGTCATTTCGATTTCATCGTGGTGAGCACCAATAGCATTACAAATCTCTGGTTTTTCACCATATTTTTCTGCTAATTTCATCCCTAAAATAGCGTGAGGTAATTCAGGATCTTCATCTGGAACTTTACCAATATCATGTAAAAGTCCAGCTCTTTTAGCTAATTTAACATTCAAACCTAATTCCGCAGCCATAATCGCACATAAATTAGCCACTTCTCTAGAATGTTGTAATAAATTCTGACCATAAGAAGAACGGTATTTCATTCTACCAACCATTCTAGTTAATTCAGGGTGCAAACCATGAATCCCCAAATCTATACAAGTTCTTCTACCCGTTTCAGCAATTTCTTCTTCTAATTGACGTTTAATTTTAGAAACAACTTCTTCAATCCTAGCAGGGTGAATTCTACCATCTGAAACCAATTGATGAAGAGCAAGACGAGCTAATTCTCTTCTTACAGGATCAAAACAAGAAAGCATAATAGCTTCAGGAGTATCATCAACAATAATTTCAACACCAGTAGCAGCTTCTAGAGCACGAATATTACGCCCCTCTCTTCCAATAATTCTTCCTTTTACTTCGTCTGATTCAATATTAAAAACAGAAACTGCATTTTCAACAGCTTGTTCAGTTGCAACTCTTTGAATCGCTTGAATAACAATTTTTTTGGCTTCAACATTCGCATTAAGCTTAGCTTCTTCCATAATTTCTTTGATATGAACCATTGCACCTGTTCTCGCTTCATCTTTTAATGCATCCATTAATTGATTTTTAGCATCTTCAGATGACATACCACTAATTTTGGTAAGTTCAAGAACTCTCTTTTGTTGCATTTTGTCTAACTCTTGAGTCTTTAATTCTAAAGATTGAGTCTTCATTTCATAATCAGCAACTAATTTTTCGCTTTCTTTTTCTTTTCTTCCGAACTCTTCAATTTTTTGAGACAAAGTATTCTCCTTACTTTTAACTTTATCTTCTAAAGACTGAAATCTTCTATCTTTTTCTTTAACAGAAGCTTCATGTTCTTCTTTTAATTTAAAAAATTGCTCTTTTGCTTGAAGCATTTTTTCTTTTTTGATTGATTCACCTTGAACTTCCGCTTCATGAACGATCTGCTCTTTGCGTTTTTTCAATAGTACATTTTGAACGTAATAAGCTCCTGCTCCACCACCAATCAAACCCAACAATAATCCTATAACTATATTCATTTCTTCTTTAAACTTATCAATTATTAAACATAAAAAAACCCACTCAACATACAATTAAGTACGAAGACGTGGGGAACCAAGTAAAACCTATTATTTATTCTAAACCTTCTAATTCTTTAGACAATCCTTCCAATTCAATTTCAATTGCTGAATAATCAGGCTCTTGAGGTGGTGTTTTCTCCACTTGAGTTTTTGGTTTTGTCGCTAATTGTAAAGCTGTCATAGCTAATAAATCTTGCATATCTTTAACTGCATAACTATCCTGAAGCAATTTAATTGCTTTATTTATATCATCTGCCGCTTTTAAAACTTTCTCTTGCTCACCCTCATTTAAGGTAAGTGGATATGTTCTTCCAGCAACTACGACTTTTAAGGATAATTTTCCCATTCGTTATTGTTTTAACTGATTGATGCAGTGTTCTATTTCCCTCACTAAATCATCGATTTCTTCGTTTCTATTATTTTCAACAGAATCCTTTTCATCAATGCTTTTTTGTATTGTCAAATCTAACTCTGATTTTAACAAGTTTTTTTCTTCTTCAATTTCACTATTTTTTGTTTTTAAAATAGAAATTTCCGTTTTCAAAAGAGTTAATTCAGATTCTTGATCGATTCTTATAGAACGTTCAGACACCAATTGTTCATGCAACGTTTTGCATTTCAATCGGATACCCTCAATTATATGTTGAATTCGTTCGGTCATTGTTTTCGACTTTCTACAAAATTAACATTGTAGGCTAAATTAACAACATTTTAACCCATTCTTTTATGTATTTTTTTGAAAAAAGATGTATTTTTGGTAAATGAGGCTATTAATAATCCATGTTTTTTTTATTTTTTCAAGTGTTAATTATTTGTATTCACAAAATGATTCTATTTATAATTATCATCCCCCATTAGAAATTCCTTTAATACTATCTGCTAATTTTGGAGAATTAAGACCCAATCATTTTCACATGGGAATTGATTTTAAAACAAATGGTGTCGAAGGACAAAAATTATTAGCAATTGAAAATGGATATGTATCTAGAATAAAAGTATCTCCTTATGGATACGGAAAAGTAATATACATCACACATCCAAATGGAATAACAAGTGTTTATGCTCATTGCAGCGTTTTTTTAGGTAAAATTGATTCTATAGTGAGACTAAATCAAGAATTAACTAAAAATTTTGAAATTGAATTATTTCCATCATCAACAGAAATAATTCTAAAAAGAGGTGAAAATTTTGCACTTTCTGGTAATTCTGGAAGCTCAACTGCTCCACATTTACATTTTGAATTGAGAGATACAAAAACGGAAACTGCTTTAAATCCATTAAAGTATGGTTTTGATATAATTGACAATATATCACCCTCAATAAGTGGATTAAAGATTTATAGTTTAACTGAAAGAGGATATCGGATAAAAGGGAAAACAAAAGGTATAGCAGTTCAAAAAGGAAAATTTGGTTATTATGTGGGTGGAAATCTTGTAACAATACCTTCTGATTTTTGTACAGCTTCTGGAGGAATCGGTTTGTCATTTGAAGTTATCGATCACTACAGTCAAGCAACAAACCCTATTGGAATATATGGAAGTTATTTAATTGTAAATAACGACACCCTTTTTTCACATAAATTAGACTGTGTTTCATTTGAACATACAAGATATATAAATTCACATATCGATTACGAAGAAAATTTATTAACGAAAAGAAAATTTCAAAAATCTTTTAAAACTAAAGAAAACAAGTTAACAATTTATTCGAAAGAACAATCTGGAATTATAACAATACAGCCAAAAGATTCTTTAATAATAAAATATATTGCTTACGATACAAAAAATAATAAAAGTGAATTGAAATTTAATTTAAAGGTACTTCCTGGAAGTATAAACACACCTTTAAATGTAAAAAATGAAGACTATCTTTTTCCTGATAAAAGTTTTACTTATAAAAGTGAAAAGGGTGAAATATTAATCACCGAAGGATGCTTTTATGAACCTTCACTAAAAAATTTAAAGACATCTAATAATATCTCAATTGGTCATTCTTCAACTATAATTCAAACGCCAATTCAAATAAAACTACCTTTAAAAGATAAGAAATACGGAAATGAAAAATATTACATTGCTGTAAACAATTCTTATCTTGCTACTAAATATAGTAATAATTGGTTGAGTGCCGAATCTAAATCACTTGGAGAATATTCAATTAAAATAGATACAATTGCCCCATCAATTACACCTCTAAATTTTTTAAAAACGGATACAATTTTAAAGAAAAAGATAATTCAATGGAAATTATCAGAAAGTAAAACGAATATCTCTGATTATGACATATTTATAGATGGTAAATGGTGTTTACTCGAATTTGAGTCTAAAGGATCTTATGCTTTTTTTAGAGTAACACCTGATTTAATTGGTAAGCATACACTTAAAATTATTGTTAAAGATGTATGTGGAAATGAAGCAATTTGGGAAAAAGAAATCAATTTCCAATTATAAATGTTGGATATTTAATCTTTCAATCAAACATCCAACATTAAGAATTTAAAATCATTTTAAGCCTGTGTTGTAGGTGTTCCAAAATTCATTGGAGGCATTCCTTGAGTATCATGTTCTTCAATAACTCCAAAAGATTGCTCATATTTTTGTACATTTTCAATTAATGCACGCATAAATCTTTTTGCATTTTGGGGTGTCATAATAACTCTTGAACGAACTTTTCCTTTAGGCATTCCTGGCATCATCTGAATGAAATCACTTACAATTTCAGTCGGAGAATGTGTAATAATCGCTAAATTAGAATAAACTCCTAATGCGATATCTTCTGTTAATTCAATATTAACTTGATTTTCATTGTTATTTTCCATAGTTCAAATATAAAAAAAAGGGGCTATAAAATAGCCCCTTTTGAAAAAAAAAATAGTATATTATTTTCCAGTCATTGCTTCGTAATCTTCTTTTGAAGCTACGACCATGTTTTGAAATTGTCTTACACCTGTTCCTGCTGGAATTAAATGTCCAACGATAACGTTTTCTTTTAACCCTAACAAGTTATCAACTTTTCCTGCTAAAGCTGCCTCGTTTAATACTTTTGTAGTTTCTTGGAAAGAAGCTGCAGAAATAAACGATTTAGTTTGAAGAGAAGCTCTTGTTATACCTTGTAATAAAGGAGTTGAAGTTGCTGGAATAGCATCTCTAGCTTCAACCAATTGTTTATCACCACGTTTCAATTGAGAATTTTCATCTCTTAATCCACGAGCAGAAACAATTTGTCCCGCTTTTAATGCTGTTGATTCACCTGCATCTACAACAACTTTCATTCCGTATATAGCATCATTTTCTTCCATGATATCTACTTTACGAGCTGATTGTCCTTCTAAGAATTTAGTGTCACCTGCATCAATAACTTCAGATTTTAACATCATTTGACGTACAATAACCTCAAAATGTTTGTCATTAATCTTCACCCCTTGTAAACGATATACTTCTTGAATTTCATTTACAATGTACTCTTGTACTTTTGTTGGTCCTTCAATATTTAAGATATCGTTTGGAGTAATTGCTCCATCTGATAATGGTTGTCCAGCACGAACAAAGTCATTTTCTTGCACAAGAATGTGCTTAGAAAGTGGGACTAAGTATTTACGAACATCACCCGCTTTAGACGTGATTTGAATTTCACGGTTACCACGTTTAATTTTACCATATTCAGCAATACCATCAATTTCAGAAACTACAGCTGGATTAGAAGGGTTACGAGCTTCGAATAATTCCGTTACACGTGGTAAACCTCCAGTAATATCTCCAGATTTTCCTGCAGTACGAGGGATTTTAACTAAGATTTCACCTGCTTCAATTACATCACCATCTTTAACAGAAACGTGAGCATTAACTGGCAAACTATATTCTCGAATAACCTCTTTCGTTTTCATATCAATAATATGAATAGAAGGGTTTTTCTTTTTATCTCTCGATTCAATAATTACTTTTTCAGCAAATCCAGTTTGTTCATCGACTTCTTCACGGCAAGTTATACCTTCAGAAATATTATCAAAAACAACTTTTCCATTTACTTCAGAAACAATTACAGCATTGTATTGATCCCATTTACAAATTACATCACCTTTTTTAATTTTTCCATTTCCAGAAACAACTAATTCAGATCCGTAAGGAATATTTGTATTCATTAATACAATTCCTGTTTTTTCATCTGTAATTTTCAATTCAGCAGAACGACCTACAACAACAACTTTAATAGTTCCATCGCTATTTTTCTTTTCGATAGTACGAAGTTCTTCAATATCAATTCGACCAGTAGCTTTCGCTTTCATGTCAGATTCTCTACCTGTACTAGATGCAGTACCCCCAACGTGGAACGTACGTAATGTTAACTGAGTACCTGGTTCACCAATTGATTGTGCAGCAACTACACCAACTGAATCTCCTCTTTGAGCAAGTCTATGATTAGATAAATTACGACCATAACATTTAGCACAAACACCTCTACGCATTTCGCATGTTAAAACTGATCTAATTTCAACTTCATCAATACCAACTTTTTCAATTAATTCAGCAACATCTTCAATGATTAATTCACCTGCAGAAACAATAATTTCTTCCGTTTCAGGGTGTAAAATATCATGAACAGAAGTTCTTCCTAAAATTCTATCGTATAATGGTTCAACTATATCATCATTTTTCAATAAAGCAGTAGCCATTAATCCTCTTAATGTTCCACAATCTTCAATATTAATAACAACATCTTGAGCAACATCAACCAAACGACGAGTAAGGTAACCAGCATCAGCCGTTTTCAAGGCTGTATCCGCTAAACCTTTACGAGCACCGTGAGTAGAAATAAAATACTCAAGAATCGATAAACCTTCTTTAAAGTTAGAAAGAATTGGATTTTCAATAATATCCTGACTAGAAGCTCCAGATTTTTGAGGCTTAGCCATTAACCCCCTCATACCTGACAACTGACGAATTTGCTCTTTCGAACCCCTTGCACCAGAATCGTACATCATGTAGATTGAGTTAAATCCTTGCATATCATTTTTCAATTGATCCATCAAAATGTTCGTCAATCTTGAATTGGTATGCGTCCAGATATCAATAATTTGGTTATAACGTTCGTTGTTCGTGATTAATCCCATATTGTAATTAGACAATACTTCTTTCGCTTCAACTTCAGCTTTACCAACTAGAATTTCTTTTTCTTTAGGGATAATAATATCTTCTAAGTTGAAAGATAGTCCACCTTTAAAGGCCATATCAAATCCTACTTCTTTAATGTCATCAAGGAATTGAGCAGTACGAGATGTTCCAGAAACTTTTAATACATTTCCAATAATATCTCTTAATGCTTTTTTCGTTAATACATCATTGATGTAACCAACTTCTCTTGGAACCATATCATTAAATAATACTCTTCCACAAGTAGTTTCAATCATCATTAAAGTAGGAACACCGTTTTCGTCTAAATCATACGATCTCACTTTCAAATGAGAATGTAAATCTAATTTTTTCTCGTTGTATGCAATTCTAACCTCTTCAGGAGAATAGAAAATACAGTCCTCACCTTTCATTGTATATTCTTCAGTAGATCTTTTACCTTTTGTAATATAGTAAAGACCTAAAACCATATCCTGAGATGGTACAGCAATTGGAGCACCATTAGCAGGATTAAGAATATTATGAGATGCCAACATCAATAATTGAGCTTCCAAAATTGCAGCATTACCTAATGGTAAATGAACTGCCATTTGATCCCCATCAAAATCGGCGTTGAATGCAGTCGTAACCAAAGGATGTAAACGAATCGCTTTTCCTTCAATTAATTTTGGTTGGAAAGCTTGGATACCTAAACGGTGAAGAGTAGGAGCTCTATTCAAAAGAACAGGATGTCCTTTCAAAATGCTTTCTAATATATCCCAAACAACTGGTTCTTTTTTGTCAACAATTTTCTTTGCAGATTTAACCGTTTTAACAATCCCTCTTTCAATCAATTTACGAATGATAAAAGGTTTGTATAATTCAGCTGCCATATTTTTTGGCAATCCACATTCATGTAATTTTAAATCAGGTCCAACAACAATTACCGAACGAGCTGAATAATCAACACGTTTACCTAATAAATTTTGACGGAAACGACCTTGTTTACCTTTTAATGAATCAGAAAGTGATTTTAAAGGTCTGTTAGATTCAGTTTTAACTGCACTCGATTTACGAGAGTTATCAAATAATGAATCAACAGATTCCTGAAGCATACGTTTTTCATTACGTAAAATTACTTCTGGAGCTTTAATTTCGATCAATCTTTTTAAACGGTTGTTACGTATAATAACACGTCTATATAAATCATTTAAATCTGAAGTAGCAAAACGACCACCATCCAAAGGAACTAATGGACGTAATTCTGGTGGAATAACTGGAACAACCTTAACAACCATCCATTCTGGGCGGTTATCAATTCTTTCCTGAGATTCACGCATTGCTTCAACAACTTGAAGACGTTTCAATGCTTCATTTTTACGTTGCATAGACGTTTCCGTGTTTGCTTGGTGACGTAAATCGTATGAAGTTTGAATTAAATTCAATGTTTTTAATAAATCAAACAAAGCTTCAGCACCCATTTTGGCGATGAATTTATTTGGATCTGTATCTTCTAAGTATTGATTTTCTTTAGGAAGAGTATCTAAAATATCTAAATATTCTTCTTCCATTAAAAAGTCAAGACGTTTCAATTCAGAACCATCAGCATTTGTTGCAATACCACCTTGAATAACTACAAATCTTTCATAATAAATGATTTGATCCAACTTTTTAGTTGGTAATCCTAGTAAGTATCCAATTTTATTTGGAAGTGAACGGAAGTACCAAATGTGTGCTACAGGAACTACTAATGAAATGTGTCCCATACGCTCACGACGTACTTTTTTCTCTGTTACCTCAACCCCACAACGGTCACAAACGATTCCTTTATAACGGATTCTTTTGTATTTACCACAGTGACATTCGTAATCTTTAACTGGTCCAAAAATACGTTCACAAAATAAACCATCTCTTTCAGGCTTATATGTACGGTAATTTATTGTTTCAGGCTTCAGTACTTCTCCACTTGATTGCTCAAGTATCAATTCTGGCGATGCCAGAGAGATAGTTATTTTGTCGAAGCTACTTTGCGTTTTTGGTGTTTCTTTTCTGTAAGACATATTATTGCGTAATATCTATAAATTATCTACTTGGAAAATTAATCTAATGAAATGTTAAGACATAAACCTCTTAGTTCGTGTAACAATACATTGAACGATTCTGGAATACCAGGTTCAGGAATATTATCACCTTTCACTATAGCTTCATATGCTTTAGCACGTCCATTTACATCATCAGACTTAACAGTCAAGATTTCTTGTAATAAATGTGCAGCACCGAATGCTTCAAGAGCCCAAACCTCCATCTCTCCAAAACGCTGACCTCCAAATTGAGCCTTACCTCCAAGTGGTTGTTGCGTAATAAGTGAGTATGGTCCGATAGAACGAGCATGCATTTTGTCATCAACCATGTGGGCTAATTTCAACATGTATATAACTCCAACTGTCGCAGTTTGATCAAAACGTTCTCCTGTTCCTCCATCATATAAGTAAGTCTTACCTGATTTTGGTACTCCAGCCTTAGCAGTCCATTCATCAATTTCATATGGTTTAGCTCCATCGAAAATAGGTGTTGCAAATTTAACTCCTAATTTTTGACCAGCCCAACCTAAAACTGTTTCATAAACCTGACCAAGGTTCATACGAGAAGGTACTCCAAGTGGATTCAATACGATATCAACAGGTGTTCCATCTTCTAAGAACGGCATATCTTCAGCACGAACAATATTCGCTACAATTCCTTTATTTCCGTGACGACCAGCCATTTTATCACCTACTTTCAACTTACGTTTCTTAGCGATATAAACTTTTGCCATTTTAATAATACCTGCAGGAAGTTCATCACCAACTGAGATATGGAATTTTTTACGTTTGAAAGTTCCTAATAAATCATTTGCTTTAATGTTAAAGTTATGAATAACTCTACCAATTAAAGTATTTAAATTATCATCAGCTGTCCAATTTGTAGGATTAACAATAGTGTAATCAATTGCTACAAGATTCTTTTGATTGAATTTTGTACCTTTTTTGATTATTTCTTCTCTAAAGTTATTAAATACTCCATTCGCTTTAGTTTCTCCAACAACATTGATTAATTTATCAACCAAACGATCTTTCAATAATGAGAAATCTCTTTCGTATTCAGAATCTAAACCTTCTAATAATGGTTTATCTTGTGCTTTTGATTTTCTATCTTTTACAGCTCTAGAGAAAAGTTTTTTCTCGATAACAACTCCTCTTAAAGAAGGACCTGCTTTCAAAGAAGCATCTTTAACATCACCTGCTTTATCACCGAAAATTGCACGAAGTAATTTTTCTTCAGGAGAAGGATCAGTTTCACCTTTAGGAGTAATTTTCCCAATAATGATGTCACCTTCTTTAATTTCAGCTCCAATACGGATGATACCGTTTTCATCTAAATCTTTTGTTGCTTCTTCACTAACGTTAGGAATATCAGAAGTTAATTCTTCCATACCACGTTTAGTATCACGAACATCAACAGTATATTCATCAATATGAATAGAAGTGAAAATATCATCACGAACAACTCTTTCAGAAATAACAATCGCATCCTCGAAATTATAACCTTTCCAAGGCATGAAAGCCACTTTTAAATTTTGTCCAAGAGCTAATTCACCTTGTTGAGTTGCATAACCTTCACAAAGAACTTGACCTTTCTCAACCTTATCGCCTTTTTTAACGATTGGTTTCAAGTTCATACAAGTACTCTGATTCGTTTTAGCAAATTTAGTCAATGTATAATGAGTAACTTCAGAATCAAAAGAAACTAATTTATCATCATTTGTCCAATCATAACGAATTACGATTTCATTTGCATCAACATATTCAACAACACCATTATTCTCAGCATTAATTAATACACGAGAATCTCTAGCGACCAATCTTTCAATACCAGTTCCAACAATTGGAGAACTAGGTTTCAATAAAGGCACAGCTTGACGTTGCATGTTAGATCCCATCAAAGCACGATTGGCATCATCATGTTCCAAGAAAGGAATAGAAGAAGCCGCAATAGAAGCAATTTGATTTGCTCCAACGTCCATTAATGTTAAATTTTTAGGTTGAACTACTGGGAAATCACCTTCAAAACGAGCTTTCACAAATTCAGTCAAGAAATTTCCATTCTCATCCACTTGTGCATTCGCTTGAGCGATCATTTTACCATCTTCTTCCTCTGCAGTCAAATAAATTGGCTCTGTATCAATTGCAACTTTACCAGCAACAACATCACGATATGGAGTTTCAATAAATCCAAGTTTATTTACTTTCGCAAATACACAAAGTGAAGAAATTAAACCAATGTTTGGTCCTTCAGGAGTTTCAATAGTACATAAACGACCATAGTGCGTATAATGAACATCTCGAACCTCGAAACCAGCTCTTTCTCTAGATAAACCACCAGGTCCTAGTGCCGAAAGACGACGCTTGTGCGTTACTTCCGAAAGAGGATTGGTTTGATCCATAAATTGAGACAATTGATTTGTTCCAAAAAACGAATTAATTACTGACGAAAGTGTTTTCGCGTTTATTAAATCGATTGGAGTAAAAACTTCATTATCACGAACGTTCATACGCTCACGAATAGTTCTAGCCATACGAGCAAGACCTACACCGAATTGAGAATATAATTGTTCCCCCACAGTTCTAACACGACGATTAGAAAGGTGATCGATATCATCAACATCTGCTTTTGAATTTACTAATTCAATCAAATATTTAATGATAAGAATAATATCATTTTTAGTTAATACTCTAGAATCTTCAGATGGATCAATTCCTAATTTTTTATTCAAACGGAAACGACCAACTTCACCTAAATCATAACGAGTATCAGAGAAGAATAATTTTTCAAATACATTCTTAGCAGTTTCATAATCTGGCGGTTCAGCATTACGAAGTTGTCTATAGATATGTTCTACTGCCTCTTTTTGAGAGTTAGAAGTATCTTTTTGAAGTGTATTATATATAAGAGTGAAATCAGCACTATTAACATCTTCTTTGTGAAGAATAACAGTTTTAACACCTGAATCAACAATTAAGTCAACGTGTGCGTCTTCAATAATCGTTTCACGATCAAGAAGAACTTCATTTCTTTCAATCGAAACAACTTCACCTGTATCTTCATCAACGAAATCTTCGATCCAAGATTTTAATACACGAGCCGCTAATTTACGACCTACTAATTTTTTTAAATTAACTTTAGTAGCTTTCACTTCATCAGCTAATCCGAATATCTCTAAGATATCTTTATCACTTTCGTATCCAATTGCACGGAAAAGAGTTGTAACAGGTAATTTTTTCTTACGATCAATGTAAGCATACATTACACTATTAATATCTGTAGCGAATTCAATCCAAGAACCCTTGAAAGGAATAACACGTGCAGAATACAATTTCGTACCATTCGCATGACGACTTTGTCCAAAGAAAACACCTGGAGATCTGTGTAATTGAGAAACGATAACACGTTGTGCACCATTTACTACAAACGAACCTTTAGGTGTCATGTAAGGAATAGTACCAAGATAAACATCTTGTACTATTGTTTCAAAATCTTCGTGCTCTGGATCAGTACAATATAATTTTAACTTCGCTTTCAACGGAACGCTATAAGTTAAACCTCTATCAATACATTCCTCGATAGTATAACGAGGTGGATCAACGAAATAATCTAAAAATTCCAATACAAACTGATTACGCGTATCAGTTATTGGAAAATTTTCAGAAAATACTTTAAATAATCCTTCCGTATCTCTATTCTCCGGTGTTGTTTCCAACTGGAAAAATTCTTGAAAAGATTTAATTTGAATGTCCAGAAAATCAGGATAATCAAATTGGTTTTTGCTTGATGCAAAATTAATTCTTGTCGATAAATTACTTGTTGTTGCCAAGGCTAAATAATTTGTTGATGAAAATGCATTTTAACTACTCAATGTAAATAAACAGGAATAGGCACGAGCTTATAAAGCCGTGCCTTTCCATATTATGAAGAATGAAAGTTATTTAATCTCTACTTCAGCACCTGCTTCTTCAAGAGCAGCTTTTAAAGCAGCAGCTTCGTCTTTAGAAATTCCTTCTTTTAAAGCAGTAGGAGCTCCATCAACTAAGTCTTTTGATTCTTTTAAACCATTACCAGTTAATTCTTTTACAAGTTTAACTACAGCAAGTTTGTTTGGTCCACCAGCTTTCAATATAACATCAAATTCTGTTTTCTCTTCTGCAGCAGCAGCTTCACCACCTCCTGATACCATTACGGCAGCAGCAGCAGCAGGTTCGATACCATACTCATCCTTAAGGATAGTTGCAAGTTCATTAACTTCTTTTACTGTAAGGTTTACTAGCGTTTCCGCGATTTGTTTCAAATCAGCCATTTTGTTTTTTATTTAAATCTAAAGTTGTACAATATAATAATTATGCTCTACTTTCGAGCGTTTTAAGGATACCAGCGATCTTACCACCTGCACCTGTAAGTCCAGAAACAACGTTCTTAATTGGACTTTGTAATAATCCGATGATTTCACCAAGCATCTCGTCTTTGCTTTTGATTGAACTCAGCATAGCTAATTGGTCATCACCAATAAACACAGCTTCGTTAATATAAGCACCTTTAAGGATTGGTTTAGCACCTTTCTTACGGAATTCTTGAATTAATTTTGCAGGAACATTACCTACTTCAGAGAACATGATAGAAGTTGGACCAGAAAGAGTATCTTTCAATTGACCAAAATCTTTTCCTTCAACTCTTTCCATCGCTTTTTCAAGTAGTGTATTTTTCACAACTTTAAGACGAACGTTAGATTGAAAACATTTTCTACGAAGAGTATTGATTGCTTCAACTGTTAATTCTGCAGTATCCGTTAAATAAATGATATTTGCGTCTTTTAATTCAACCGCTAAATCATCTATATACTTACCTTTTTCTTCTTTTGTCATTTTACGTCAGTTTATTAAGCTACAACAGTTTTAGCATCAATTTGAATACCCGGACTCATTGTAGAACTTAGGTAAACACTTTTGATGTATGTACCTTTCGCAGAAGAAGGTTTCATTTTGATAAGAGTTTGAATCAATTCCATAGAATTCTCACGAATTTTATCTCCATCAAAACTCACTTTTCCAACTGAGCTATGAATGATACCATATTTATCAACTTTGAAATCAATTTTACCTGCTTTCACTTCTTCAACTGCTTTTGCAACGTCCATCGTTACAGTACCAGTTTTTGGATTCGGCATCAAACTACGAGGTCCTAATATACGACCAAGTGCTCCAACTTTACCCATAACTGATGGCATCGTAATGATAACATCAATATCAGTCCATCCTCCCTTGATTTTTTCGATGTAATCATCAAGACCAACAAAATCAGCACCAGCAGCGATAGCTTCAGCTTCTTTATCCGGAGTACAAAGTACAAGAACGCGAACGTCTTTACCAGTACCATGCGGAAGAGAAACTGTACCTCTTACCATTTGGTTTGCTTTTCTCGGATCTACTCCTAATCTTACACAGATATCAACAGAAGCATCAAATTTAGTAGTGGAAATTTCCTTAACCAAATCACATGCCTCTACTAAGGAGTAAGCTTTAGCTATATCAAATTTAGCTAAAATCTCTTTTCTTTTTTTAGAAATTCTTCCCATTATAAAAACTATTATTTGGTTTTAGGTGCACTACCACCTTTAATTGTAACTCCCAAACTTCTTGCCGTTCCTGCAACCATGCTCATAGCAGAGTCAACAGTAAAACAATTCATATCAGGCAATTTATCTTCTGCAATTGTACGAATTGTATCCCAAGACATCGATGCAACTTTCGCACGATTAGATTCAGAAGAACCTTTCTTAAGTTTCGTCAATTCCATGATTTGAATTGCTGCGGGTGGAGTTTTGATAATAAAATCAAAAGATTTATCACCATAAACAGTGATAACTACTGGTAATACCTTTCCTGGTTTATCCTGCGTTCTAGCATTGAACTGCTTGCAGAATTCCATAATGTTCACACCTTTCGAACCAAGAGCTGGTCCTACTGGTGGAGCTGGATTGGCAGCACCTCCTTTGATCTGTAATTTGATCAATCCTGCTACTACTTTAGCCATTTATATAAAAATTATGTAGTCAAACATGAGTAATTACGGGAAGCATTCAAATTTCGCTTTTCCTCACTCCTACGGTTAATAAACAATTTTAAACTTCTTTCGCCACTTGCATGTAACTTAATTCTAGCAAGTTTTTTCGTCCAAAGATTTTTACCATTACTTTCAATTTTTTCTTTTCTTCATTGATTTCATCAACAACACCACTGAAATTATTGAATGGACCATCAATTACTTTAACTGACTCACCAACAATAAATGGAATTTTCATTTCTTCTTCTGCTTCAGATAATTCATCAACTTTTCCAAGAATTCTGTTAACTTCTGCTAAACGCATTGGTACAGCTTCACCCCCTTTTTCAGTCCCTAAAAATCCAATAACATTTGGTATACTTTTAATAACGTGAGTTACCTCACCAACCAAAGCAGCTTCAATTAAAACATAACCAGGTAAATAAGACTTCTCTTTCATCACCTTTTTACCATTTCTAATTTGAAAAACTTTTTCTGTTGGTATAAGAACTTGTTCAACAAAATCTTCTAGCTTTAAACGAGAAATTTCTAAGTCAAGATATTCCTTAACTTTCTTTTCTTTACCACTTACTGCTCTTACTACGTACCAACGTTTTTTAATATCTCCCATTACTCTATTAAAACATATCGTAAATAAATCCTAAAGCTCCTTTCCATGTAGAATCTTTATCTCCTGTAATACCAAAGCCAAAATCCATGACAAAAATAAATAATGAAATTATAACCGAAGCTACAACCACTATAATAGTATTACTTTGAAGTTCTTTCCACGTAGGCCAAGTAACATTGTGAACCATTTCAGTCACAGTTTCGTTGATATATTCTTTGAATTTTGACACGACTTTCTAATTTTTTATGCGCGGGCGGCTGGGCTCGAACCAACGACCTACGGTTTTGGAGACCGCCACTCTACCAACTGAGCTACGCCCGCATAAAAAGGGGAGCAAGCTCCCCTAATCAATTATTATTATTTTGCTATTAAGCTATAATTTCAGTAACTTGTCCAGCTCCAACAGTTCTTCCACCCTCACGGATAGCGAAACGTAAACCTTTATCCATTGCTACTGGTACAATTAATTTAACTGTAATAGAAACGTTATCTCCTGGCATAACCATTTCACGTCCATCAGTTAAGAAAATTTCACCTGTTACATCAGTCGTACGGAAGTAAAACTGTGGACGGTATTTGTTATGGAATGGAGTATGACGTCCACCTTCTTCTTTTTTCAATACATAAATTTCAGCTTTGAAATCAGCATGTGGTTTAGTTGAACCTGGTTTACAGATAACCATTCCTCTTTTGATATCAGCTTTGTCAATACCACGTAATAAAATACCTACGTTATCTCCAGCTTCACCTCTATCTAAGATTTTACGGAACATCTCAACTCCTGTTACAGTAGAAGTTAATTTTTCAGTTCCCATCCCTAAGATTTCTACAGGATCTCCAGTATTGATAACACCAGTTTCAATACGTCCAGTTGCTACAGTACCACGACCTTGAATCGTAAATACATCTTCAATAGACATTAAGAATGGTTTATCCATATCTCTTGGAGGAAGTTCGATATAAGCATCAACTGCATCCATCAACTCATCTATTTTAGCAACCCATTCCGGCTCTCCATTCAATCCACCTAAAGCAGATCCTAAGATTACTGGTACATTATCTCCATCATAATCATAGAAAGATAATAATTCACGGATTTCCATTTCAACTAATTCAAGTAATTCAGCATCATCAACTAAATCTACTTTGTTCATGAAAACAACTAAACGAGGAATACCAACTTGGCGACCTAATAAGATGTGCTCACGAGTTTGAGGCATTGGACCATCAGTAGCAGCAACAACGATAATAGCACCGTCCATTTGAGCAGCTCCAGTTACCATGTTCTTAACGTAATCCGCGTGACCTGGGCAATCGATGTGCGCATAGTGACGGTTAGCAGTTTCATACTCTACGTGAGATGTATTAATAGTAATACCACGTTCTTTTTCTTCAGGTGCATTATCAATTGAAGAGAAATCACGAACTGCAGCTAAACCTCTACCTGATAATACACAAGTAATTGCAGCTGTTAATGTAGTTTTACCATGATCTACGTGACCAATTGTCCCGATGTTTAAATGCGGTTTAGAACGATCAAAATTTTCCTTAGCCATTATTATATTTGTTACTTAGTTAATAAAAAAACAAACTATTAGAATGTAAAAAATTCACCCATAACTTGGGTGAAACACATCCATTAGTAGAGCCAATGACGAGAATTGAACTCGTGACCTCTTCCTTACCAAGGAAGCACTCTACCCCTGAGCTACACCGGCTTCTAAAACTGAATTAAAATAAGAGCGGGAGACGAGACTCGAACTCGCGACCCTCAGCTTGGAAGGCTGACGCTCTACCAACTGAGCTACTCCCGCTTATATTTTATAATATTATCAAATGTGGGGAGAGAAGGATTCGAACCTTCGAAGGTTGCCCAACAGATTTACAGTCTGCCCTCGTTAGCCACTTGAGTATCTCCCCAACAAAATAGAGCCGATGGAGGGACTCGAACCCCCGACCTGCTGATTACAAATCAGCTGCTCTAGCCAGCTGAGCTACATCGGCACATTATTGATATTTTCAGTAATAAAAAGAACTTTTAAAGTGTTTCCCTTTTGGGTGTGCAAATCTACGTATAAATTTCTTTTCCGCAATGCTTTTTTTAAATTATTTTTCAAAAAAAAATGCTCCTTTTAAAAAAGAAGCATTTATCTAACTGATTATTAGTATTAATATGTACTTTTTTCTTTATGCTTCGTTACTTGTTTTCTTAAGGCTTCGACTGCTAAATCGGCAGCCTCTTCAAAACTTTTACATTGTTTTTTTGCAAACAACTCCTTTCCTGGTATCAAAATTTTGACTTCAGCTATTTTATTTTCTCCGTCTTGACTCTTGTCAAGTCTTAAGAAAACTTCTGTTGCTATAATATTATCAAAAAACAATTCCAATTTCCCTACTTTTTCATTGACAAAATCTACTAATTTTTTATCCGCTGTGAAATGTACAGAGTGTACTTGAATATCCATGATTATTTTTTTTTATGCCCACGAGGATGGGCTTGTGAATAAATATTAGTTAATTGTTTGAACGAGTTGTGTGTATACACTTGTGTCGCTGACAAATTTGCATGACCCAATAAATCTTTTAATGTTTCCAGACCGGCACCATTATTTAACATATGAGTAGCAAAGGTATGACGCAAGACATGTGGACTACATTTATCTAAATTCGTTACAAGACCAAGGTAGGAATTAATTATTCTATAAACAAGTTTTGAGTAAACTTTATTCCCACTTTTTAAAAGAAAAAGAAATTCATTTTCTAAATCATTTAATTTCAATAGTTTTCGATATTCTTCAATTAACAAAAAGAGTGATGAAGATATAGGTATGAGTCTTTCTTTATTTCTTTTACCTATAACTTTAATTCGATCGTGCTCAATATCTGATTTTTTTAAATTAATTAATTCACTCAATCGAATTCCTGTTTGATAAAACATTTCGATCATTAATCTATCTCTAACACCTTCAAAGTTATCATCAAACATCTCTTCTAATTTATCATTTGATAAATCTGAAGTTCTAGCGAAACTCGGTAATCTTTTTTCAGTTTTTGGTCCTTGAATTTTTTGAATCGGATTTAGTTGAATTATTTCTTCACGCTTTAACCACTTAAAAAATGATCGTAAAGAAGACATTTTCCTGTTAACAGATCTATTAGAATATGAATTATCAATTAAATCAACCATCCAACCTCTTATAACTAAAGATGAAACTTCAATTAAATCTTCTTTTTTTGTTATTAATGAAAAATTCAGAAATTGTTCAATATCTACTTGGTAAGCCAAACAGGTATGTTCAGAATATCTTTTCTCTTTTTGGAGATATGATAAAAAATTTTGCACAAAAAAAGGAGCCATAGGCTCCTTTACGTATCATCTTAAAATAAGTTTCTAAAACTTATTGTCCAACAGACATTATTTTTTCGCGATAAACTGCACGGATATTATCTTGACGCTTAACAACTGAAGGCTTTGTGAATTCTTTACGTCTTCTCAATTCTTTCATCGCTTTAGTTTTATCAAATTTCTTTTTGAATTTCTTAAGAGCTCTCTCGATGTTTTCCCCTTCTTTTACCGGAATAATTAACATATTGTTTATTTATTAAATTTTGTATTTTCAACTTTGGACTGCAAAGATATGTATTTTTTTTTATTTACAAGAGTTATTTTAAAATTTCTCTAGAAATAACTAATTTTTGTATCTCTGACGTACCTTCACCTATCGTACAAAGCTTTGCATCTCTGTAAAATTTTTCTACTGGAAAGTCTTTTGTGTATCCATATCCTCCAAAGATTTGAACCGCTTCATTAGCCACTTCTACTGCTATTTCAGAAGCATATAGTTTCGCCATTGCTGATTCTCTTGTAAGATTTCTTCCTTCATTTTTCAAGAATGCTGATTGATTTAATAATAATTCAGCAGCTTCAATTTTTGTTGCCATATCTGCTAATTTAAATCCAATTGCTTGAAATTGTGAGATAGGTTTACCAAATTGAACTCTTTCTTTCGAATATTTTAATGCTGCTTCATATGCTCCTTTTGCAATCCCTAGGGCTAAAGATCCTATTGAAATACGCCCACCATCCAAAACTTTCATTGATTGAATAAATCCTTCACCTTCTTTTCCAATTAAATTTTCTAATGGAACTCTACAGTTATCAAAAATTAATTCAGCTGTTTCAGAAGCACGCATCCCCATTTTATTTTCTTTTTTTCCTGAAGAAAAACCTGGTGTACCTTTTTCTATAATGAAAGCTGACATTCCATGAGAATCTCCTTTTTCACCTGTTCTAACAATAACAACAGCAACATCTCCTGTAATAGCATGCGTAATAAAATTCTTAGACCCATTAATTACCCAATGATCTCCGTCTCTTACAGCTGTAGTATTCATTCCTCCTGCATCTGATCCTGTACCTGTTTCTGTTAAGCCCCAAGCGCCTATCCATTCAGCAGTTGCTAACTTTGGTAAATATTTTTTCTTTTGTTCTTCACTTCCATGGTAATAAATATGACCCGTACAAAGAGAGTTATGAGCTGCAACAGAAAGTCCAATTGAACCACAAACTTTTGCGATTTCAGAAACAACAGTTACATATTCTAAATATCCGAATCCAGATCCACCATATTGTTCAGGAATAAACACTCCCATTAACCCTAATTCTCCTAATTTTTTGAAGACATGTACAGGGAATTCTTGAGACTCATCCCAATCCATTAAATATGGACGGATTTCTTTTTCTGCAAAATCACGCACCATTTGCGCAATCATAATCTGATTTTCGTTTTGATCAAAGTTCATTTTACTCAGTTTTGGGGTATTTGTATTTTTTAATAATTCACAAAATTAGTAATTTTGTTTGAGAATGGTGTTAATTTATTTTTTCCTTCTAAAAAATCTAATGATACTAAAAAATTAAACCCTACAATTTCAGCTCCACATTTTTTTATTAAATGAGCTGCTGCTTCGGCTGATCCTCCTGTAGCAAGTAAATCATCATGGATTAAAACTCTCTGTCCTTTTGAAACTGCGTCTGTATGCATTTCAATTGTTGCACTTCCATACTCTAAATCATAAGAATGGCTGATTTTGCTATATGGTAATTTGCCCATTTTACGAATTAATATAAAAGGAACTCCCAATTTAATAGCTAAAGGATACCCAAATAAAAAACCTCGACTTTCAATACCAGCAATCGCATCTATTTTTTCATCTTTATACATATCATATAAAGCATCAATCATATCGCTTGATAAAATTGGATCTTGCATAATTGGTGTAATATCCTTAAACATTATTCCCTCTTTTGGGAAATTAGCCACATCTCTAATAGCGCTTTTTATTCTATCTTCTAATAACATATTTGTGTTTTACTAATAATTTTTGAGACTTGAATTACAAAGATAAATAAGGTTTTAGTTTTTTAAACAATTCTTCATCTATCAATACTGATTCTTTTATATCGTTAATGTTTGTGAATCCGTTTTTTTGCACTCTCATTTTAATAATTGAATTTGCAATATTCCATCGAATATATGGATGAACTTTCAATTCTTCAATTGTTATACTATTTAAAGATATTTTATTTATCAATTCAGGATTTATTTCAACTTGTCCCAGCAATAAATCATACTTTTCTTGATCCATTTTCCAAACTTCTAGCAACTGTTCTTTTGAAGAAAATCCTCTTAGTTCATTTCTTTTTTTAATAATTTGCTTGGCGAAAAAAGATCCTATCCCTTTCAGATTAATTAAATCTTCTTCATTGGCCGAATTTAATTCAAGCAATTCAATTTTTACAGGACCAACAAAGTAATTTTTTTCGTTTGTCAATTGACCATTTTCTTTAATAGGATAAATTGTTGAATCTTTTATTAAAAAATACAATTCATCTGATATGACAAATATTTTCTTTAAATCTTCATTCGAATATATTTTCCTCTTTGTGAATTTAAGGACTACTGAGGCTTGTTTTTCTGACAATCCTAAACTCATCCAGTTCTCTTTTGTATATAAATTAGGGTCAAATTTATGATTTGGTTTTGAAAATTTTGATTTATTATTCTTGTAATCTGATTTTGAATACTCAAATTTAGTATACCTTTTATGCTCAGACTCCCATTTTTTAGATGGGAAAGACTCAATCGAAATCTCTTCTTTTGGTTGACAATAAAAATACAACCTTGGGAAATATATAAATAAAAATGTGATTAAACTTAATACAATTATCCCTCTTCTATTACTTTTAGACAACTGAAAATCAATATTACGTTTCATGAAAAAAGATTTAAATAATTTCTTTATTTATTTGTTCATCCGAAATATCTTTCTTTTTAGTTAAGTAATAAATCGGAATACCTAAAGCAATCAACAACAAACTTCCTCCAGTATTTTTTGTGTCATAAATTAATAAATCAACACAAATTAATAGCGTTATTATTATATATATAACAGGGATATATGGGTAACCAAATGCTTTGTATGGGCGTGGAGTATTAGGTTCTTTTTTTCTTAAAATAAACAATCCTCCGATAGTTAAAATGTAAAACAACAAAGAAGCAAACGTTGAAAAAACTAATAAGTCACTGTATTTACCAGAAAGACAAAGGAAAGAAGCCCAAACACATTGAATCCATAAAGCAACGCCTGGAACTTCATTTATATTTAAGTTTCCTGCTTTTTTGAAAAACAAACCATCTTTTGACATCGCATAAAACAACCGAGATCCTGATAAAATCAGTCCATTATTACATCCAAAAGTCGAAATCATAATCAATAAGGCCATAATAGAAACACCTATGTTTCCAAATATAACGGATGCCGCAGCTGCTCCTACTCGATCTTCACTCGCGAATTTAATTCCTTTTCCAATAGCATCAGTAGCCATTGAATCTCCATTTACAGGAAGTAATGCTAAATAAGCGATATTGGCTAATATATAAATAATAGTTACGATTAAAGTTCCTAAAAATAAACTTCTAGGTATATTCTTTTTCGGATCTTTAATTTCACCAGAAATGAATGTTACATTATTCCATGCATCAGAAGAAAATAATGAATTAATGATAGTTGCTCCCATTGCTCCTAACAAGGCAAAACCAGATATTGGAATTATTGAAATAGAACCATCTTCAGAGATAACAGTCCGACTAGCTTCCCACATATTCGTGAAATTCTGACTAATAGTATCTGTTTTTAAACCAATTGCTAATCCTAATACAATCAATGCAAATAATGCAAATAATTTAGCTGAAGTAAAAACTAATTGAATAATTCTCCCTTTTTGAACCCCTCTTGTATTAATATATGTCAAGAAAACAATACTGAAAATTGAAACTAATTGAGCGTAAGTGATATTTAAATTCGTTCCAACAGAATAAAATACATTATTTAATTCGGGAAAAAAAACGGCTGAATATTTAGAAAAAGCAACAGCTACTGCTGCAATAACACCTGTTTGAATAACAGTAAATACAGTCCAACCATATAAAAATGAAATCATCCTCCCATAAGCCCGTTGAATATAAACATATTGGCCACCGGCATTTGGCATCATCCCTGCTAACTCTCCATAACTCAAAGCTGCAAATATTGTAATCAATCCAGTCAACAGCCATAAAACCAACATCCATCCAACTGAACCAATATCTCTCATCATGATAGCTGTGACAATAAATATTCCAGAACCTATCATAGATCCTGCAACAATACTTGTTGCGTCAAACAAACCTAGAGTTCGTTTTAATTCTTTGTTTTCAGACATTTAATTAAAAATTTTAAGAGTAAAAAAATAAAGGGATAGAATTATAAATTATAAACTATCCCTTTTAGATTAATGAAAATATAAAATTAATTATTTTCTGAATTTAATTTTTTAAGAGCTTCTTGCTCATCTTCCCAATCATTCAATTTACTGTTTCTTCTTGAATATAAAAAGTAAACTAAAATTCCAATTGAAGACCAAATTAAAAAAGCAATCCAAGTTTCCTTACGAACAAAAATCATTAAAAAGACATTAAAACAAACTCCTAAGATAGAAATAACAGGCAAAAAAGGAACCTTAAAAGGTCTCACCAAATCAGGTTGTTTGTATCTTAAAACTAGAACAGCTAATGCTATCATAGCGAATGCTAATAAAGTTCCCATTGAACACATTTCTGAAACCTTATCAATTGGTGTCAAAGAAGCTACAATTGATATAATTAATCCTACTAATATAGTACTTCTATAAGGAGTTTTATATGTTTCATGTATTTTTCCGAAAAGATTATACGGCAATAAACCATCTTTAGCCATTCCTAAAAAAACACGAGTTTGACCTAACATCATCACCAACATAACTGAAATCAATCCTGCAATTGCTGCAATCGTTATTAATACAGTGGCCCAAGGAAGATTAACGGCTTCAAAAGCTGAAGCAACCGGAGCTTTAATATCCAAATGATCGTATCTAACCATACCTGTTAAAACTAAAGAAACAAGAATATATAAAACAGTACAAATAATCAAAGACATGATAATGGCAAAAGGAATATCTTTTTTAGGATTTATAGCCTCCCCTGCTTGCGTAGAAACGGCGTCAAAACCGATATACGCAAAAAACACAATTGAAGCTGCGGTTATTACTCCACTCCAACCATAATGAGAAGTCCCATCAGGATCAATAATTTGTTTAGGGATAAATGGGTGATAATTATTAGTATCGATATAAAAGAATCCAACAATGATAACAAATAAAACAACTGCTATTTTTACAATAACGATTATGTTATTTGCTTTAGCTGCGTGTTTAATTCCTTTAACTAAAATTGAAGTCACAATCCAAGTGATCAAAAAAGCTGGTAAATTAAAAGAAATACTCGGAGCAATTTCACCAATTTGTGCATATTTTGCTGCTGAAGTAACTGGATCATTCATTATCCAAATTGGGGGGTCAATACTCATTTGATGGAGAAGCTTTTCAAAATAACCACTCCAAGCAACCGCTACTGTAGTTGCCCCCATCATATATTCGAGAATCAAATTCCATCCAATTATCCAGGCAAATATCTCGCCCATTGTTCCGTAAGAATAAGCATATGCTGATCCTTCTACTGGTAAAACAGAAGAAAATTCAGCGTAACAAAGAGCTGCAAATAGACAACCTAAACCAGCAATAACAAATGCTAAAGCTAAAGCAGGTCCAGCATTATTATGAGCCGCAACACCCGTTAAAGTAAAAATTCCTCCACCAATTATTGCACCTATTCCTAATGATGTTAATCCCCAACGTCCTAAAACTCGGTTTAACTCACTTTTTTTCATCTCAGCTTCAAACAAACTGATTGGTTTTTTACGCCATGGACTTCTTGCCATTTTTATAGATTTTAAAAATTAAAAGGTAAAGATAAAATTTTTATCGAATATGATAACTTATTTTATAAGTCGCTCTAAAGCTTTCTCTAATGGTAATGATTTATACCCTAATTTATTTAAAGACTTTTTTATGTCAAAACCAGTTTTTAATGGTCTAGTTGCTTTCTCTTTTAAATCAAATGAATGAATTGGTAAAATGTTTGTTGTAGACAATTCAAAATAATCTGCAACCCTATAAACTAAATCAATTACGGAAATAATTTCTGGGCCAGAAAGGTGAAATGTCCCTTTTTCTTCTTTTTGAAGAATTTCAACACATCCCCAAGCTAAATCTTCAACATAGGTAGGAGAACGAAATTGATCATCTACAACATTTATCTTTTTTTCTGATTTTAACGAATCTAATGCCCACAATACAATGTTTGAACGAGAAAGATTATATCCTTCACCATAAACAAGAGATGTTCGAACTATTGACCAATTATCAAAATCTCCATTGATCAATAATAATTCTCCTTCTACTTTAGATTTTCCATAATGACTTAAAGGATTCACCTCATCCTCTTCAGAATAATCCCCTTTAAATCCATCAAAAACAAAATCTGTCGATAAAAATTGAAAATGAGTTTTATATTGATTCGATAATTTTATTAAAAAACGTGTTGACTCAATGTTAATCAAATCACATTCTTCTTTGTTTATTTCACAATAATCAACATTTGTAATTGCTGCAGTATGAATAACATGTGTCGGATAATAAAATTGAAAAACCTGATTTAATTCAAGTACGTTTGAAACATCAAGTTCTAAATAATTGAGTGTTGGACATTCTGGATTTCTGTTACCCCCTTTTGAAGTTGCAATGAAATTTAATCCATTTTTTAAACATTGTTTAACCAGCTTTTGTCCTAGAAGTCCATTTGAACCTGTTATTAATATCCTCATTTAATTAATGTGAAATACCAAATAATTGATTCAATTTTAAAATTTGAGCTGGATTTCCTAATACAAACAATTTAGATTGAGGAACAACTTCCGTTTCATAATCAGGATTTATTAAATATTCACCATCAGGGGTTTTAAATCCAATAATCGTAACACCTGTTAATCTTTTTGCTTCCAATTGACCAATAGTTTTATTCTTAAATTGATCTGGTAATTCATTAAAAGAAATTGATTCTATGTTTGCTCCATTATACCCTTGAACTCTGATAATATCTAAAAACTCCATTACATCAGGGTTTGAAATTAGAGAAGCCATATGAGACCCTCCAATTGCATCAGGCATGATTACATTTTGAGCTCCAGCAATTTTTAATTTACTAACTGTAGACTGATTTGAAGCTCTTGAAACGATGAATAAATTCTTTTTTAATTCTCTTGCAGATAACACAACATACAGATTATCAGAATCTTTTGGAAGGCAACAAATCAATGCTTTTGCAGAAAGAACCCCTGATTTCACTAAATTTTCATCCAATGTTGAATCCCCTTTTAAAAATAAGTAACCACTTATATTTTCATGATCCTTAATAATTTCTTCATTGCTTTCTATAACAACAAACTTTGTACCATGAGCTTTTAAATCCTCAGCTACTTGAATACCGACACGTCCAAATCCACAAATAATAACGTGATTATGTAATTTATCAAATTCTTTCATCTTTCTTTTTTCATTTATGTAATTGCGGTATTCGCCACCTGCAAGAAAATTTGTTATTGATTTAATGGCGTATGCAAATGTACCAAAACTGGATATTATTAATAATGATGTAAATAATTTACCATAATCAGACAATTGATGTACTTCTCCATATCCAACTGTTGAAATAGTGATAATTGTCATGAATAATGCATCAACGACTCCCCAACCTTCAATAAAAATAAAACCTAAAGTTCCTGAAATGATTACAAATAAAAGTAACCCTACGAAAAAAAATACATTCTTAAATAATCGAGATTTAATCATAATTTATTTTATAATTCCCAAATTGATTTTCTTCGTTTTCTTTGAAATTTAAAATAATGTTTATGCTCTAATATCCAAGCCATCCCAAAATAAATAAACAACGGAGAACCTAAAGCTATAAACGAACCGTATATAAATCCTATTCTAACTTTAGATGTGCTTATCCCTAATTTACGAGCCCACCATTCACAAACACCATACGACCGCATCTCAAAGAAAAACAATATTTTTTGAATTGATCTCATCCTTTTATTATTTTATTTCCAACAGTACAAGATAAACATTTTTTCTGAGAACAAAACTCGTTATAAATTTCTAATAAAGCCTGACTATCGTATGCATTTTTAATATTAACCCCAATTTTATTCCATTTCGTAATGATAGAATTCGATTCTGGTTTTAATAAATGTAAAACATCTATTGCTTTTTCCTTCATGATTTCATCGTTCTTATAAGTTCCAAACCACCAAACAAAAGGAACAAAACAATTTAGTATAATCATTTCTTTAGTTGCCTTTGTCATTTTAAAATTGTTGATATTCAACTCATTTTCAGATGAAATGTCCAATATAACATAAAAATAAGAAAGCATTTTTGGTGTATCGTAATACGTGAAAACGGTATTAAAATCAAAATTCTCAAGAATTTTTGAAAATTGAGTTAATCGAATTAAAGGAAATCCAGATGGTCTCAGCCCTTTCTTTTTCCAAATATAAGTTGGCATTGAACTCAAAGAATGTTTTTCTTTTAAAAAAACCCAATTATTTTTTTGATTTTCATCACAATTGCTAACTGATAACAAACCACTTGTCCCTAGAATTAAGGATGAAATAAATTCTTTTCGCTCCCTTTTTATTATTTTTAATGATAAAGTGTTTGTCAGTTCTTGAAACGGAATAGAATTAACTTTCATTCCAAATGAACGTCCTAAAAATTGATATAAAACTTGCCCGAAATCAACTTCATTATCTGAATTTATTTCTAAAAAATTAATCTTTTTATTCAACCTATTTATTAGAGCCTTTTCTTTCATTGATTCAAGATAGATCACATCTATTTCTGAAAAAAAGGTAGAGCATAAAAAATCAGAAAAAGTGGTCGCTTTTTTTAAATAATTTTGGTAGTGCTCCTGATGTAAAACCCCCTTTAACTCAATCGTAGGAAGAACTCTGTCATTTACAATAATATCTTTATCATGCTCATAAACAACATGTAAAATAACATTATCATAAGCCTTATCAAATTGATGTTTATGAAGATTCCAATCTGAAGATTTTATATGAATTTCAATATTTCCTCGCCAACAAACAGAATCTATAATTACCTCTCCATCAAAAAAATCGGGTCCACTTTCTAAATTATATTTTCCTGTTTTTTTTAATTGAAATTCTTCTCCATTAGTAAGTCTCATTAAATGGAAGGGTAGCCGTTTATGCTTCCAAATAAAATGTAAATATTCTTCTTTCATCTATTTTTAAATCAAGTTATCACAAAATAATTATCTAAACATTTACATCCAAAAAAGTAAACACTTTCTTGAATTTACAAATAAATATCCTATAAAATCAACTAAAATTTAAATTAATGAAGTAGAAAGATAAAAATCATTCACTCTCTAGAGTATTTGGCACTATACTTAAATACTTTTTACTGTTCTCAGAAACCATTTCATCTAAAATTAATTGAGAAGCCAAAACTAACTGCGTATAATTTTGAGAACTATTCCCAAAGCTTGCGGCTGATGTTTGCCACATTTGCTTAATCAAATCTTGACTTCCAACAGTTGGATTAATTTTATCAACAACAGCTTTTACATTCATTGCTCCTGCGTGATAAACATGCATAACAAACAAACGAAACCATAAATCAGATTCATTATACGTCAAATTATGAGCATCTAAAATCTTTTTTGCTTCTGGAATACAAATCCTACTTATTAATCTTGCAGAACCCTTAGCTGACAAATCAAAATCTTTTCTATCATCAATTGTTTTTGTAACTGTTAAACCTTGAGCTCTTGCAACACTCGGCATTAACTGAAAAGGGCCGTAAGCCCCCGCACAAGATTTCTTTAATTGTCCAGGACTTTCAATTAATAAAATTGCTTGAGCATACCAAGGATCTACACCGTGAAGTTCAAAAGCAGTAACACCTCTTGAAATACTTGGATAAACATCATTAAATAAATAAAAATCATTTTTACCTGTAGTAACAAACAATTGTTCTCCAATAGCTAAATTATTAACCTTACGAAGACTATCTTTAAAAAGCCCTTTTTGACTTTCTGTTTGACTGTTCCATTTTTTACAAGGCATTTTCAACAAAACAACTCTTGTTGCAGATACATTTATTAAACATGAATCAGGAGAAAGTTGCATGATTTGTTTCCAAAACATTGCTTGGGGCAAACTTTCCCATTGATCTTTGTAAATCGATTCGGCTCCTAACATTATACTACTAACTGAACCATCAACCACTTCTATTTTCTCATCATCCCAAGACTTAGGTGTTTGACAATAAACAAAAGAAGTTGATAAAAAGAAAAAAAGAAAAGTTTTCATAAGCATAATGTTTTGTGATATGAGATTCAATTTATTTAAAAATAACGCATATGAACTTGCGTTTAAAACAAATGAGTTCCAACTGGAATATCTTATTTTCAAATATAATGAAAAAAAATCAAAAAAGGTACACTCAAAACCAGATTTATCAACATAGAATCGTTAATGAGTAGTATTATCTGAAAATTGAATAACTATTTAATTTGAAATCTGTATTTTTGTATATGACTATTTTTAACCGAATAATAAATTTCCCTTTGATAGTTTTAGTGAAAACCTATCAATTTATAATAAGCCCAGTAATGCCTACCAATTGTAGATTCACTCCCACATGTTCAAATTATATGCTTGAAGCAATAAAAATATGGGGGCCCTTTAAAGGGTTTTACTTAGGTTTTAAAAGGATTCTATCCTGCCATCCTTGGGGAAAACATGGGCACGATCCTGTCCCTGAAAAAAAAAATAAAAATGATTGAGCACGCTCAACTGAAAAACCTCAAAATATAATTAAAATCTAATCGAATAATAGTAAAGATTCTCATTTCTATTCTTTATCTTTATCCTCTTTTATAACATTTTGAATTTTGAAAAACAGCAATAAACAATGAGAAAAATACAAATGGTCGATCTTATTTCGCAATACGAAAAGATAAAACCTGCTATTGATACTGCAATTCTGGATGTTATAGGGAATGCTCAGTTCATTAATGGTCCTGAAGTTGCTGGTTTCAAAGTCGAACTTGAGGAATACTTAAATGTTAAACATGTAATACCATGTGCAAATGGAACAGATGCTCTCCAAATTGCATTAATGGCTTTAGGGCTGAAAGCTGGAGATGAAGTTATCACACCATCATTTACTTATATCGCTACAACTGAAGTTATGGCTTTACTGGGTTTAAAACCCATTTTTGTGGAAGTAAATCCAAACACTTTTTGTATTGATGCTTCTGAAATTGAAGCGGCAATTACTTCTAATACGAAAGCAATTGTTCCAGTTCATCTTTACGGCCAATGTGCCCCAATGAATGAAATCATGGAAATTGCAAATAAACATAACCTTTTGGTTATTGAAGATACGGCTCAAGCTATTGGAGCAGATTATACATTAACAAATGGGAAAACTGTAAAATCAGGAACAATTGGTCAAATTGGATGTACATCATTTTTTCCTTCAAAAAACTTAGGCTGTTTTGGTGATGGCGGTGCAATGTTTACAAATGACGATGAATTAGCTGTCAAACTAAAGATGATATCTAATCATGGGCAGAGTAAGCAATATCATCACGATGTTGTTGGTTGTAACTCAAGATTAGATAATATTCAAGCAGCAGTTTTAAGAATAAAATTGAAAGAATTAAATAATTTCAACGATGCTCGAAGAAAAGTCGCTGATCATTATGATAATTTCTTTTCTAAATTTCCTCAAATTTCAATTCCTGAAAGAGCAAGCAACTCAACACATGTCTTTCATCAATATACTATAAAGCTTGAAGGATTAGATAGAAATAATTTGAAAGAATATTTAGCTGAAAAAGAAATACCTTCGATGATTTATTATCCTATTCCTGCTCATCGCCAAAAAATGTTTGATTCATTTGGAAGTTCAAATACCAAATTGCCTATTACAGATTGGTTAACAGAAAGGGTGATTTCTCTTCCTATTCACACAGAAATGACAATTGAACAGTTAGATAAAATATGTGCCGCAGTCGCAGACTTTATTAATAGATAAGATATTAAAAATGAAAAAAATAGCCGTAATCGGAACTGGATATGTTGGTTTAGTAACCGGAACTTGTTTTGCTGAGACAGGTAATCAAGTGTTATGTGTCGATATTGATGAAAACAAAGTAAATAAGATGCGAAATGGTGAAGTTCCTATTTATGAACCTCATTTAGATATTATTTTTGAAAGAAATATCAAAGCAAAACGTATACAATTCACTACAAATCTTGAAGAGGCTATTGATTTTGCTGAAATCATCTTTTTAGCTTTACCAACTCCTCCAGGAGAAGACGGAAGCGCTGACTTAAGTTATGTTCTTGGAGTAGCTGACCAACTTGGAAAGCTAATGAAAGAGTATAAAGTAATTGTTGATAAATCAACTGTACCAGTTGGGACATCTGATAAAGTATATGCAGCCATTGAAAAACATGCTAGTGTTGAATTTGCGGTTGTATCAAATCCAGAATTTCTAAGAGAAGGATTTGCAGTTGATGATTTTTTAAATCCTGACAGAGTAGTTGTTGGCACAGAAGATCCTCGAGCAATTAAAATAATGACTGAATTGTATAAACCGTTTATTCATGATGGTCATCCTTTAATTATCATGGATGAAAAATCTGCAGAATTAACAAAATACGCAGCAAATGCTTTTTTAGCTACAAAAATCACATTCATGAATGAAATTGCAAATTTCTGTGAATTAGTAGGGGCTGACGTAGATAAAGTACGCTTAGGTATAGGTTCTGACTCAAGAATTGGCCATAAATTTTTATATCCTGGAATTGGTTTTGGAGGAAGTTGTTTCCCAAAAGATGTTAGTGCTTTATTAAAAAGTGGAAAACAAGTAGGTTATGATTTTGAAATTATTCAAAGTGTTTTAGATGTAAATGAAAAACAAAAAACAACTATGGTTCATAAAGTGAGAAATTATTTTGGAGATTTATCTGGAATGAATTTCGCTATTTGGGGTCTTGCTTTTAAACCTGACACGGATGATATAAGAGAGGCTTCTGCTTTATACATAATAGATGAATTACTTTTAGCTGGTGCATCTGTAGAAGTTTTTGATCCAGAAGCTATGGAAAATGTCAAAAATTTATTGGGTGAAGCTATTTCTTATTCTGAAAATCAATACGATTTGTTAATTGGAAAAGATGCATTACTAATTGCTACTGAATGGTCCGCTTTTAGAAATCCAGATTTTGAATTATTGAAGAAAAATTTGAAAAACCCTATCATTTTTGATGGCAGAAATATTTACGAATTAGAGCAAATGGAAAATTTAGGTTTCTACTACAATTCTGTTGGTAGAAAAACTGTTTTACCTTTCGTTCAAACTGAGAAATAATGGGAGAAAGAAAAAGAATTTTAATAACAGGTGCTGCAGGATTTTTAGGGTCTCATTTATGCGACCGTTTTGTAAAAGAGAATTATCACGTTATTGCAATGGATAATTTAATTACAGGGCGATTAAAAAATATTGAACATTTATTTCCTGTTGAAAATTTTGAATTTTACAATCACGATGTTTCAAAATTTATTCATATTCCAGGAGAATTAGATTATATACTTCATTTTGCTTCTCCAGCAAGCCCTATTGACTATTTAAAGATCCCTATTCAAACCTTAAAAGTTGGTTCTTTAGGTATTCATAATTGTTTAGGATTAGCAAAAGCGAAAAATGCACGTGTTTTAATCGCTTCGACTTCTGAGGTATATGGTGACCCAAGTGTTCATCCTCAACCTGAAGAATATTGGGGAAATGTAAATCCAGTTGGACCCCGTGGAGTTTATGATGAAGCTAAACGCTTTCAAGAAGCGATTACAATGGCTTACCATACTTTTCATGGTATTGAAACTCGAATTGTTAGAATTTTTAATACATATGGTCCAAAAATGAGATTAAATGATGGAAGGGTTTTACCGGCATTTATAGGTCAAGCGTTACGAGGAGAAGATATTACGATTTTTGGAGATGGTTCTCAAACTAGAGCATTTTGCTATGTAGATGATTTAGTAGAAGGTATTTTTAGATTACTTCATAGTGATTATTCAATGCCAGTAAATATTGGTAATCCAGACGAAATTTCTATCAAAGATTTTGCTGAAGAAATTATTAAATTAACAGGAACAAATCAAAAAGTAGTTTATCACGATTTACCAGTTGATGATCCAAAGCAGAGACAACCAGATATAACAAAAGCAAAAGAACTTTTAGATTGGTCTCCAAAAGTAGAAAGAGCAGAAGGATTGAAAATAACATATGATTACTTCAAAAGTTTATCTCAAGAAGAATTGATAAAGAAAGAACACAATGACTTTGAAAAATATATAATTCGCTAATGGAATATTTCTCACACGAAACAGCTATTATTGATGAAGGCTGTATAATCGGAAAAGGAACAAAAATTTGGCATTTTTCTCACATTATGTCGAATTGTGAAATGGGAGAAAATTGTAACATTGGTCAAAATGTTGTTGTTTCGCCCGGTGTAAAACTTGGTAAGAATGTGAAAATACAAAACAATGTATCTTTATATACTGGTGTAGAATGTGAGGACGATGTTTTTCTTGGACCTTCAATGGTTTTTACAAATGTAATAAATCCTAGAAGTGCTGTTAATAGAAAAAATGAATACGCTAAAACTATCGTTAGAAAAGGTGCTAGTATTGGTGCAAATGCTACAATTGTATGTGGTCATGACATAGGTGAATTTGCTTTTATTGGTGCTGGTGCGGTGGTAACAAAAACTGTTCTACCATTCGCATTAGTAGTAGGCAACCCTGCTCGCCAAATTGGTTGGATGAGCGAATTTGGACAACGATTAGAATTTGATTCAAAAGGATTAGCTTTGTGTTTTGAAAGTAAAGAAACATATAAATTAGAAAATAATACAGTCAAAAAAATAATGCAAGGAGCATGAAAAATACAAAAATAAAATTCGCTGTCGTAGGAGCAGGTCATATTGGTAAAAGACATGCCGAAATGATTTCTCGTGAAGAAGAAGGCGAGTTAATTGCAATGGTAGATATTCGCTCGAAAGAGGAATGCGGTGCTGAAAATTTCAATGTGCCTTTTTTTAATTCAATTGAAGATTTATTGGCAGCCGATTTGGATATCGATGTAGTAAATATATGCACTCCAAATGGTTTGCATGCTGAACAAAGTATTTCGGCATTGAAAGCAAAAAAACACGTTGTGTGCGAAAAACCAATGGGACTTTCGAAAGATAATTGTGAAAAAGTTATTTTTAAGTCTTTACAAATGTCTAAGAATGTTTTTTGTGTGATGCAAAATAGATATTCTCCACCTTCACAATGGATAAAATCAGTTGTTCAAGAAGGAATATTAGGTGATATTTACATGGTTCAATTAAATTGTTATTGGAACCGAGATGACAGATATTATAAAAAAGGAGGATGGAAAGGAACTCCTGATCTAGATGGTGGAACACTTTTTACACAATTCTCTCATTTTATTGATATCATGTATTGGTTATTTGGAGACATTGACAATATACAAGGAAGATTTGCAGATTTTAATCACAAAGAAACGACTACTTTCGAAGATTCAGGTTTTGTTAGCTTTGATTTTATAAATGGTGGAATGGGTTCTATCAATTACTCAACTTCTGTTGCTGATCAAAATTTAGAAAGTTCATTGACAATTATTGGAAGCAAAGGAAGTGTCAAAATTGGAGGGCAATATATGAATGAAGTGGAAGTTTGTAATATTAAAGATTATGAAATGCCTATTTTAGAAGAGTCAAATCCAGCTAATGATTACGGTCCATATAAAGGTTCAGCTGCCAATCATAATTACGTTATTCAAAATGTAATCAATACTCTAAAAGGTAGAACTACAGCAACTACCAATGCTTTAGAAGGATTAAAAGTAGTTGAAATTATTGAACGAATTTATAAAATAAGAAATGAGCAATTCAATTTATAATAAATTAATAAACAAAGAAGCCAAACTAGCAGTAATTGGATTAGGTTACGTTGGATTACCTATTGCACTAGAATTCGCTCGAAAGATTCAAGTTGTTGGTTTTGATATTAATCAAGATCGAGTTGACTTAATGAATAATAAAATTGATCCAAGTAATGAATTAGATGCGAAGGATTTTGAAGGATGTGATATTAAATTCACCACTTCTTTAGAAGACTTAAAGGATGTTCAATTTTTCATTGTAGCTGTTCCAACTCCTATTGACAACTCAAATTTACCAAATCTAAAGCCTCTTTTAGGGGCAAGTTCTACAGTTGGAAAAGTTTTGAAAAAAGGAGATTATGTAGTTTTTGAATCAACAGTCTATCCCGGATGTACTGAAGAAGATTGTATACCTGTTTTAGAAGCTGAATCAGGACTTACATTTAGAAATGATTTTATGGTTGGTTATTCTCCAGAAAGAATCAATCCAGGTGATAAAGAACATACTCTTCAAAATGTTGTAAAAGTGGTGTCTGGATGTTGTGACTCTTCATTAGAAGAAATTGCTAAAACATATGAATTAGTTGTGAAAGCAGGTGTTCATAGAGCTACTACAATTAAAGTTGCAGAAGCGGCAAAAATAATTGAAAATACGCAACGTGATTTAAACATTGCTTTGATGAATGAACTTTCAATTATTTTTAACAAACTTAAAATTAACACCTTCGATGTATTAGAAGCTGCTGGTACAAAATGGAATTTTTTGAAATTTTCACCGGGACTTGTAGGCGGACATTGCATTGGTGTTGATCCTTACTATTTAACGCACAAAGCTGCTCAAGCTGGATACCATTCAAAAGTTATCACTAGTGGGAGATATGTAAATGATTCCATGGGGTTTTACATAGGAAAACAAACTGTCAAAAAAATAATATCTCAAGGTAAACATATACAGGATGCAAAAGTTCTTGTAATGGGAGCAACTTTCAAAGAGGATGTTTCTGATATTAGAAATTCAAAAGTGATTGATGTAATAAATGAATTAAAATCATTTCAAGTACATGTTGATATTGTTGACCCACACGCTTCTTCTACTGAAATGGAAAAAGAATACGGAGTTACTTTAATAGAGGAAATGAAAAATGATTATGATGCAATCATAGTAGCTGTTAATCATGAAGAATATAAAAATATGACCGAAAATGACTTTTCTAAATTATTAAAAAATGGAGAAGGAGTTTTTGTTGATGTAAAAGGAATTTTCAAAGGGAAAATTTCAAAATTAGAATATTGGAGTTTGTAAAATAAATCAAAATGAAATTTAAAAAAAGTATATTAGTAACTGGAGGTGCAGGATTTATTGGTTCTCACGTTGTACGTTTATTTGTAATTAAATATCCTGAATACAACATTATTAATTTTGATAAATTGACCTATGCTGGAAATTTATCAAATTTAATTGATATAGAAAACAAAGAAAATTACACTTTCGTCAAAGGTGACATTTGCTCAGAAAAAGATGTTACTGAAGTATTTGAAAAATATAAAATTACGGATGTAATTCATTTAGCAGCAGAATCTCACGTTGATAGATCAATAGAAGGTCCGATGGAGTTTGTATTGACAAATGTAGTAGGTACAGTGAATTTATTACAGAAATCAAAAGATTTTTGGAAAGGAAACGACCATGTTTTTCACCATGTATCAACGGACGAAGTATTTGGAAGTTTAGGGGAATTTGGATTATTTGAAGAAACAACTCCTTATGATCCAAGAAGTCCATATTCAGCTTCAAAAGCTTCTTCAGATCATTTTGTAAGAGCTTTCTTTCACACGTATGATTTCCCGGTAAAAATGTCAAATTGTTCAAACAATTATGGTAGTCATCATTTCCCGGAAAAATTAATTCCTTTAGTAATCCATAATATTGTAAATAAAATTGCAATCCCTATTTATGGAAAAGGAGAAAATATCAGAGATTGGTTGTGGGTTGAAGATCATGCTCGTGCTATTGATGTCATATTTCACACTGGTACATTAGGTGAATCTTATAATGTTGGAGGATTAAATGAATGGACCAATATTGACCTTGTTCGTTATTTATGTCAAATTTTAGACAAAAAATTAAATAGATCAGAAGGTGAAAATGAAAAATTAATTACATACGTAAAAGACCGTGCTGGACATGATGCTAGATATGCAATTGACGCCTCAAAGCTTGAACAAGAACTAGGATGGACGCCTTCAATCCAATTCGAAGAAGGTTTAGAAAAAACTGTTGACTGGTATTTATCAAACCAAGAATGGGTGGACAAAATAACAAGTGGCTCATACAAAGAATATTACGACAAAATGTATAATTAATATAAATGGGGTTTTTATCTAATTTATTTTCTTCTAAACCGAATAATCCTGTTGATTTGTCTGTTTTAAAAACAGATATGCACAGTCATTTAATTCCTGGAATTGATGATGGTTCAAAATCAATGGATGAAACGATTGCGATGCTAATCAAATTTAAGGAGTTGGGTTACAATAAAGTAATCACAACTCCTCATATTATGAGTGATGTATATAAAAATACACCTGAGATAATTCAAAATGGCTTAGAAACTGTAAGAGAAGAATTAAAAAGAATTAATTTATCAATTGAAATTGAAGCCGCTGCAGAATATTATTTTGATGAAACATTATTTCAAAAGTTGGAATCAAATGAACTTTTAACTTTTTCTAAAAATCATGTATTAATCGAATTTTCATTCTCTTCTCCTCCTCAAAATCAAGAATCGTTATTTTATGACATGAGAATAAAGGGATACAAGCCAGTTATAGCTCATTTTGAAAGGTACTTATATTTTCATGGTTCGGTTGATCAAGCTCAAGAATGGAGAGAAAAAGGATTGCTTATTCAAATGAATGTAAATTCCCTTTTTGGACATTATGGAATGGATGTAAAAAAACAAGCAGAAAAATTGGTGGATTCAGGTCATATTGATTTATTAGGAACTGACTGTCATCGCATTGATCATTTAAACACATTAGAACAAAACCTAAATTCAAAATATCTCCGAAAAGTTCTTGAATTACCTCTTATAAACAGTAGTTTATAACTTCAAAAGTTGTTTATTCCAGGTGAACAAATATTATAGTACAATCTCCTTATTCTTGTAGATGTTTTCTTTTTCAAAAAAACTTACAGTAGTTCATGCTATGAAACATCTTTATTCATCGTACTGATTAAAAATAACGGTGCAAAGTTAGACCAAAATTATTCATTTGAAATTAAAAATAAAGGCCTGAAACTGAAAATTTATTCTGAGAAAAAATCAAGGCTGGGAAAGGTATTTTTATATAATTAAACTGCTTAACTAAAGAACTCAACCATTTTCTTTTAATTGGTATTTTACTAAAATCAATATCAAACGAAAACAAATATTCACGCTTAGAATAATAAGTAATATTCGTTTTTAAATCCATGTATACTTCTTTATCACCAACTAATTTTTGATCGACACTATAACCTAAAGATAGACAAAACCAATTAGGGATTTTTATAGATCTAAAAAAAGAAGAAGGACTAAAACTCATCCAATATGTTTGACCATTATAATCTTTAAAAAAACTTTCTGAAAAAGTACTTCCAAGAATAGTGGGTCTTATAGAAGCATATTGTGTTGGACTATAAGAAAATTTAAATAAAATCTTTTGTTCACTCCAAATCAAATCCTGAATTGAATAACTAAAGACTCCAGCAGTATTAAAAGCCATATCACTCCAAGAAAAACCCCACTCGCTGCTTGTTCCATCCATTAATTCTAAGGTAGTTTGAAGACCCAAGCCAATACAAGAACCTAATAAAATTGATTTGTTTTTAGTTAAGCCAGACCATTTAAATAAGTCACTTGTTAAAATACTTAATTTATTAGCCGTGTAAAAATGACCTACTTTATCCATTTGTAGCCAATTTCTAGAATCATTAAAAGTGTGAAATTTTGCATGAGAATATTCAGAATACCAAATATTTGAAAAACCAATTGTACTAGCACTCCAAGTCAATCCAATACCAGATGAAACACAAATAGTTCTTTTTAAATTTAAACTATCAGATTTTTCAAAAAACAAAGTTTGTGAAACAACAAAATGAGACACAAATAATAAAAGTAAAAAAGAATATAATTTCTTCATCGTTTCGAAGTTAAGAGAAAATAATTAATTAAAATTCAAACATTGAAGAAAAAAAGAAAGAAACAGTAAATAAATGAGATTTTATATTAAATTTAACAAATATGTAATAATTAAAAAAACTAATTCGTTTAAGTAGAATTGGTAACAATTTCTCATTAATAAAAAGAAAATAAAAATATAACCATGAATACTACAAGAAGAGATTGGACAGAAATTAAAACAAACGATAGTTGGGCAATTTTTAAAATTATGTCTGAATTTGTTGAAGGATATGAAAGAATGTCAAAAATAGGTCCATGTGTTTCAATATTTGGTTCGGCAAGAACAAAACCAGACAATAAATACTTTCAATTATCGATCGAAATTGCATCAAAATTAGCCGAATCTGGATATGGAGTTATAACCGGAGGTGGTCCTGGAATTATGGAAGCAGCCAATAAAGGCGCACAAGAAGCAGGTGGTAAATCAGTTGGACTAAACATTGATTTACCTTTTGAACAAAATCACAATCCATATATTGATGCTGAACATAATTTAGAATTTGATTATTTCTTCGTTCGTAAGGTAATTTTCGTCAAATATTCTCAAGCATTCGTAGTAATGCCTGGTGGATTTGGAACATTAGATGAAATGTTCGAAGCAATGACCTTAATTCAAACAAAAAAAATAAATAATCGTCCAGTTGTACTTGTAGGTAAGGCATATTGGGAAGGTCTGTTAGACTGGATTAAGAAAGTAATGTTAGAAGATGAAAACAATATTTCTTCAAATGATTTAAACTTATTTGCATTAGTTGATACAGCAGATGAAGCTGTAAAATACATTGATGATTTCTATAGAAATCATCAATTAACTCCTAACTTTTAACAGTTAATAATTATATTTTTAGAAATGAGTGTTAAAATTGTAATACTCATTTCTTAATTTCCTTATATTTGTTGTAAGATTTGATGTACCCATGCAATTAATAAAAAAAATTCTAGACTTCATTTGGAGTAAACATTTTGTAAAACGATTTGGTATTTTAATATTATCTTACATAATTGTTGTAAGTTTTGTTATTATTTATCTTGATAGTTATACTAACCACGGCCAAAAAATTAAAGTTCCAAATTTAGTAGGTAAAAATATTAATAGCATTCAAGCTTTATTAGAAGAAAGTGATCTTCAATACAAAGTAATTGAATCTAAATACGATCCGAAAAAACCAGAAGGTACGATTTTAGAACAAGATCCTATTGCGACATCATTTTCAAACGTGTTTGTTAAAGAGGAAAGAATTATTAGATTGCGAATATCTAAAAAAACTGATTTAGTAGAAATGCCAAGTTTAATCAACAAATCAGAAAGATTTGCTTTACAAGTTTTAAAAAATAGAGGTTTAAAATATAAAATAGAATACCAAACTTCCAGCGAAGCTGATGGTGCCATTCTCTTTCAAAAATACAAAGGGAGTATAATTAAAGAAGGACAAAAAATACAAATAGGATCTGTTATTTTATTAATAATAGGTCGTAATGAAGGCGGAGAGCCTGTTCAGATTCCTAATCTTTATGGGTTAACAATTTCTGCAGCTCGCGATAGTCTTTCTAATATTTCAAACTTAGATTTTGGATTTATCTGTCCAGATTGCTTAACTCATGAAGACTCATTATCTGCAAGAATTAACGAACAAACTCCAGAATTTTTAGAAGGTGTATTATCTCCTTCAGGAACAAGGGTGAGTGTTTTTGCGACACCTCATTTTAAAAACGAATAAAATATTCAGATTTAAAAATCAATTTTATACAATAATTAAAGAAAGGTTCAGTTTAATGTATATTATTTAATTGATAAAAAAACTAGAATAATTAATTCGTATTAAACAAGTATTTATGAAGATAGCAGTATTTATCTCTTTTATTTTTAATATAAGTTACAACCTCTTCTCTCAAGAAGAAGGAATTAGCTCTTTGTTATCTAATCCATATATTGTTAAAACAAATAATCATTTAAATAAAAATAATGAGAAATCAAGTTCCTCCTCTTTTGATAGCACATTCATTTACTATACAGACACTTTAACTCTTCCATTTTTTGATGAATTTAGTAAAAACAAATTCCAACAATACAATTCAAATTTTACAGATCCTGGAGTAACATCAATTAAAAAATTCCATCTTCTTAATAACATTACAGATATTCAACTTTCTAAAGATTCAACCTACACTACTCAAGCTACGTTTAGACGAACTTATAGTATTGATCATTTAACTCATACAGACTCCCCTTTACCTTCAAGTACTATTAAAATTGGAAGCTTAACAAGTTATCCAATAAACTATGTGTCAACTGTTGTATATCCTCCATACTATATTTATGATTCATTAGAAAATCCTACAGATATTTCAGATACAATATGGATAATTTCCCCAGACATAACTCAAGATTCTGCTACTCAATTTTTTAAATCAATTATTGACCCGAATAAATTATGGATCGATAACAATGCTTACCATAATTATAGATTTGCTTCAAATCCATGGTCTATTGGAGTTGCTACATTTGATGGTTTAGATGAAAATGGGCATCCTTATCAACCGGGATCATTAATTACCAATTATGGTGATTATTTAACATCTAAACCGATCGACTTATCTTTGAATACAGCAAGTGATTCAATCTATTTAAGTTTTCTTTATCAATCAGGTGGTTTTGGAGAAACTCCAGATGCAAGTGATTCATTAGTTTTAGAATTTTATGTTCGTGATCTAGATCAATGGATGTGGATTTGGAGTACAAACGGATCAATAAACACAGATTTTAACGTCGGCCATATCTGTATAAAAAACGCACAATATTTTAAAAAAGATTTTCAATTTAGATTTAAAAATTACGGACAATTATCTGGAGATTTTGATGTTTTTAATTTGGACTATGTTAATCTAAGAACTTTATCAGGACAACAAGATACATTATTCAAAGATTTTGCTTGGGTATACCCAATAACAACACTTTTGAAAGATTACACTTCTGTGCCATGGGACCATTATAAAAATAATTTTTCAGGTAAAATGTCATCGAATGTAAACCTTGTAATTAGAAATGGAAGTAATATCCCCGAAAACAACTCTACTCCAGGAAAGATATATGTAGAATATAATAATTTACTGGAAAATTCGTTTGCTATAACAGGCAATTCGTTATCTAATAATGAATTAAACTATGCTCCAAGAACTAATTACTCAACTTTTCACGATCTTTCTACTGGATATCATTTTGATGAAAACAAAACTGGAACAAAGGCTAGCTTCAAAATTATTGGAACAGCAGCATCTCAATTTCCTAATTTTAATCAGAACGATTCAACATTTAGTACTCAGTATTTTGGGAATTATTATAGCTATGATGACGGATCTGCTGAAGCGGCTTATGGTTGTACAGGAACCCAATCTGAACTAGCGGTTAAATTTATTTCTTATGAATCTGATTCTATTATTGGTATAATGACAAATTTTGTAGAAACTGCTTATGATGTTTCAAATAAATTATTTCTATTAACCGTTTGGAATGATAACAATGGGATTCCTGGAGATATAATTTATCAGGATGAAACTTTTTTCCCAAGATCACCTATTTACCCTAGTTCAAACAATGGTTTTTATACATATTACTTCAATAACGATTTAAAAGTTAAAGTTAGTGGTCCTTTTTATATAGGATGGAAACAATTCGATGCTCAAAGATTAAATATTGGTTTTGATAAAAACATCGTGACTAATAGTAATAATTTTTACAGTAACAATTCAGGTAGCACATGGAATAATTCACAAATTGAAGGATCTATTATGATGCGACCTGTTTTTTCAACTGCCATGGATAATGAACTTGGAGTTACAGAAAAAAAAATTAATAATTCAGAAATTGTCCTATTTCCGAACCCGTCATCTGGACTTATTAGTATTAGAAATACTTCTCAAGATTTCAAGGGATTTGAAATTTATTCACTTCAAGGTAAATTATTACTTTCAACAAAAGATACTGAAATAGACTTATCAAATTATCCTGAAGGAGTCTACTTATTTAAAACATTAGATTCTAAAAATAAAATTTACAAAGTTATAAAATACTGATGCAAGAAGATTTCGAAGATATTGAGAATGAAGAAAACGGAGAAGATGAATTATTTGAACATTATCATTTCAAAGTAGATCCAGGACAAGAAATATTGAGGATAGACAAATTTTTATTAGATCGATTACCGAATACTTCTAGAAATAAAATACAATTTGCTGCTAAAAATGGTAACGTTTTGGTAAACAAAACTGCAATTAAACCAAATTATAGAGTAAAACCAGGCGATGAAATATCAATCGTTATGCCTTATCCTATAAGAGAAATTGAGCTCATTGCTGAAAACATTCCAATTAATATAGAATATGAGGACGAATATCTTGCTATCGTTCACAAGCCTTCAAATATGGTCGTTCATCCTGGATATGGAAATTATACTGGAACTCTTGTAAATGCAATGGTATATCATTTTGATAATTTACCTTATCGAATTCAAGATTACTTCGGTAGACCTGGTCTCGTTCATCGTTTAGATAAAAACACAACTGGATTAATGGTTATAGCAAAAACAGAACATGCTTTAGCCCATTTAGCGAAACAATTTGCAGATAGAACAACTGAAAGAAGATATAACGCATTAGTCTGGGGAAATGTTGAAGCAGAAAATGGAACAGTAACAGGAAACATAGGCAGATCTTTGAAAAACAGGAAGGTGATGACCGTATTTCCTGACGGTGATTACGGAAAGCACGCAGTTACTCATTACAAAGTTCTTGAACGATTTGGACTAGTAACACTAATTGAATGTAAATTAGAAACAGGAAGAACGCATCAAATTAGAGCACATCTAAAACACATTGGTCATCCTTTGTTCAACGATAACGAATATGGAGGAGATAAAATAGTTAGAGGAACAACGCATACGAAGTATAAAAGATTCATCGAAAACTGCTTTGATTTAATACCTGGACAAGCATTACATGCAAAAACTTTAGGTTTTAAACATCCTCATACAGGAGAGATGTTACAGTTTGATTCAGAATTAGTTGAAGGTTTCGAAAAAATTCTTCAGAAATGGAGAACATATACGATTGAAAGTTAAAAAAATACAACTCTAAAATTACGTGTTATTACGTATAAAAAAAAGATAATTTCTAATAAAAATTGTTTTTTATGAAAATTTTATGTTACTTCGCCATCCATATATGCAATAAAATATAGTTATGATTTACAGATTACTTTTAATTTTCACTTTTTTAAGTTATAATTTAACAACTTTCTCTCAAAGCAGTATTGTAAAAGCTGAAGCGAAATTTACTGGTCAGAACTATAGTTCTGGAGTAACTGCCTTGGAGGCTGCGTATAAGAAATTAGCAGGAAAAGGTCCAAAACAAAAAGGTAAAAAATCTGAGATGGCTTATAAAATAGCCGAAAGCTATAGACATACTGAAATGTTTAAAGAAGCTATAGAATGGTATAATCGAGCAATCGATTTAGATTATTTTGAAATTGAGCCTCTTGTGTATTTTTATAATGGTGAAATGTATCGTATGATGGGCGATTTAGAAAAAGCAATTAAAAATTACACATTGTACAAAGCTTTAGCAATAATTGCGGACCCTAAAAACACAAAAGGGGAGATAGGAATTGCTTCTTGTAAAGCGGTTAAAGATATAAAAGAAGATAAAACATTACACGTAATTCAAGCACAAACTTCTTTAAATAAAACGGGGTTTGATATGTCTCCAGTGTTTGGTGATTCAAAAACAACTCAACTGTATTTTAGCTCTAGTAGACCTGGAGTTATGGGAGAAAGTGATTCTAAAATCGATTCAAGATCTGGTGATGTTTATATGGATATTTGGGTGTCAACAATAGATGCTAAAGGTAACTGGAGTCAACCTGAACTAATAGTAGGTGAAAACATTAATACAATCGACAATGAAGGAACAGTTTGTTTTGATCAAAAATTTAAAACAATGTTTTTCACTAGATGTCCAAATGTTAAAAAGAAAAATCTTGGTTGTGAAATTTGGGTATCAGAACAAAAAAGTAAAACTGAATGGGGAAATCCTAAAAAAATACTTTTAACACAAAATGACACTATTACAGTTGGCCATCCATGTGTCTCACCTGATGGAAAATTCTTGATTTTTGTTTCTGATCTTCCAGGAGGTTTCGGAGGAAGAGATTTGTGGAGTTCCACTTATGAAAAGAAAACAGATACTTGGTCTGTACCTGTAAATATGGGGCCTGAAATTAATACTGCAGGGAATGAAATGTTTCCAACTTATGCGAAAAATGGAAATCTATATTTTGCTTCAGATGGTATTGTTGGATTAGGAGGTTTAGATATTTTCGTTGCGACTAAAGTAGGAGATCAAAATAAATGGGAAAATCCTAAAAACATGGGATATCCTATAAATTCTGAAAACAATGATTATTCTTTAATTGAATATACAGCAAAAAAAGGTTTTTTTACTTCTGAAAGAAAAAATACAAACGGTGGATCTGAAAATGATGCAGATATATATTCTTATGATATACCTCCTTACTTATTTGACTTAAAAGTAATTGTTAGTGAAGTTGGGAAAAAAGCTGTTAAAATTGCAGATGTAAAAATAACTGTAACTGGACCCGACGCGGCTAGTTCTTGGGAAGGATACACTAAAAAAGATGGTTCAATATTTTGGGATAAAAGACCTAATGGAGACCGGATGATTTTAGAAAATCTTGACTTTTCAATCTCAATTAGTAAAGAAGGTTATTATGAAAACAAAACAGGGGCAAAATTTACTACATCTGGTTTAAATTTTAGCCAAAGTTTTATTTATGAATTAGAATTAGCACCTATTAATCCTCCTGATCCAATTCGTTTACCTGAAGTAAGATATCCTTTTAACAAAGCTACATTACTAGTAGATTCTACTATTAACTCAAAAGATTCTTTAAACTATGTTTATGATCTTTTGACAAAATACCCTGGAATGGTTCTGGAATTAAGTTCTCATACAGATAGTAGAGGAACTGTTCCTGCAAATCAATTGCTTTCAGAAAACAGAGCAAAAGAATGTGTTAACTATTTAGTAACAGAAAAAGGAATTGATCCAAGAAGATTAGTTGCTGCTGGTAAAGGTGAAAACATACCAGGTAAATGGCTTGATCCTTCAACAGGAGAAATAATAATCTTAACCGAAGCATTTATTAAATCTTTTGAAAAAACCGACAAAGTTAAATTTGAAATTCTACATCAATTAAACAGAAGAACTGAAGCGAGAATCTTAGACATGTCTTTTGATCCCGCTACTGCCCCTGTGATTGTTCCTGTTGTTACCCCTATAAAATAAGACAATAATTAAAATACAATATAAAAAGGCTATTTGAGAATTCAAATAGCCTTTTTTAATACAGAAAACTTTCGATTCTAATCTCCTTTAATAAATTTTAATGATATAGAATTTACACAATGACGAGTATTCTTCGATGTAAATCTTTCTCCTTTAAAAACATGTCCTAAGTGTCCCTCACAATTAGAACACACAATTTCAATTCTCGAACCATCTTTATCCAATATATGTTTTACTGAATTATCAATCTGATCATCAAAAGATGGCCAACCACAACCTGAATCAAATTTATCACTTGAGAGATACAATTCTGCTTCACATTGTCGACAAACATATACACCTTTAGATTTATTATCAGTTAAGTCTCCCGTAAAAGGCATTTCCGTTCCTTTTAAGAGAACAACTCTACTTTCCTTATCACTTAATATGTTCCATTCCTTTTTTGATAGCATACGATTGTTTTTTGATTGAAAATTAAAAAAGCCAAAAATAATAAATTATTTTTGGCTTAAAATGAAATTATATTAATTTAAAAAAGATGTTTAATCCAATAATTCTTTAATAAGAAAATCAACAGATTCTTTTAAAATATTCTCTTTCCCTTTTTTAGATTTAATATAGATAATAGATCCGTCTTCATCAACTTCGATATTAATATATTTTATAATACTGATAATTTTCGCACCGCCCTCAAAATCAAAAGAGGACAAATCTTTCCCCTCAAAATTAATAAAACCAGTCATTGATTTTTTTCCAAAATTTTCACACCCATTTGGTATAATTAATCTTTTCCCAACAGAAGGTGAAAAACTTGGAGATGAATAATAACAAAAAGCATTTTTTGTTATATTAACTACAGCAGTATTACTAGGGAATTTCATGATCGCTAATTCAGCTAATAATTTCCCGTTTTTATTTAATCCTACAAAACCATTAAAATTAGGAATAATTTGATCACTTGAAGGCTCACCTAACATCACAAAACCTAATTGCCCATTGCTTACACTTAATAAAGGATCTTCTCCAAGCAACATTAATTCATTCTCTCTATTAAATATTTTCGCCAAATCAGTTAGAGCATCTGGTGCAAAATCATTTAAAAGACTTTGAAGTTTTACCATGTCGAAATTTAATGAAAAACCTACTAATGCATCTCCATAACCTAATTTATTAACAATGTCTGCTTTAGGATTAGGCTTCAAAAACAATCTTTTTTTCAATGCTTCCGAAAAATAATTTTTAGATTTAATTACAACAGCACCATTTTCAAAATTAATTGTTGATTGACTATAAGAATCAGCAACCATTTCTTTCAGTTCACTTTTTTTAGCTTCAGATAATTTTTCTAATTGCGTATCAGAACTTGCATACATTGACTCAATACTCATCCCTAAAACAAGATCTCCTTTTTCATTCAACATTTCATCAACCTTTCCTTCAGAAAGATCACCTGTTGTCATTTCAAAAGCCTTTTCTAATAGATCTTTTACTTCTCCTTCCTTAGATTTAGAAACAAGAATTGCTAAATCTTTTTTTACACCTAATGTCAATTCACCAAAAGAAGAGTAGTTAATATCCCCTTCTTTGTCAAAATCATATCCTTTTTTCGTTAAATTAGAAACCAATGAATCGGCATTTCTAACATCAATAAATGCATAAAAAGCTTGAGGAATTGCTGTAGTAGAAAAAGGTCCTTCAACAGCAAAATAAATTGGTGAATCGATATCAATACATTTATCAAATGATTTTAATTCATCCTCAATTCTATTTCCAATCATTGGAATATTTTTATAACCAGCCTTGTTTAAAATAGCATGTAAATCCGCTTTTCCAAAAAAAGCAACAGAATGGTTTTCATGAATAAATGACGAAACATATTCTTTTAATTCACGATCTCCAGAATTACCGCAGGAAGATAAAAGAACAATAGAAGTAATAAAAAATAAAAAATGCTTGATTTTCATAATCAGTTAGTTATAAAATGAATGATAAATTTATTAATGAATCTTAAATTAGTTATGTAAAAGTAATCAATAAATTTAAGCAAAAAATGCTTTAAATTTGCAAACTTAAATTAAATTTGGCATATGCATTTAGTTGAACCATTTTTTGATTGGAGAAATTATTATATCGCTTCGGACGATCCTTCATCTCCTTTCTATAATCAAGAGTACAGTGAGTTTGAATTCCATAATTCAATCTATAATTTTTATATACATCCTCAATGGGATTCAATGGGATCCCCTACTCTATTTTTAAAAATTTTATTTGTCGATTATGAAGACGGTTATGCAATAATAGAATTAATTGGTGAATGGAATGACGCAATAGAAAATGACATCATGACTTTCAAAAGAGACGTCCTTGAATCCATGATGAATCTTGGGATCAATAAATTTATATTAATAGGTGAAAATGTATTAAATTTTCATTATTCAGACGATTGTTATTACGAAGAATGGTTTGATGAAGTAGAAGATGGATGGATTGCAGCTGTTAATTTTCACGATCATGTCATCAATGAGTTTCAAAGAATAAATATTGACAATTATTTTGTTCTTGGGGGTGAATTAGAAGATATCGAATGGAGAACTTATTCTCCTTTTCAACTATTTAAAAAAGTAAAAGGATTAGTAAATAGACGATTGGGAATGTAAAGTAGACTCAAGATAGTAAGATAAAAGATTAAAAGACTCTTAACACAAAAAAATCCGATCACTAATTAAAGTAATCGGATTTTTAAATTTTACTAAAACTCAGTCTTAAAATCTTACATCTTTAAGACTTGAATCTAAAATATTATTTTTGAATCATTATTTTTTGTTCCATTGCATTGTTATTCACAAACATATTTACAACGTACATACCATTTTTCAAATCTTCTGGTAAAACAATTTTTTCATTATTAGATCCAATTGAAGAAGTTCCCATCTTATAAGTAAAAACAGAACGGCCATTTAAATCAACTAAATTAAAATACATTTCACCCGCTACTAATGAATTGAAATCCATTATTACAGAATTATTTGAAGACGAATAACCTGCATTAAAATTATATTTGTCTTTAACTTGTTCAGTCAAACCTGCAGAAGCAGTTAAAACATGTTGAGATAAATAAACAACGTCACCAGTTTGATTAGATGCTCCACCAGCTGCCATAGTTGCAACATAGAAAGTTACATTTCCTACATCTGTACTTGGAGCAGTCCATGTCCAAGACCATGCAACATCGGCATTTGATGAATGCATTGCTCTATTTGAAACTATTCTAGCTCCAACCAAAACTCCAACTGTCCCAACAACAGTATTTGAAGAATTCATCGCAACTGCTTGAAATCCTCTTCTAGTAGGTACGGGGCTCATTGTCAATCCGACATTGTAAGTAGCACCAGGAGTATAATGCGTAACTGGAGTCGTACCTGATAAAACTGTCAATGTATTAACACTTGCACCAGATTGAGTATTCCCTGAATGACAAGAAGTACAACTAGATTCTCCTGGAGCTCCAGCAACTGAACCGATATTAAGTCCTGTTGGATAAAAATGATGCCCTTTTAAATATGATTCCACCTTTCCATTTCCTGATTTTTGAAATGAAAACATACCAGCAGTCAAAACAAGTGCAGATAAAATAATGTAATTTTTTTTCATTAGTTTGGTTTTATAATTATAGTTTAAAATAAAAAATTTAAGCTTTAAAAAAAATTGGTTTAACGGTAAACCAAATTAAAGCAGGAAAAAAATGAAGAGTCATTGCAAAGGGAATGAAGAGCATAGTTATTTCATCAATCCCTGGAACATCTAATGCAGGTGGAAATTTATATGCGATTGGACTTAAAATACTTGCAAAAGTTAAAAAAGTAAAAATCAAATTGAAAACTACATTCCCATTTTTAGGCATAAACTTCATGATTCCAAAATAACCTACAGATGCTAGAACACAACCAAAAATACACGCTCCCATCAAATTCATAGTAGAAACCACTGGTGAAAAATCAGTAAACATAGTTTCTTTGTAAACTCCAGCAAAAATAACGGATGCAATTCCAGATAAAACTCCAGATGTAACTCCCAATAATAAAGATTTTTTTAACATAATTTATTTTTTAGAAACAGGAACACTAAACTCAATTTTCATCACATCTGGAACAGCTTCACTTGCATGTCCAATCTTATAATCTGTACGTTTCACATTAAAGGCACCCGTAAACTTAGCTGTTTCACCAGAATGAGTATAAACAACTGGTATCTTAATTGCTTTAGAAGTTCCTTTTACTTTTAAATTACCTGTTATAGAATAACCAGTAGTTGATTTTTCAATTTTAGTAGAAACAAATGTAATTGCAGGAAATTTTGCAGAATTGAACCATTCTTCAATTTGTGCTTTTTTATTCATCATTCCATTACCAGTACTAATTGAAGAAACTGGAATAGATAAATCAAATTTTGAAGTCGCTAAATCAGCTTCGTCAAACTTAATTGTTCCAGTAAATTCTTTAAAAATTCCGGAAGGATCTTTACTTATAAATTTAATTGAAAAATCAGGTTTAATTTTCCAATCTGTTGAAACAGTTGACACGAAAGCTGAAGTAATCAAAAGTACTCCTGCAACTAATGGATAAAATATTTTTTTCATTGGTTTATTTTTTAAATTTATTTATTACTAATTATTTAATTTACCTTGGCCTTTCCAACATTTAATTTGACTAAGAGTTGTAGCATCAATAATTGCACCACCAAGTGGCATCAATGTTAATCCAGAAGTTGGATCCATAGACTGAATGATAATATCTAAATTTGCTGAAACATTGGCATGGTTAGATAAATCATACCCAGCAGCGTGAGTTGAAGCACTATGACAACTAGAAGTTGCACAATTAATATCTATAAAAGGTTTTATTTGTGTAGAATAAAAAATCGTATCAGGACAATCTGTAGTAAGCACTATACCAATCGGGACTATTGGGGCCGGAGCTTTCTCTTTTGCACAAGAAGTTAAAAGGAACTTAACTGAAATAATTCCAATAAAAACAATAAATAATATTTTCTTTTTCATAATTTTCATTTTACTATTTGATATAAAATAATTATTCCTTCATGTATTTTCTTCCTATACAGAAACCAAGCCTAAATTGACCTTTTGACCAATCTTGAAAAGTATAAGGAATAAACTGTGTCTCTCCAAACCCTGTAGAATTTGTTAAATTAACAGTGAAATTATGTCCAAAAGTTATCCATTCAACA